>JALOOZ010000044.1 GCA_025454155.1 Thermodesulfobacteriota bacterium
AGCGGAAGGTGGGTGAAGCAAAGGAGGTATAATAATACGGGTAGTTTTTCGAGACTGTCAGGTGATTGCAGGTGCCGACCCACCCACGTTCCGGATTATAGGCTTGTGGCATCTCTTCATAGGGTATCCAACCAGTCCAATTGTCAATGCTGTCCTTGACGATGAAGGGGACAGTTCCATCTCCTGAGGAACGGATTGGAATCTTGCCCGAAGTCTGCCAGCCGATATTGCCACTGGTGTCGGCGAACACAAAGTTGAGCATGATAAAATTTGTTTCTCTGAGCGCTTCACGAATTTCATAAACTGTCTTCGCTGTGAGAATTCCATCGACCCCGATTCTGGGCCCCATGGTTTCGAAAGGTGCCCAGCGCATGCTGATGACCTTTTGGGTTTCAAGTCTCGGCATGGCACCTGAGATTACTGGTCCGCGCCTGGTTAGCTTGATGGTTATGTCCTTGGTGCGGAATCCACCTTTGGCTTCCTTGTCTTTGATCTTGAGGGTTTCAGTCAACATGGTGAACGGAATTGAGGAAGGCCCTTCCAAGTAGCGCATGGGATCTTTCGGATCAACTGTTTCGACATAAAGATCCTGCGCATCCGCATAGGAATTTGTCACACCGAATGCAATGTTGTTTGTACGCCCGATCACCATCCCCGGGGTGCCGGGAATTCCCGCACCTACTATCCGAACATTTGGCATGATAATTCCGACCGGATACCAGGGTCCAGGGAGTATGTTCGCCTCAATGTGAGGATCATTGGCGACAATGGGTCTGCCATTCGATGATGACTGCGGCCCCACAGCCCAGTTGTTACTCCCGATTTGCAGCATGCTATGGTCCAGGTAGTCATAGAGATCGGGGGCATTCATGAAGCCCAAGTCTAGAGTAGCTGTATGTGGTGCATTTTGCGAGTCCACAGTTCGTGCTGCGTCATCGGGGTTGATGTTGATGGGGAATATTTCCCTGGCCTTGTCAATCCCGACCTTCTCGATGAGCATCTGGGTGATGATCTCGGTATCGATATTTGCAGCAGAGTTCCAGCTCATAAGGTACATGACTGCCAGCGATTCTTCGACACTCCAGGCTGTAGGGGATATGCCCGCCAGCTTGAACTCCAGGGGATAAGTGTCAGAGTGGTTCCTGATATAGGCATTGACCCCCTCCAAATAGCGTTCGAAAAACATCCGAGATTCATCATTGAGCAAAGCAGCTTGTTTTCGTGCATTACGGAGGAAGCCAAGAGTCCGCATCCTGGTGTCCAAGGGCACGGCCTGTTCTCCTGCAAGTTCGGAGATCCTGCCCGTTGCAAAAAGCCTGGTAAGCTCCATCTGGAACAGGCGGTCCTGGGCGCTTACAAATCCATGTGCCATGAGCGCATCGTCAATTGTGTCTGCGTAGATATAGGCCATACCATGTTCATCGCGCATGACAGTCACGGGTCCATGCAGTCCCTCAAGTCGTATCTGGCCTTGTTTCTGAAAGGTGTTGAGCGCCGCGCAGCCAGGAAGAATCATGAAAGTTATGAAAAACGCCAGGAAAACCATGGGATTTGAATATCTCATGCTTGGCCCTCTTTATTTAATAGATTTTAGATAATAATAATATCCCATCTACGTTTTACAACAATTCAATTCTAACGAGTCTTGACACTATTTTTCCCCTTCTATGTCCCGACTCTCTAATTTTGCATAAACTGAAGATTTTGTGCCGTCCCTTCTGGTTAGCCCGGGGTGTTGATTACTTCAATAGATTGATGCTCCAGATTATCAAACTCGAACCATAAATTTCTGCGAATCTGAAACCATGATGTCATCGCAGAGATCAGCTCTGTGTGTTAGACTTTAGCGGTCACCATAGATCTGATTATGATCTTAGGCACATCTTGTTCATGAACGCTATACATCGAGAGATTTCAGAAATTCCTCACTCTCAAGATGAATCACAGCGTCTCTGATGGTTGTTGGTTTCACGTTCGGTGCCTCGATTGTTTCTTTGATGTAGTCGTTATAGCCTTTCATGATTTTGTGGGTGGAAAGAGATGAGAAGCAACGAGCGGACTCTTCTAGTTCGATGCTCAAACTGTGCCTGAGGTTGGTTTCCAGACCTTGGTGCACAGCCTTCTTGATACCGTCGACAGCGACCGGCGGGCGCCTGCTCATGGCATCTGCGAACTCCTGGACCTTGGCATGGAATTCATCCTTTCTGAAACTTCCCGTGATCATGCCCAACCTTTCAGCCTCTTCCGGTGATATGAGGTTTCCTCTGAGCATGAGTTCCAGGGCCTTTGCCTTTCCAATAAGCCGGGGCCAACGCTGGCTTCCGCCGCCGCCCGGCAGGATACCCAGCAGCACCTCCAGTTGCCCTATCGTAAAATCCTGGTCATTGATCATAAACCTGAAATCGAAGCAGGTCGACATCTCTGCACCACCGCCGTTGACGGAACCATTGATGGCGGCGATAGTGATCTTGTTCATTCGCTCAATGGCGAGATAGAGCCGGTGCATCATGAACCATAGATATAAGGCTGATGAGTAACCACTGGTTGCCTTCAGCAATTTCAGGATAATCCGCTCAAGCCCGGGGAACCAGTCCATGAACCAGTTGGTCAGGGTCGTAGAAAAAGCGAAAATCCTTCCGGTTATCCTCGAAGCGAAGACCTTGTCCAAGAAGAGTTTCTTGATATCCGGCGTTGATTGGACAAGCTCGGGGATAGAGAAGTGTCTGATATAGATATCCTCTATACCACCGGTGAGGATGAACACCCGTATAGCCGGATCTTTCTCCGTCTCTTTGACAAGGGAAAAGATTTCCTCTTCAAGGGACGTTGTGCTGAAATTTACCGGTGGGTTAACGATCTCAACCCACAGGGTTGCATTGTCTTGCCTCAATTTCAGAAACTTGTACCTCATACCATACCTCCTTTCCTGGATATCATCCCCATTCAGGGAAAATAAGGAAAGATCTTGTCGCTTCTTTTCACTCAATCCAACTTGCTAGGGATTGCCGTTGACGGGTAGCGCCCTGTCCCTGGGGGGCTCCTTGTCGTGGTTGATGAGCCGCACGGGATCCATGCCCTTCGGATTGACCTCCTTGAGGAAGCGCTTCACCAGGATATCCTCCGGGTCCTTCACCTTCTTGAGGGCCTGGACGACATCGATCTTGCCGGCGGCAAAGGTCTCATGGCCACCGCCCTTGCCTATGCCGGTGGCTATCTTGTGGGCAAGGACGCCCGCCATGTCGTTGGTTCTCTTGGCCCGGATGGAAAAGAGCAGTGATCCGTTGTGCCTGCCGTAACACATGCACCAGCGGACGCCCTCCATCTGGATGAGCTCGTCGGCGAATTCGCCGATCATCTCGGGCCAGCTCATGACCTCGACGCGAGCGACGACGACCTCTCCATACAGCAGGGTGTTGGTGAGGACCGCGTTGAGCTCCTGGAAGTACTGCCGCGGGAGTTCCGGATGCTCGATGCGGGAAAGCTTTTTCTGCAGGATGTGGGGGAAAAGGTATATGGATGCCCTGATGTCGTCATCGGTGGATTGCCGGCCCAGGTCCCGCGTGTCTGATTTTATGCCGTAGTACAGGGCGGTTGCCACCTTACGGTCCGGCTCGATGCCGAGGGTCCGCAGGTACTGGGTAATGACCGTTGAGGTGCTCCCCACATCCCGGGGGAGATCGTGATAGTCTGCCTTCAGGGAGGTCTTCCTCACGGGGTGGTGGTCGATGATGATGTTCGGGAACACCCCCTTGGGCAGGTTGAGATTCCCGGTGTGGGGCTGGCAGTCAACCACGGCGACGATGGAGTAATTGCGTGGATTGATCTTGGCAAGGGGCACCAGGTCGATATCCAGCATCTTGACCATGGCCCGGTTTTCCGCCCTGCCGATGATGCCGCTGTAGGCAATGACTGCCGTGACACCGGCCGCCTTGCGGAAGAGGAACTTCAGGCCGTACGCGGCCGCAATGCTGTCAGGGTCGGGATTCTCATGGGCGATGATGAGGACCTTGCGTTTGCCCTTCAGGGGTTTGAGCAGCTTGTCTGTGAGTTCTTGTCTGGTCATGGCCGGATAGTTTCCAGTACGGATTTGACTCTATCACAGATCCGCATGGTATGGGTACCCTTCCAGTAGATGCGGCCGCAGGAGAAGCATCTGGCAAATGATGCCTGCGTGGCATGGACATAGTCCGGGACGAGGCCCTTCACGGCATCGGGTTGGGCTTCCTCCAGGGGGGCGTTGCAGCGCGTGCACCGGGAGAAAGCCGAGGCGCCCGGTGAGAGGTCATAGATCATGCCGAGCTGCCGGAGCTGGTCCTGGACGCGGTCGTGGACGATGACGTGAACGGACGTGCTTGGGGGGGTCGATGACCTCCTTGTCAGCACGATCCGGCCGGATGCCATGGCCCGGCGCATGCGCTCATCGCTGTCGCGGCGCATGTATTCGGTGTCGAAGCCGAGGATTCTCAGCCACTTGGCAAGTCTCCCCAGGTTCTGATCACAGAGGAAGCGAACCTGTGGCCCTGAAGGCATCGCGCACATGGTGCACCTTCCTGTCGCGGTTGACCGTGATGACATCGAAGCGCATGGGTGCATCTGCAAGTCCTTTTTTCTTGAGATATATCAGCGAAGTCAGGATGATACGGTTCTGTTTCCAGCGCGGCACCCATCCCATGGGATTGCCGAAGGTGTCACCAGATGCGGTCTTCACCTCCACGAAGACGATCTCAGCGCCTTCGCGGGCAATGATGTCAATCTCGCCCGGGCGGGCATGAAAATTCGTCTCCAGGATCGTGAAACCCTGTTCTTCCAGGTATCTCCTGGCCGCCTCTTCCCCGATGGCCCCTTTTTCCCGTGAGGATTTAGGACACACCCTTGAAGGTTCTCCTGTGGATCGGACACGCACCGAGCCTGTGGATCGCTGCGTAATGGTCTTTTGTGGGATACCCCATGTGCTGCGAGAAGCCGTACCCGGGGTAGAGCTCTTCCATCCGGGCCATGATCCTGTCCCGGGTGACCTTGGCTATGATGCTGGCGGCAGAGATGGACGGTTCGGTCATGTCTCCCTTGACCACGGGGTAGCATGTGCATGCCACGGCAGGGACCGCGTTTCCGTCCACCAGTGCGGCCAGGGGTTGGACGCTCAGCCTGCAGACCGCCTCGGCCATTGCGGCCAGTGTCGCCTTCAGGATGTTCATGGCATCGATGGCAGGGGCCTCGACGATGGAGAGGCCGAACTGCACATCGCCTGAAGAGAGTAGCTCCTCGTAGATACGTTCACGGCGTGTTCTGGTGAGCTGTTTGGAATCCCTCACCGAGGTGCGCAGGGGTGAAGCCGGGTCCATGATCACCGCCGCAGCCACGACCGGGCCGGCCAGCGGTCCCCTGCCGGCCTCGTCCACACCGCACAGGGGCCAGATGCCGCGCGCGATGAGCTCATGCTCCAGGGGCATGCTAGTTGCGGATCTCTCGCAGGCGTGCGGCCTTTCCTCTGAGCTCCCTCAGGTAGTAGAGTTTCGCACGTCTGACCTTGGATTGGCTCACGACCTCGACCTTCTCGACGCTTGGTGCGTGCAGGGGGAAGACCCTCTCGACACCGACAGCATAGGAATGCTTCCTGACGGTGATGGACTCACGGTTGTTTCCCCTGTGGCGCGCAACCACGACGCCTTCGAAGATCTGGGATCGGGAACGTGAACCCTCTACGATCTTCATGGAGACACGGACCTTGTCGCCGATACGTATTTCGGGCAGCCCTTCCTTCATCTGCGATTTTTCAAATGCATCCAAGATGTTCATCGGTTCCTCCTAAGCTAACCTGTCTAGGGCTATTGCTACGGCAGAACGGACGGAAAGATGGTTGAAGTCTCCCCTTCCCGCTATGGGTTCCACCACGGCATCGAATGTCTCGATCACCCGCTGGGAGATACCCCAGCCCGTTCCGAACAGCAGGCACATGTCGGCGGTGCGTGAAAGACTTCTTGCCTCAGCCCAGGAAATGCATCCCGGCATCTTCCTGGCCGATGTGCCCACCATAAGGCCCCCTGTCTGCCGCTTGATTTCGTCAATGCTGTCCACGAGCCGTATGGTCTCCAGCGCCCTTTTCCTGAAAGGGTTGTACTCTGCGCCGAACCCCCTGAGCCAGTGATCCATGATCCTCTGTGCAAAATCCAACTGACCACGGTTTGGGTGAACGATATAGAGCGTATCGATGCCGTATGTCAAGCATACTCTTGCACAATCGTGCAGGTCAAGGTTCGTGACGGCGCTCGCGACCTCTTTGCCGTTCCTGTCGAGACAGGGCCAGTGCAGAAGGGCAACGGAGAGCATCAGCCGCCGCCCTCCTCATGGTCATTGCCCGTAGTGGGGCGGGGTTCCTCCAGGAGGTCGGGCCTCACCGCACGGGTTTTCTCCTTGGCCGTCATTTCGCGCCATCTCCTGATATCCTCGTGGTTGCCTGACAGGAGGACCTCCGGCACGCTCAGGCCCATGTAGACCCTGGGTCTCGTGTACTGCGGATGCTCCAGGAGCCCATGGTAGTGGGAATCCCCCGTGTGGAGGCTGTCCCTGCCGAGGACCCCGGGGATGAGCCTCACGATGGCATCCGTCATGACCATGGCGGGCAGCTCTCCACCGGTGAGGACATAGTCGCCGATGGACAGCTCCTCATCTACAAAGAGCTGCGAAACCCGCTCGTCCACGCCTTCATAGTGACCGCAGAGGACTGTTATGACCGGCTCCCTGCTCAGCCGCAGGGCGTGATCCTGGGTGAAGGGCATGCCCCTGGGAGTGGTGAGGATGACCCTGCCCCGGGGCTCCACGGTCTGAAGGGCTGCAGCAATGGGCTCGGGCTTGAGTATCATGCCGCCGCCCCCGCCGAAGGGCATGTCGTCCACGACCCTGTGGGGGCCCAGGCCGAAATCCCTCAGGTGAACGATCCGTATCCGGGCGAGATCCTTCGCAACGGCCCTTGCGATGATGCTCTCCTGGAACACGCCTTCGAACATGCCGGGAAAGAGGGTGATGATGTTGATGTCCACTGCAGTGCGGCTTTCAGTCCAGAAGGCCGTCCATCAGGGCCGCATCGATGATGATCCGGCCTTCCTGGACGGATATCTCCCTGATGACGTCCCTGGTGAAGGGGATAAGGATGCGCTTCTCTGACCCCACCTCGAGCACGTCGTTGCTGCCGGTCGGGAACATCCCGGTCACGACGCCGAGTTCTCTTCCCTGTCCATCGAGGACCTTGAGGCCGATGATGTCGCGCCAGAAGTACTCATCCTCCTGCAGCGCCGGAAGCTGGTCACTGCATACGCACAGGACCTCCCCCTTGAGGTGTTCTATCTGGGAAATGTGGTCGAGACCTTCAAGGGCTATGATGAAGCCGCCCTTCTTCTTCTCCACGGACAGCAGTTTCACCGGCGCTCCCGTGCGCCCGATGAAGAGAGAGGAATAACGCTGAAAACCTTCGAAGGAACTACCCAGGGGTACTATGTGCAGCCTGCCTTTCAGGCCGTGCGGACCTTTGATCCGTGCGATCTCCACAAGATCCGGCATCGTCTCTATTCGATGATCTCCAGCACCGCCCTCTTTTTAATCTTGGTGGATGCGGCGGTAAGGAGTGTACGCATGGCGCGGGCCGTGCGCCCTTCCTTTCCGATCACCTTCCCGAGATCAGATTTGGCAACTCTCAGCTCGATGACCGTTGTCACTTCGGCCTGGACTTCAGATACCCTCACCTCATCCGGATAATCGACAAGCGCCTTCGCGATGAACTCGATAAGCTCTCTCATGGAATCACCACCCCAGGGATATTAGATGACTTAGAGCGAGTATCCTTTCTCCTTGATGAGCTTTTTCACTGCCGGAGAGAGCTGACCGCCATTGGCAATCCATTCCTTTATCCTGTCTATCTTCAGGGTGATGCTTTCGGGTCTGAACTTGGGATCGAAATAACCGACGATCTCAATGAATCTGCCGTCGCGCTTGTTGCGGGAATCTGTCACGACAACACGATAAAATGGCTTTTTTGCAGCGCCTCCACGGGTCAGTCTGATGCTTACAGCCATGTATCCTTATTCCCCTTTCGAATGGTATGCTTTCCAGGCTGCCACACATATATTACTTGTCGAAACATTGTCAAGTCATTTATCCAAGAGCATTTGCGGGCAGTCCAACCATGACGGACGCCCCGGGAGCCTATGGGATCGGGGTTCGCGCTCCCCTCGAGGAGTGTCTCACTCCACGGACTTCGCGAGCCGGAGCAGATCCATGGGAAGCTGCCAGTTCAGCGCCTTCATCATCTTCGTGTCCACCAGGATCCTGAGGTCTTCCTGCTTGAGTATGGGCAGGGCCTCGGGCTTTGCCTCCCCCTTGAGGATCTTGGCGGCCTGCTGTCCGGAAAGTGTGCCTATCTCGCCGAAGTCCGAGCCCACATACAGGAGGGCACCCGGGACCTTCATGAGGGCGAAGCTGAAGGCAGGGATCTTTGTCTGCATCGAGAACTTCTCGAGTTCGTGGCAGGCTTCGTAGTTCCTCAAGCCGTAGTAGGTGTCCAGGGGCACGGCAAAGGCCTCGACTCCCTGTTTCTGGAGCTCACCCAGGACAGGGGTGAGCTTGCTGTTCTTGTCGATCTCCTTGGAGATGACCGTCATGCCGAGGGTGGGGGCGACCTTTTTGGCCTCTTCCACGTGGGCGATGCCGTTCTCGTCGTCGCTGTGCACGATGCCGATGGTCTTGAGCTTGGGAAAGGCGAGCTTCACGATCTTCAGCGCGTCTTTCATGCTCATGTACAGGGTTGATCCGGTGAAGCCTGGCCCCGCCTGGGTCTGCGATTTACAGCCTGCCGCCGTAGGAATGGCGACAGCCGTGAAGACGAGAGGTATGCCGGCCCCGATCACCTTGTCCTTTGCATGTTTCGTGGACGGCGTCCCGATGGTCAAGACCAGGTCGGGCTTCACATCGGCGATGCGCATGGCCTCGCCCTTGATCTGCATGAGAACGCCCACCCTGCTCCAGAGGTTGGCCTTTTCCATGTCGAAGCCTATGATCTTTCTCCGGATCTCCAGGTTCTTGCCCTGGACGAAGCCGTTGCGGGCGAGCTCCGCGATGAAGGCCGAGTACGATTTCTGGTAGGGCTCGATATTGGTGACCTGGAGGACCTCGATCCTGAACTTCTTGTCCTCGGCGAGACTGGGAGCCCAGAGAACGGCGGTCATGGACAGAATACAGGCGGCGATCACGAGACATTTTTTCACGTCATATCCTCCTTCCACGTATCCCTGTGAAAAAGTTCTATTTCATTGAATGTGAGAGAAATCTAACCACAGATGTGGAGGTGAGTCAATGCAGTTCAAGACAAGCACCTGAGGTGCCGGTTTCCATCATCCGGCATTGCCCCAAGGCCAATTCCAGGAGCTCAGGTCTTTGCCAGGTTCCTCTTCAGGAACTGTCCGGTGTATGACGACTCCACCCGGGCGATATCCTCGGGGCTCCCCCTAGCGATGATATAACCGCCTCCGTCTCCGCCTTCGGGTCCCAGGTCGATGATGTGGTCGGCTGACCGGATGATGTCCATGTTGTGCTCGATGACAACGACCGTGTTCCCTTCGTCCACCAGGCGGTGCAGGACGATGAGGAGCTTGTTGATGTCGTCGAAGTGAAGACCCGTCGTGGGCTCGTCCAGGATGTACATGGTACGCCCGGTTGAGCGCTTGGAAAGCTCCCGGGCCAGCTTGGTCCTCTGGGCCTCGCCCCCGGAGAGCGTGGTGGCGCTCTGGCCGAGCCGTATGTAGTCCATGCCGACATCGATCAGGGTCTTGAGCTTCCTCTTGATCCGGGGAACGGCATCGAAGAGTTCGAGGGCCTGGCTCACGGTCATGTCGAGGACATCCGCGATGGACCTCCCCTTGTACTTGATCTCCAGGGTTTCATCGTTGAAGCGTCTCCCCTGGCAGTGGTCGCACATGACATACACGTCGGGGAGGAAGTGCATCTCGATCTTGATGAGCCCGTCCCCCTGGCATGCCTCGCACCTGCCGCCCTTGACATTGAAGCTGAACCGGCCGGGCTGGTAACCCCTCACCTTGGCGTCGGGCAGCAAGGAAAAGAGCTCGCGGATGAGGGTGAACACCCCCGTGTACGTGGCGGGATTGGAGCGGGGGGTCCTGCCGATGGGGCTCTGGTCCACGTTGATGACCCGGTCGATGTGCTCGATGCCGGTTATTGCCTTGACGTGCGGGGGGAGTAGCCTTGAACCGGACAGAACGGCGTTCATGTAGGGATAGAGCGTGTCGATGATCAGGCTCGACTTGCCGGAGCCTGATACGCCCGTTATGCAGGTGAACAGGCCCAGGGGGATGTCGGCCTTGACGTTCTTCAGGTTGTTGGCACGGGCATCCACGATGCGGATGAAGGACCCCTTCGGCCTCCTCTTGTGTTCCGGGGAATGGATGCGAAGCCTGCCCGAGAGGTATCCGCCCGTAAGGGAAGAGGGGTCGTTCAGGAGTTCAAGGGGATCACCCTCGAAGACGATGCTCCCGCCTCGTTCGCCCGCACCCGGCCCCATGTCGATCACGTGGTCGGCATGCATGATGGTGTCTTCATCGTGCTCGACGACGATGAGCGTGTTGCCGAGGTCGCGCAGGTGCTTCAGGGTCTTGATGAGCCGTTCGTTATCCCTCTGGTGCAGCCCGATGGTGGGTTCGTCCAGGATGTACATGACCCCCATGAGGGCAGAGCCGATCTGGGTGGCAAGCCTTATGCGCTGGGCCTCTCCGGACGAGAGGGTTCCCGCAGACCTGCTCAGGGTGAGGTATCCGATGCCCACCGAGGACAGGAAGCCGAGGCGGTCCATGATCTCCTTGACAAGCCTGGAGGCTATCTCTTCATTTTTTCGGCTGAGCTTCAGGGCCTTGAAGAATTCCATGAGGTCGTCCACGCTCAGGGTGGTGAGCTCGAAGATGTTCTTCACCCCCACCGTGACGTGGAGGATTTCACCCCTGAGGCGTGCTCCGCCGCACGAAGGGCAGACGATGTTGTTGATAAAACGGGAGATGTCCTCACTGATGTCCCCGGTCTCGCTCTCCTTCATCCTCCGGTTCAGGTTGGGGACAACACCTTCGAAGGGAGCCGAGTACTGATCCTTCATGGGTCCGCCGAACAGGATGATCCGCCTGGTCTCATCGGGAAGGTCCTCGAAGGGGGTGTCCTCATCGAAGCCGAGGTGCCGTGCGAGGTAGCGTATCATGCGGCCCGCGAATTTTCCCGGCGGCACGCCCCAGGGAACGATGGCGCCCTGGTTCAGGGAGCGCTTCCCGTCCGGAACCACCAGGTCCGGGTCGATCTCGATGAGGGCCCCCAGGCCGTGGCATGTCTCACATGCGCCGTGCGGATTGTTGAAGGAAAACATCCGGGGTGATATCTCCGGCAGGGAGGTGCTGCACTCCGGACAGCCGTGGTGCTCGGAATAGACCGAGTATCTCTGCCGGTCATCGAGCACCGCCAGGGTCCCGCCGGAGAGCCTGCAGGCGATCTCGATGGAATCGAGCAGGCGCGTCATGATCCCTTCCTTGATCACGACCCTGTCCACCACGACCTCGATGGTGTGTTTCCTGTTCTTGTCGAGCCTGGGCACGTCCTCGATCTCGTGGTATTCGCCGTTGACGCGGACCCTGACAAACCCTTCCCGGGACAGCCTGTCAAAGAGTTTCGCGTATTCCCCCTTGCGGCCCGTCACCATGGGGGCCAGGAGCTGGATCTTCCTGCCGGGGCCGGTGTCGAAGACGGCCTGTGCCATCTGCTGGACGGTCATGGATTCGATGGGCCTGCTGCAGACCCAGCAGTGGGGTGTCCCGGCCCGCGCAAAGAGGACGCGAAGGTAGTCGTAGATCTCAGTGACAGTCCCCACGGTGGATCGCGGGTTGTTCGAGGTGGTCTTCTGCTCGATGGCAATGGCAGGGGACAGACCCTCTATGGACTCCACCTGAGGCTTGGGCATCTGCTCGAGGAACTGACGCGCATAGGCGCTGAGCGACTCCACATACCTCCTCTGCCCCTCGGCATAAAGCGTGTCGAAGGCCAGGGTAGACTTGCCCGAGCCGGACACGCCCGTGACCACGACGAACCTGTTCCGGGGTATGCGCACGTCGACGTTCTTGAGGTTGTGCTCGCTGGCACCCTTTATCTCGATGAAGTCCTTCATGGATGGTTTCTTGCAGGGGCGGCCTCAGCCGCGGTTCCTTGCACTGCTGCACCCGAAGGCGCCTCCCATCAGAGGTACACCCCGATATAGTGATCGGCCATGATCATGTTCAGCCAGTGCTCGAAGGCCTCTTTGCGGTATTTATCCTGCAGGGCCTGGACGATCTCTTCCTTCACCTCTTCTATGGGCTTGCCGCCCGAGGTACCCTGCTCGACCACCTGAAAAATAAGTATACTGTCACCGATTTCAACAGGGCCGGCCACACCGCCCTTGCCGGCTGACTCTATGGCCTTGCGGGCCTCTGGGGCCAGGTCGCTGACGGCAACCCAACCGATGTCCGCAGATCCGGAGATGAGGAGGTCCGAGTAGGTCCCTGCCACCTCGTCGAATGTCCTGCCGGACGTGATCTCGCCCATGGCCTTCCGGGCCTTCTCTGCGTCTCCCTTGATGAGGATCTGCTTGAGATGGACGGATTCCGTGCCGGCATAGGCCTTGCTGAGCGCATGGTAGTCGCGGATCATGGACTCGGTGATGACGACCCGGGACTTGACCATGAGCTCCATGAGGGTGGTCTTCATGATCATGGATCTGGCGCTGGCCACATCGATGTTCATCTCGCGGGCCACCTGCTCGGCATGGCGGAGATCGACGGGCTGCATACCCATCTGCCGGTATACCTTGCTGACCACCGCATCCTCTATCATGATCTGGAGGACCTGCCTGGCGGAGCTCCGGTCGAATTCCTTGGCCCCGAGCTCGGCCATCTTCTTCGTGACATCCGAGTACATGATGACCGTGTCGTCAACCACGGCCACGATCCCGTCGATCATCTCGCCCCGGGCGGGAGGGCACATGACGGCGAGGAGTACGAGGGCAATCATGGGCATGGAGCGGGCTGAACCTCTCAACCATGACTGAATCGGGATGCCTCTCAATGCCTCAGTGCCTCCTGCACAAGCGTCTGCCGGTTCTCAGCGATATCATGGAGGATCTCGCGTATCTCTCCAGCCTCGTCAGGCCCGTGGAGCCGGATCTCCATGACACCCTCGGGCTTGAGCCTGCCCTTCCTTCGTTCGAGCAGGTTCTTGACTTTTTCGAGGTCCATGATGCTATCACGGCTGACATACAACCTCAACACTTCATCGAACATTTCTATCTTCCTGATCCTCATCCTCTTCATGATGTCCCTGACCTCGGAAATGAACAGCAGGGCCTTCACCGGACCCGGCAGGGGGCCGTAGAGGTCCTTCAATTCGTCGCCGATGTTCCCCAGTGCATCCGTTGACGCCGAGAAGAGCCTCTTGTACAGAC
Organism: Thermodesulfobacteriota bacterium; assembly: GCA_025454155.1. Lineage (GTDB taxonomy): Bacteria > Desulfobacterota > Desulfomonilia > UBA1062 > UBA1062 > MWEI01. The sequence continues at coordinate 13,511 of JALOOZ010000044.1, forward strand.
CCAGCCTCAGGTGCTGATCAGGGCAGTAGTCCTCGGGGATGTACGCGTCGATGCCTATCCTGATCTCAGGATCGATCTCCGGAACGGTCTGACTGCCCTGGAGCCTGTCCACGGCGTCCTTGAGCATCTCCTGGTAGAGCTCGTAACCGATGGCGGTCACCTGGCCCCACTGGGCCTTCCCGAGGATGTCGCCGACCCCCCTGATCTCCATGTCGCGCATGGCCATCTGGAATCCTGCACCCAGGGATTCGTATTCCTTGATGGCGGCCAGTCTCTTGCGGGCGTCCCTGGTTATCTGACCCACTTCCGGGAGCAGAAGGAGGCAGTAGCCCTTGGTCTTGGACCTCCCCACCCGTCCCCTGAGCTGATAGAGGTCGGCCAGGCCGAACTTGTCCGCTCGGTTGATGATGATGGTGTTCGCATTGGGTATGTCGATGCCCGAGCTGATGATGGCGGAGGTGACGAGCACGGTCGTGCTGCGGTCGAGAAAACCTGACATGACCTTGTTCAGCCTTGTCCGGGGCATCTGGCCATGGGCGACTCCGACCCGGGCCTGGGGACTCAGGGACTGGATGTGGCGGGCCATGGCCTCGATGGTGGAGACCATGTTGTGAACGAAGAAGACCTGGCCTCCCCGCGCGAGTTCCCTGGTGAGGGCGGCCCGGATGGCCTCGTCGTCGAAGCGGGTGATGGCGGTGTCGATGGACTTTCTTTCTGCGGGCGGCGTTTCGATGATGGAGAGCTCGCGGAGTCCCGAGATGGCCATGTTCAGCGTTCGTGGTATGGGGGTGGCGGTAAGCGTCAGCACGTCCACTTCGGAGCGCATGGACTTGATCTTTTCCTTGTGACTCACACCGAACCGGTGTTCCTCATCCACCACCATCAGCCCCAGGTCCCTGAACCTGACCCGTTCGGAGAGCAGGGCATGGGTGCCGATGATGATGTCCACCCTGCCCGCATGGAGGTCATCGAGGATCTTCCCGTTTCCGGCCGACGCGCTCAGGCTGGACAGGGATTCGATCCGGACGGGCCACTTCTCCATCCTGTCACGGAAGGTCATGAGATGCTGCCGTGCCAGAAGGGTCGTGGGCACCAGGACGGCCACCTGCTTGCCGGACATGGCGGCGGCGAAGGCGGCACGCAGGGCGACCTCGGTCTTGCCGTATCCCACGTCCCCGCAGATGAGCCTGTCCATGGGTCTCGGTGATGAAAGGTCCGCATAGGTCTCTTCGACGGCCTTGAGCTGGTCGACGGCCTTGAGCTGGTCTTCGGTCTCCACGTAAGGAAACGAGTCCGCGAACTCCTGGATGACCGGGTTTGCGGTGTCGAGGGAGACCCCCTGCACTGCCTGACGTTTTGCATAGAGCTCCAGGAGCTCTCCGGCGAGCTTTGCCACCGACTGGACGGCCTTGGCCTTGGCACCGGCCCACCGTGTGCCGCCGAGCCTGTCCAACGTGTAGTGGTCGACATCGCCTACATAGCGCTGGAGCAGAGAAAGCCGGTACACCGGCACATAGAGCCTGTCTCCCCCCAGGTACTCGAGGAGCACATAGTCGCTGGCCGTGCCGTTCACCTCGAGTCTCACCACGCCCCTGAAGATCCCTATGCCGTTGTCCCGGTGCACCACCGCATCACCTACGTCGAGCTGGGTGAATGGGTCGTAGATCGGGGGGCCTGCCGTCACCCGCCTCCTCCGTCTGCGTGCACCGAGGAGCTCTTCTGCACTGAGCAGTG
>JALOOZ010000045.1 GCA_025454155.1 Thermodesulfobacteriota bacterium
GGTGATCCCGATCAGGTAGGAGGACTCCTCGATGGTATACCAGGAGAGAATCCCGTCCAGCAGCATGTTGTCGATACTGACGGAGATCTCCGTGTGGAGCATCTCCATGAGGCTTCCCTGGACGCGGCTCGAAGGGATGGTACAGGTCATGCCGTTGCGCGACACCTCGCAGATGGAACTCTGGATATAGAACCCTCCCAGCTTGCATCCTGCCGCCATGGATTCAACCCGTATGCCTTTTGATCCCCATCCGAAGAGATTCATGATACGCCTTGCCTCTGTGGTGTTGTTTTTCTCTCTCCTTATCATTCGGCAGGAAGGGAGCCTTTCATGAGAAATATCAAATGTGTAATCGCCTACGATGGGTCAGGATACATGGGCTGGCAGACCCAGGCAGGGGTCAGGACCGTCCAGGGTGTGGTGGAACATGCCATAGAGAAGGTTTTGGGTCACCCTGTACGCGTGGTGGCTTCGGGACGCACCGATACGGGGGTCCATGCCCTTGGCCAGGTAATGAATTTCCCCACCGGGACAACCGTCCCCGTGCAGGGATTGCTTAGGGGTCTCAATTCCGTGCTGCCTGGCGATGTCGCCGTGCTCTCTGCCGAGGATGCGGCCCCGGAGTTCCATGCCCGAACCATGGCCCGGAACAAGACCTACGTCTATGTCCTGGATACCTCGCCTGTCAGGAATCCCTTCCTGGATCGGTACGCCCTCCATGTGGGCGGGCCGTTGGATGGAAATGCCATGCGGGAGGCGGCGCACTTCCTGACCGGAGAACATGATTTTGCCTCCTTTCAGGCAACGGGCTCAGGCGTGAAGACGACGGTCCGCACCATCACGACCTCCGAGGTGGCAATCAACGGGGACAAGCTCTATGTGTGGATGCAAGGTAGCGGATTCTTACGGCATATGGTAAGAAATATCGTTGGAACGCTGCTACTTGTAGGCCAGGGCAGGCTGGAGCCGGCGGACATGCACCGGATCATGGCGCTCCGCGACAGGCGTCATGCCGGGCCGACGGCACAGCCGCAGGGGCTCTATCTCATGGGCGTTGCATATGAATGATCCATGGGAAGGCCCGGTCCCGAGGCAGAAGAATGGAGGGGTAGCATGACAGAGGTTCTGGTGACAGGGGGTTGCGGGTTCATCGGCACGAATCTTCTCCGGTACATTCTCGAGAACAGGCCCGACTGGGAGGTCGTCAACCTCGATCAGCTCACCTATGCAGGGAATCTGGAGAACACCGATGACCTTGCGAAACGATATCCTGCCAGGTATTCCTTCGTCAGGGGCGATATCACCGATGCCCCGTTCATTGACGAACTCATCGGCCGCCGCCGTTTCGACCTGGTCATGAATCTGGCTGCCGAGAGCCATGTGGACAGGAGCATACATGGGGCAGGGGTATTCATACGCACCAATGTCCAGGGCGTCCAGGTGCTGCTCGATGCCGTTCTCAAGCACGGAGTGAAGCGATTCCTCCAGGTCTCCACCGACGAGGTCTATGGCAGTCTCGGCGCTTCGGGCAGCTTCCATGAAGGTCTTCCGCTGGCCCCCAACAGCCCCTACTCGGCCTCCAAGGCCGCGGCCGACCTGCTCGTGAGGGCATATATCCATACCCACGGCCTGGATGCCGTGATAACCCGCTGTTCGAACAATTACGGCCCATACCAGTTCCCCGAAAAGCTTATCCCGCTCATGGTGTTGAACGCGATCAAGGGAAAGGAGCTTCCCGTATACGGAAACGGCAGGAACGTGCGGGACTGGATCTATGTGGAGGATCACTGCAGGGGCATCGTGACGGTTGCTGAAAAGGGGGTCTCCGGGGAGGCGTATAACCTCGGAGGTGGTGCGGAGAAGGAGAATATCGAGATCGTCCGCACCATCTGCCGGCACCTCAACAGACCCGAGACCCTCATCAGGTTCGTCAAGGACAGGCCTGGACACGACTTCCGGTACGCCATGGATCATTCGAAGATCACCCGGGATCTCGGTTGGTCCCCCCGTGTCGATTTCGACGAGGGGCTTGCGGAGACCATCGTGTGGTACCTGGCGAACGAGACCTGGTGGGAACGGATCCTTTCAGGCGACTACCGGAATTACTATGAAAGGATGTACGCCGATCGATGAGGATGCTTGTGACCGGCGCCGGCGGCATGCTGGGCCGTGAGATCGTCAAGACCCTGGAAATGCAGGGGCACGAGGTCTGGGGTACGGACATCACCTCAACGGAAGAGCGGCTCGATATCACCAGGCCCGACCAGATCAGATATGCCATGATCTCGTTCAGGCCCAACTGGGTGGTCAACTGTGCCGCATACACGAACGTAGACGGCGCGGAAGACCATGAAGAAGAGGCCCTCCTCCTCAATGCAAAAGGCCCCGAGATGCTCGCTCGTGCATGCAGGAAGAACTCCGTCAGGCTGCTCCATATCAGCACGGATTATGTCTTCGACGGGACGAAGGATGCGCCGTACAGAGAAGATGACACGCCCTCGCCCATCAATGTCTACGGGGTGAGCAAGCTCGCCGGGGAAAATGCCATACGCCATCTGTTGACGGATTACCTCATCATCAGGACGCAGTGGCTCATGGGGATCCACGGGAGGAATTTCGTATCCACCATCCTCGCGGCGGCGCAGGTGAAGGAGACGCTCCAGGTGGTCAACGACCAGTGGGGTTCCCCCACCTTTGCCCCGGACCTGGCCAGGGCCATGGCGATCCTCATGGAGATCGAAGCCCGTGGCGTCTTCCACGTGTGCAACCGGGGAAAGGCCACGTGGTATGATCTTGCCTGCAAGGCCATAGAGTGTGTCGGCCTTGGGACAAGGATCGTCCCGGTTGATACTTCGGCATATCCCCGCCCGGCACGGAGACCGCTCTATTCCATCCTTTCCACCATGAAGTTCACGAAGAAGACGGGCAAGGTCATGCCCCTGTGGCAGACGGCCCTTGAAGACCACGTGCGGGATTATCTCCAGCATGCCAAGGGTTCAGCATAGGGTCGCCTTCGCGATCCCGGGGCACGGGATGGAGAAGAGGGCAAGACATCCGGGAAAAACAGGCACATGCACGACGGACGAGAAACGGCTTTAGGAAAACATATAATTCTGTTAAAGAATGCAGTGGGAAAAGAGCCGCAAGGTGTGCCCCCGGCAAAGAAAGGGCTTCCATAAGGAGGGGGATTTGAGTCGGGAAAAGAAGAGCGTAGCGAGGGATTGGGCAGAGGCCCTCGTGGTTGCATTCGTGATCGCCATGATCATCCGGGCGTTCATTCTCCAGGCGTACAGGATACCCTCTTCCTCCATGGAGGACACCCTGCTCAAGGGGGACCATATCCTTGCTACCAAATTCACCTATGGCCTTACCGTGCCGTTCACCACAAAGAAGCTGTGGGGGGCGGACAGGATTCCCCGGAGGAACGATGTCATCATCTTCACCTTTCCGGTCAATCACTCCATGGATTTCGTGAAGCGCGTCATAGGCCTGCCCGGGGATGTCCTGGAGGTCCGGGACAAGAAGGTCTATGTCAACGGGAAACGCTACGAACTCCCCCAGGAAAAATACACCGACCCCTTTTCCCTGAATCAGGGTCAGGGGATGGTCAGAGATTTCCTCGGTCCTGTAAAGGTCAGCCCGGGGCACGTCTTCGTGATGGGAGACAACAGGGACCAGAGCTATGACAGCCGCTTCTGGGGACAGGTACCCCTGGAGAACATCAAGGGAAAGGCGTTCATCATCTATTTCTCATGGTCAGGCGAGAAACCATGGATACGGTACTGGCGAATCGGCAGGCTCATCCACTGAGGGGCGCACATGGCTGAAATTCCCAGAGATTCCGTGCAGGTCCAGGCCATGCTGAGAAAGCTCGCCGACGAGCTCCTGGACTCACTGAAGGCCTGGGATACCGTCGCCTTCATCGGCATCCGCACCGGGGGAGACCTCATAGCCAGGAGCCTGGTGAGGCTTCTTGAAGAACGTACCGGGAAACGGGTTCCCGTGGGGGTTCTCGACATAACCCTGTATCGGGACGACATCACCAGGAGAAGGGCCTATCCGGAGGTCAAGAGCACGGACATACCCTTTGCCGTTGACGGCAAGGACATCATCCTGGTGGACGATGTCCTGCATACAGGCCGCTCCATAAGGGCGGCCATAGACCACATCGTGGACCTCGGCCGCCCGGGGAGAATCTTCCTGCTCGTCATGTTCGATCGGGGGGGGCGCGAGCTGCCCATCCAGGCTGATTTCACCGGCATGAAGATCAGCCTTCCCGACGAGAAGGTCATCAAGCTCGAACCCGACGCCGGCAAGGAATCGATCGCAGGGGTGATCATCAGCGAGGTGAAGCGATGAACTGGCCCCACAAGGACATCGTTGCCATTGCGGATCTCTCGAGGGAGGAAATCTACACCATCCTGGACATGAGCACCTCCTTCAAGGAGATCAGCAAAAGGGACATCAAGAAGGTCCCCACGCTGCGCGGCAAGACCGTGGTGCTGCTCTTCTATGAGGCATCAACCAGGACGCGGCTCTCCTTCGAACTGGCGGCCAAGCGCCTGAGCGCCGACACCACGGCGCTGTCGGCCTCGGGGTCGTCCTTCCAGAAGGGAGAGACCATCATGGATGCGGCCTTCAATGTCATGGCCATGGCGCCGGACTGCATCGTGATCCGCTACCCCTATGCCGGGCTGCCCCGGAAGCTGGCCCGTGAACTGCCCTGTTCCATCATCAATGCCGGTGACGGGACCCACGAGCACCCCACCCAGGCCCTGCTCGACATGTACTCCATGCGCGAGCATTTCGGCACCCTCGAGGGGCTGCAGGTGGCCATTGTGGGGGACATAGCGCATTCGCGGGTGGCACGTTCCAATGTATACGGGCTCCAGAAGGTGGGGGCTCACGTCACCGTGGTGGCGCCCAAGACCCTGCTGCCACCCGGAGTAAGGACCTGGGGCGTGGATGTCTCCTGCGATTTCGATCCGGTGATACAAGAAGCCGACGTGATCATGATGCTGCGGGTCCAGCGGGAGCGGATAGATGAACAGTGCTTTCCGGATGAGCGGGAATACGCATACTTCTACGGACTGAACAAGCGCAGGGTGGACATGATGAAACCCGGTGCCGTCATCATGCATCCGGGCCCCATGAACAGGGGGGTGGAGATAACCCATGATGCGGCGGACGGGAATCGTTCCATCATCCTGAACCAGGTGGAGAACGGCGTGGCCGTGAGGATGACCCTGCTGTACCTGTCTCTGGGAGGCAACGTCAATGGTGATTAAAGGAGGGCGCATCATCGACCCGGCCAACAACCGGGATGATTTCGCTGATATCACCGTCAGGAACGGCCGTATCCAGGAGATCCTCCCCCCCGGCGCCGCGCTGCCGTCCGGAGAGGAGGTGATCGATGCGACTGGACACTGGGTTCTGCCCGGCCTCATCGACATGCATGCCCACCTGAGGGAGCCCGGCTACGAGTACAAGGAGGATATCACCAGCGGGAGCCTGGCTGCAGCGGCGGGGGGCATCACGACCGTGGTCTGCATGGCCAACACCGAACCGGTGAACGACAACGCTGCCGTGACGCAGTACATCATCAGGAAGGCATCGAGTATCGGCCTGGTCAGAGTCCTGCCCGTGGGGGCCATCACCAAAGGGCTCAAGGGCAAGGAGCTCTCCGAGATGGGGCTCATGAAGCAGGCCGGCATCGTGGCGGTTTCGGATGACGGCAGGCCTGTGGAGAGCGCGGCCGTCATGCTCCGGGCCCTTGAGTACGCCGACACATTCTCCTTGCCGGTTATCCTGCACTGCGAAGACAGGGCGCTGTCGGCAAAAGGGGTGATGAACGAAGGGGCGCTCTCTTCACGGCTCGGCCTGGCCGGGATCCCGGCCATTGCGGAAGAGACCATGGTATCCCGCGACGTCCTGATTGCCCAGTATGCCGGTGTCCCGGTCCATATCACCCATATATCCACCAGGGGCAGCCTCGAGATCATCCGCGGAGCGAAGCAGCAGGGCATCAGGGTCACCTGTGACACGACCCCCCACCACCTCGTGCTCACCGAAGACAGCGTGGGGACCTACGACACGAACTACAAGATGAATCCGCCCCTGAGGCATGAGGACGACCGGCATGCCCTCGTCGAGGGCATCAGGATGAACCTCGTCGACTGCATCGCCACCGATCACGCGCCCCATGCCGGGGATGAGAAAGCCCTGGACTTCGACCTGGCGCCCTTCGGCATAATCGGCTTCCAGACCCTGCTGCCGCTGCTCATGAAGATCCACCTCGAACATGACATCGATTTTTCCCAGCTCCTCGCCTGTGTCACCAAGAATCCGGCGAAGATCCTGGGGCTCGACGGCGGTGCGCTGGGCCAGGGCAGCATGGCGGACATCACCATCTTCGATCCGGGTCCCACCTGGACCCTCACCGAGGAGATGATCCTGTCCAAGTCCAAGAACTCCCCCTTCCTGGGGTGGACATTCAACGGCAGGGTTGTTCGCACCATGGTAGAGGGAAGGACCGTCTTTGTCTCGGACTAGAGCAGGTCCGCCTCTTCGAGCGTCCTTTTCACCATATCTCCGATGGCAAGAGCGCACGTGAGCCCGGGGGACTCGATGCCGACGAGCGATATGAGCCCCGGCAGCCCCCTGTCCGCCTCGTGGTGAATCACAAAATCGCGGATCCCGCCCCCCGGGGGCTGGAGCTTGGGACGAATCCCGGCCATGTCGGGCAGCAGGTCATCCTCAAGGAGGAAGGGCAGCAGTGTGCGTGCGCGTTCGAGGAAGGCCGATGCATGGGCAGGGTTCACCTCGTAGCTGATGGTGTCCACATAACGTGCATCCGGACCCAGGCGCAACGATCCGGCGAGGTCCTTGGTCACATGGATCCCCAGGCCGGTGAGATTCTTTTCCGGGCTCGGGTACACCAGTCCGTTCACCAGGGCCTGCTTTTTCCCCCTCACGCGGAAGTATTCCCCCTTGACGGGATATATGCGGTAGGCGGCGCTGTCGATATCGATGCCTGCCATGGCCGCTATGGTGTCCGCCTCGAGGCCGGCCGAGTTGATGAGCGAGCTGGTCAGAAATGCATACTGTTCCGGGCCGGGCCCATCCACCCTGCAGGAATATCCATGGGGGGACCGGTCGATGGCGGTGAGACGAGAGGAGTAAAGGATGGTACACCCCAGGCTCAAGGCCAGGGATTCCAGGCGCCTGATGAGACGGTGCGAATCGATGATGCCTGTGTTCGGAGATAACAGGGCGCTGACGCCGCTGACATGGGGCTCCCGCTTCCTCAGCTCGCTCCTGGTGAGCATTGCAAGCCCCTCGACGCCGTTTTCGATGCCCCTCCTCCACAGATCTTCCACCGCACGCTCTTCATGGGTGGATGACGCCACGACGACCTTCCCGATCCTCTTGAAAGGGATGCGGTGCTCGTCGCAGAAGTCATAGAGCATGCGGGCGCCCTCGACACAGAGACCGGCCTTGAGGGATCCTCCCGGATAATAGATCCCTGCATGGATCACCTCGGAGTTGCGGGAGCTGGTCTCTCTTCCCGGGCCGGGTTCCTTTTCGAGAAGAACCACCTGACGCCCCCGGCCGGAACAGGCACATGCGGCAGCCAGGCCGACGACCCCGGCCCCGACGATGGTGATGTCAACTTGGAGCATGGAGCCCCTATAGCAGGAAACACACCAGTGAGAAAGGGAAACGGCAGGAAGGGGCACCTTTGGCCGCTTCCTGCCGTGAACGGACGGGACGGATCCTTTTCCCGGCCTGCCCCGGAATGACACCGGTTTTCTTTCCAGCGGCACAGCGAACCGAATCTGGAGCACCTTGCCTGAGGGGGAGGGATCTGCTATACCATCAGTGTTCACGCACACCGCACAACACTTTTCGTGGAGGAGGCCATGGATATCAGAGACAAGGTTCCGGTCATCAGGGTAGCCATCAGGGGTGCCAATGGAAGGATGGGCCTTCAGGCCATCTATGCATCTATGGAGAACAATGAGGATATCCTCGCCAGGGCAAAGACAAAGGAGCTTACCGATAAGGATGTCTGGATCGATGTCGTGTTCGGCGCATTCACGGCGGACATCCCCACCGTACAGCAGCTCCTGGCCGGGATCATGCGGTCGGAAAAGGCCAAGATCCTTGAGGGGTACGACAAGACGGGGAAACCCATCTTCCGCCTGAAGGCTGACGGCAAGCACGAGCTGCGGACAAAATACCTGGAGCAGACCCTCGAAGAGGAGCCGCAGCGCGATCATGTCATCCCCTTTGAGCGGCAGGAGCTCATAGACTCACCCGAGGGCCTGCCGGCCATCAAGATCCTGTCCCACGACAAGCAGGAGGTCCTCTCGGTCATACGCCATGCCAATGTCCGGCTCGGGGAGCTTTCGGCCGAGGCCATCATGGACCGGGTCCTGGACACGGCCCAGGACCTCGGCGCCAACGTGCTCCTGTCCTGCGTGGGAGATACGGCCAAGCAGGCGGACAGGATGCAGAGATGGCTCGACAAGATCCACGAGAAGAACTATCCCATGGGGTTCCTGGAGTCTGCCCCGGCCAAGGGATGGGAGAAGAGGATGCTTTCGCGCCAGGACGAGGTCAGCGTCATGTGCTCCAGGAACAACAGCCCCACGGGAACGCTCTTCAGGACAGGCATCGCCCTGAAGCAGCCCCTGTTCACCTACAACAGCTTCGAGTTCGGCAAGGCCGTGGAGAGGTTCAAGAGGATCTTCACCCGGATAATCCAGCAGGTCATTGCCACGGACACGTTCAGGGATTTCGCTCAGCTCCTCAAGAACGTACCCGCCACCATCCGGGAGATAGATGGAGAGGAGATCCTGGTGAACCTGCCGCCGTCCTTTCTGACCGTGACCTCTCCCAACTACCTCATCTTCAGCTTTTACGAGGACAATGAATACGGGTTCATCTGCGGGGCACTGATACCCAACCTCAAGTCCCTCGGGCTTGTCTACCGCGACCAGGGTCTGGTGGACAAGGTGCGGGGCAATGGACTGAAGTATGAGGCCATCACCAACGTCCCCGGCCTCTTCGGTACGGACTGGATGGTCAAGGCCCCCGAAGAGATAATCAGGCGCGGCGGCGCCATGTCGACGAGCTCCTGCACCACCAACGGCAACATCGTGGGCGACATCATCATGATCCTCGCCCTGCACAGCTACTTCGATTTTTTTGCCGAGACCGTCAGGGATTACTACACCTGTGCTGACTCGGCGAAGAGGGCCAAGACAGAAGAAAAGCTCGAGAAGAAGTTCACGGACTTCAAGGTGTATCTGAAGAAGCTCCTTTTGCAAAGGGCCAACATGATCAAGGTCATCTTCAACTTCTATTACGATCAGATTTCTTACATCAACACCGACATGCAGCATGGCCTCACCCGCTCTGAATCGCCCGAGGTCCTGGAGTTTCTCCGGGAGACGTCTTCGGGATCCCAGACAGAGGTGCCCAAGCTGCTCTCTCTGCCCGGGCGGGAGAGAGACTATCTCAAAGGCCTCAAGGACATGGTGGCTCGGCAGATCTCCGTAGAACGGGATGAACAGGAGAAGGCCGGCCTGGCCGAACAGCTCAAGAAGATCGAGGAGAGCATCAAGACGATCGACAGGAGCATCCATATCGTTGATATCCTCGAGAAAGTGGAGGGTAAATAGGCCTTGACACCTCATTTTTATTTAGACTATGAACCCTTGAGAGGGCCCATAGCTCAATTGGTAGAGCCACCGGCTCATAACCGGTAGGTCCCTGGTTCGATTCCAGGTGGGCCCATACAAGGGCCAAGGAAGCAAGGGTGAGAACGGGTTTCGCACATGATCACTGTTTGAAAATAATAATCGACCGAAAGGTTACAAAGGGGTGCTCTTCAGGAGCATCCCTTTTTTATTTATGAAGCTCAAGGACGTGATGAAGGTTCTCGATGCCATGGCCCCGTTTGATGGGGCGGAGGAATGGGACAACGTCGGAATCATGGTGGGGGACCCTGCCAGCGAGGTGAGATCGGTGCTCGTGGCGCTGGATCCCTCCATCGAGGTGATCAGGGGTGCAGGCCGGGCCGGAACGGATCTCATCCTCACGCACCATCCGCTCATGCTCCAGCCCCTGACGCGCCTGGACCTGAGCCAGGGTGTTGCACGGAAGATCTCCCTGCTCATCCAAGGACACATGAGCCTCGTGAGCATGCATACGAATCTCGACAAGGCGGCCGGCGGTGTGGCAGACGAGCTGGCCGCAGCGCTCAGGCTGCTCGAGGTGAGACGGTGCGGGGCCATGAGGACCGGAACCATCAGGAAGGCCTCCCCGCTGGCAGGATGGGTCAGGGGATTGCCCTTTCCTCAGCCCCGCATCTGCGATGCGGGAAGGCCGGTGCACAGGGTGGCGGCCTGCCCCGGCAGCGGCATGGACTACTGGCTGCAGGCAAGGGAGAACGGGTGCGATACGTTCGTGACCGGGGACGTGCGGTACCACGCAGCCCTAGAGGCCGTGGAGGCGGGCATGAACGTGATCGATGTGGGCCATTTCGGCTCGGAGGAGATCATCGTGAAGCCGCTGGCCGCGAGGCTGAAAAAGGAACTGAAGGGAGTGGCGGTCCGTGCCCACCGGGGCAGGGATGTCTTTTCCTATCTCTAGCATATAGACAAGGAGAAACAACGTTGAAGGAGTTACTCGTTGACCTGATTGCACTGCAGAATGTGGAAATCGAGATGTACAAGGCCCAGGAAGGATTGAGGGAGCTTCCCAAAGATATCTCCGAGATCGAGAGCATCATGAGCGCCCGCAGAAAATCGCTGGATGCGGTGGATGAGGAGATCGCCGCGTATGAGCAGAAAAAGGAGCCGCTGGAGGCGGAGCTGAAAGAGAACCAGGCCATTCTCGATGCGGCGGACGCGAGGATCAAGCGGATAAAGACCAACAAGGAGTTCCTCGCCCTGCAGCGGGAGATCGACCTGGCCAAGAAGAGGAAGGCGGACATCGAGGAGCAGATCCTGACCATAATGGACAAGATGGAAAAAAGGAGCGCGGAGAGGGAGAGAATCCGTGTGTCTTTCGAGACCGACAGGGTCATCCTTGACGAGCGGAAGGAAAGGATTGCCGGACAGATCAGGGAACTCGAGGCAGTCCTGGTGGAATACCAGGGCAAGGACAAGAAGCTGCGCAAGATAGTCGACCCGTCGCTTCTCTCCAAGTATGACCGCATCAAGCAGGGCAAGAAGGGCCTGGCGGTGGTGGAGTGCCACGACGGGGTGTGCAAGGGGTGCCACATGCACATCCAGCCCCAGCTCTTCAACGAGCTTGTCCGTGGAGACAGGCTCATCATCTGCCCGTCATGCCAGAGGATCCTCTATGTGAAGCCATCCGACGGCGAAGACGAGGAATGATGCGGGGGGTCACCGGCTGAACGTCCGCTGACAGGAGACGGATTTTTTTCCCGGAGACATGGCCCCTTGAAAATGCATCCGGGCCGAGTATATTATTGGCGTAGTTGTTATGGAAGAGATAGTAAAACACCTGTTGCTCCTCACCGTTGAAAGACTCCCCTTTGCCTGATGTAATATACGAAAATCAGGCGCATTATATTTCTTTCTCAAGTATTTTGGATTATATCCGTATATATACTTTGAAATGACAATATTTGAGACACGTGCAATGATTCATACCGGCCCCAGGGAAAGAAGGCTTAATTATATCTTAAGCGATTCCACTAACCCAAGGAGGAATGAGGCTATGTTAAAATCCAAGAAAGGTTTCACCCTGATCGAGTTGATGATCGTTGTGGCGATCATCGGTATCCTGGCGGCCATCGCTATCCCGGCTTACTCCACCTATGCCAAGAAGGCCAAGGTCGGCGAGATCACGAACGCCATGGGCGCCCTGGGCAATGCCTGCATCGAGTCGTTCCAGTCATCGGGCAATTACCCTGGAAACCCTGTCATTGTCTCTGCGGCAACCATCGCGAACAGCCTGGGCATCACGATCCCCTCGACCTATGTCGATGATGCCAATTGCCGGGTGACGCAGGTGGCAGGAAACCTCGGCAGCGACATCACGGTCACCTTTGATGATACTATCGGTACCGAGTTCAACGGGAGAACCCTCACCTTCAGGGTAGCCCAGGGCTCGACAGGGGTATGGGCCCCGGCTGGCGGTCCTGCTACTACCTTGATGCCCACCTACGTCCCCAGGTCGAACTAGACCGGCTGATTGTCGGGTAGAATTCAGAGGGCCTTGCGAGGAATCGCAAGGCCCTTTTTCATGTCCCCCGCAGACCCTGGAATATCCTTTGCTCCCCATGTTCCCCCTGTGCTAGCCTGAAGCGAAATGAAGGTCCTCGTTCGTGCACCTGCAGCCCAGGAGACCACTGTAAAGAAAAGAGAGGCGGAGGGCTTCGCCGGCACCATCCTCGATCACTATGCCGGACACAAGAGGAAGCTCCCCTGGCGGGAGGACATCACTCCCTACCGCATCCTCGTCTCCGAGTTCATGCTCCAGCAGACCCAGGTGGAGCGGGTCCTTGTCAAGTTCCCCCTGTTCCTGCAGAGGTTCCCGGACTTTTCCGCCCTCGCCGGTGCGGCATTGAAGGACGTGCTGGCCTCCTGGCAGGGTCTCGGATACAACCGCAGGGCGGTGAACCTGTGGAAGACCGCCATGAGCGTCGTCAAGGAGCACCGGGGGCAGTTGCCTGCCGGGGCCGACGAACTGGTCAGGTTTCCCGGCATCGGCTTTTCAACGGCCGGGGCCATCGTGGCCTTTGCCTTCGACAAGCCGGTCGTGTTCATCGAGACCAACATCCGGCGGGTCTTCATCCACTTCTTCTTCCAGGACAGGACCGGCGTGAAGGACAGGGAGATCCTGCCCCTGGTGGAGGCGACCCTGGACCGGGAGAATCCCCGGCAGTGGTACTATGCCCTCATGGATTACGGCGCCATGCTGGGGAGGTCCTTGCCGAACCCCAACCGGAGGAGCGCCCACTATGCCAGGCAGGCGCCCTTCGAAGGCTCCGACCGGCAGGTGCGGGGCGGGGTCATCAGGGCCCTGCTGGGAAAAGGCACGCTGACGAAAAAAACCATCTCCTCGACCCTCGGCGTTGAGGCGGGACGGATGGCAAGGATCCTTTCAGGGCTTGAAAAAGAGGGGCTCATAGCTCGAAACGGCAATGGGTACCAGCTCCCCTGACCCGGGTGATGGCCCGCGGTGCATTCAGGGTACCGGCGAGACGGCCTCCTCGAGGTCCTGCCAGAACCTCTTCCTCTTGTCCGAATCGGCGGGAGAAAGGGCCGGCAGCTCCAGGAACGGGGTCGTTATTCCCTCCTTGGCCAGTTCCTCCTCCAGGATCTCCGCCATGATTCCCCTCAGCACCGGGTCCTTGGGGTCTTTTCCATACTGCTCGTCAGGGTTGGGAGACTCGGTGCCGTACCTGTTCACCTTGTGCCGTCCCCAGTGGATGCCGCAGGTGGGGCTGTTTTCCAGGCCGATGAAGCAGCACAGGCGGTAGCGGTTCTTGATGAATTCCCTGACCATGAGCATGGGCACCTGGAGCAGTTCCTTGCAGTGGCTGCGGAAGAAGATGTTGTCGTACTGCTGGCGGCCCTGGGGGTTGCGCATGAGCCCCATGGCCGTGGTCTCCGGGCAGGGGTACTGGATGATGCCCACGTTCTTTCTGAGCAGGTAGTCGGTCACCTCCAGGGACAGCGGGAAGTTCTGCCCCAGGATGTGGACCCGGCAGTAGGGGTTGACCAGGCACTGGCAGATGAGGATGATCCGGCGGTCTTTCCTGCTCATGGACAGATACCTCTTCTGGATACTATAAGCCGATCCCCGCCGAGTTCAATGGAAAAGAATGCGCCCCCCATCCTGCCTTTCGTTGATGCGCGCCTGAAGAGGTGATAGGATGCACGGGTGTCTTCGCTGCACCCGCATGCAGATTGGATCTCATTTCATGAATGGAGGCTGCGCCATGCATGATGCTCTTGACGGGCTCTTTTCCCCGAAGTCCATGGCACTGTACGGAATCCCCCGGGGCCTCAAGCCAGGCAAGCTTTTTCTCCTGGGGGCCCTGGACCAGGGATTTCCCGGACCCATCTACCTTGTCCACCCGGCCGCGCAGGAGATCGATGGATACAAATCCTACCCGAACCTCGAACAGGTTCCAGGCCCGGTGGACCTGGTCATCATCATGTCTCCCCGGGAGACCGTCTTTGATGCCCTGGAGGAATGTGCGAGAAAGCGGGTCAAGGCGGTGATCCTCTACACGTCGGGCTTTTCGGAGACGGGGGACGAGGCCGGCCGCGATGCCGAGGTCCGCATGAGGCAGATCGCCCGTAACGGGGGATTCCGCATGCTGGGGCCCAACTGCATGGGCGTGTTCTCTCCCGGCTCCAGGATCGCTCCGTTTCCGGGTATGCCCAGGACATCGGGAAAACTAGGCTTCATAAGCCAGAGCGGATCCCTGATAAACCTCTTCGTGAACCTGTGTGCTGGAAAGGGGCTCTCCTTCAGCCGCGTGGCCAGCAGCGGCAACGGCGCCGACGTGGATATGGCCGATCTGATCGAATACATGGGCCGTGACGAAGAGACCCGCATCGTCTGCTCCTACTGCGAGGGGATCAGGGAGGCAGGGCGGCTGGTCCGGGCCCTGGGGGACGTGACGCCGCAGAAACCCCTGA
>JALOOZ010000205.1:0-4357 GCA_025454155.1 Thermodesulfobacteriota bacterium
GGGCACACCTTATGGAAAGGCAGGATGTCTCTGTTGCTTACCGGGTCCCCCGGAGGACCCAGACCAAGACCACCCATTCCCATGAAATGAACCGTGCCCTTTTTATATCCGCGACCAGAAAGGGGGGTGATCCATGGATATGAATACATGCGCCGGAAGCCCTGATGCCGTTATTGCAGCAAAGCGGATGGAACGTGAATCCATCGAAATTCTCGGCAGCCTCGTTGCCGGTTGGCTGCAGTCCCCGACGGTCGGAAAGGTGATGCTGTCCGTCATCAAGAATGTATTGTCAAACTGGTCCGACGGGAGCAGGGCAAGGAAGAAGATCTCGGATATCGCCCTCAAACTGCTTGCAGAGAAGAGAACACCTCAACCGCCTTCAGGAAACGGCACAGACGGCCAGAGGTTGGGCATGCTGTTCACCCTCCTGGCGCGGCAACTCAATGAACTCCAGATGCAGAACCCCATGCACCTTGCCGACAGCCTCGAAGGCCCACTTTGTGAAGTCATCGCAAGCACGGATTTCGGAGAGGTGAAGGAGATGGTGGATCGGGCGGAGGAACCCATCGTGGAGCTCGTAAGGAGACTGATGGGATTCGTCTGGGATACCTATCCCGCAAAGCTCGGCACGGTGATATCACTGATCCATCCACTGGGGAATATCATCGTCCGGTCGT
Organism: Thermodesulfobacteriota bacterium; assembly: GCA_025454155.1. Classification (GTDB taxonomy): domain Bacteria; phylum Desulfobacterota; class Desulfomonilia; order UBA1062; family UBA1062; genus MWEI01. The sequence continues at coordinate 678 of JALOOZ010000205.1, forward strand.
TCAAGGAGATCGTCAAGCCGCTCAATGGGGTATCCCCCGATCTGTTCACGGACCTCATATTTTCCATCATCAGGAGCATCGACGGCCGGCATATCGGCGAGCTGGTGAATGCCGTGCTGGAGATGGTACGCCAACTCCATACGGGCAGTCTGCTCCAGGGGGAGGCCGGGGTGCCCCAGTTTCAGATGGACCTCACCCAGAAGCTGCGCGAGATCGTGTCGGGCATCGATCCTGTACTCCTCGTCAAGACAAGGGTCATCTCCGCTGAATTCGCCGAAGAACGGGCCAATGCGTTATCTGATATACACGAGGAAAACGCTGCGCTTGTCCTCGACGTTGTGTCCCGCTTTGCATCACTGAAGAACCCCTCCATAAGGGCCGGAAGGCGCCGGCTGGAGGTGTACGGGAATCTCCCGGACAGCAGATTTGCCGCAGCGGTTGCGGATGGACTGTATGAGATCGACACCCAGGGGATCAGCGAGATCATGAACACGTCCCTGCGCATGATCAACAATGTCCATGGGGAGAACCCCGATATCTTCCGGCGTCTCTTCTCCGAGCTCTTCATGAATATCGATACGGACGCCCTGAAGGACACCGTGCAATGGATCACGAGGGACATCATGGAGGGCTTGAGGCCCATTGCCTCGGAGATCCTGCCCGTACTGATCAGAGGTGTCGGCGCTCTGAATCAAGAGAACCAGGCTGTGTGACGGCGATGGTGCCGTGTGGCCAAAGGGATGGGAGGCACTATGTTGAAGGATTTCCTTGAAGTCGGGAAGACGCTGGGGAACCGCTTCGTCCGGCAGTGGAAGGAAGAAGGCAGGCAGGTTGTCGGGTTCACCTGCTCCTACGTACCCGAGGAAATCATCCATGCAGGAGGCATGCTCCCCTTCAGGATGCGGGGGATCGGTGCCACGTCCACATCCATAGCCGACACGTATTTCGGGCCGGTCATCTGCAGCTTTCCCAAATGCATCCTCCAGCTGGCCGGTGAAGGCAAATACGACTTCCTCGACGGCGTCATCCTCACCCCGGGATGTGATTCCATCCGGAGGGTTGATGAGTGCTGGAGAAAGGCGGCCGAAGACACCCACGGCACATTCCCGCCGTTCCGTCACTATTACGGAGTCCCGCACAAGGTGACCGACTACAGCCTCGCATGGTTTGTGGAGGAGACCAGGAAGCTCATTGAAAACCTTGAGCGGCATTTCAACATCACGATCACCGCGGATGATCTCCGGCGTGCGATCGGAGAGTACAACAGGGGGAGAATGCTGCTGACCAAACTCGACGGGCTGCGATCCAGAAAGAAGGTCCCCATCACCGGGGCTGATGCGACAGCGGTCATCATAGCCGCGAATGCCATGCCCCGCGGGATATACAACCGGCTCCTGGAAGATTTCCTGGACGAGATGGGTCGGAACAGGGACGGCATAAAGGGACGGAAACGCCTTTTGCTGGCCGGGAGCGCCAATGACGATGTCGATCTCGTGCGGCTTATCGAGTCTTCTGGTGGGGTGATGGTGGCGGACACGCTCTGCTTCGGATCAAGGTCCTACATGGATCTGGTGGAGGAAGACGGCGACCCCGTTGTCGCCATCGCCAGGCGTTATCTCTCCCACAAGCTCTGCCCGCGCATGTTCGGAGCCTACAGGCAGAGGCTGGCATTCATGAAGGAGCGCATACGGCAGGCCAAGGTGGATGGGGTGATCCTCCAGAACATACGGTTCTGCGACATGCACGGGTCCGAGAACAGCCTGTATGAAAGGGACCTCGAGGCCCTGGGGGTTCCCTGTCTGAAGATCGAACGGGAATACGGCCCCCTGGTCGAGGAAGGGCGGATAAAGATGCGGGTGGATGCATTCATGGAAAGTCTGCCCGCATAGTAGAGATGGAGGGGAGATATGGGTGAGCAGACCCGGGAGATGATAGCGATCGATGTATTGAAGGACATTGCTCTCGTCATGGATGGGATGATCTTTGAGAGGCAGCGGGCCATCGACGCCCTCACGCTGTTCCACCGCAGGTCCCTGCCGGCCCTGGAGGAGATCGTCAGGAAGGTCGATTCCAAGCTGCTCAAGGAGCGGGCGATGCTCTACATACAGCGAATCAAAGAGGGGATCGATGTGAATGTATCCGTGTGACGGGGAAGGGGGAGCCGGCAATGAGGAAAGAGTATAAGGAATACGACTTCGACCGCATGGTGCAGAGCATCATCCACTTCGCCTCTCTGGCCTATGACGGGACGCGCAAGGAGGCCTTCGGGATGTTCCGGTACGCCCCCCGCTTCAGGGAGGCCATCGAGACCATCCTGATGACCGGTGAGCCCGGCGTGCTCCTCCTGAAGATGATCGACAAGTATCTCATCGAGGTACTGACCGCCCACGAGCGGGGCAAGAAGATTGCCCTGTGCACCTTCAACTTCTCGCCGGGAGTCCTGAAGCCCCTGGATGTCGTTCCTGTCTGCCTCGAGCCCGTCACCACTCTCGGGGTCATGATGTGGCTGCGGGGACTGGGCGAGTATCTCAATTACTGCTGCGAGATCGGGTTCACCGAGACATCGTGCTCAGCCCAGCGCGGAGCCCTCGGGGCATACCTGGCCGGCCTGGGTGTGAAACCCGATTTCGTCCTGTGCAATTCCATAGGTGTCTGTGACACGAATGCCACCGCCTTCAGCTTCGCGGCTGAATATCTCGGCCTGCCCTTCTATCAGCTCAACGCCCCGCCGACCCTTGCAGACGACCGGGCACGGGAGTACCACCGCCAGGATTTCCGGGGACTGATCTCGTTCGTGGAGGAGCAGACCGGCAGGAAGCTCGATGTCGAGTGCCTGCGGGAGGTGATCGTCGAGACGGACAGGCAGGACGAGATCATGTGCGAGATCGAAGATCTCATGCGACTGGTTCCCAGCCCGGTGCCCGGCATCTTCAACGTGTTCATGTATTCGGCGAAATACATCTACGGCGGATCAAAGGAGGCCACCGATGTCATGTCGTCGATGCTGAAGGTGGCCAGGCGGAATGCCGCCCAGGCAAGGGCCGGGACCACATCCGGGAGTGAGGATGCCCGGGCGTTCGCCGTGTATGTCGACCATTATTCAGCCCAGCTGCGGCCCTGGGCATGGTTCGATTCAAAGAACATTTCCCATCTCGGGTGCATGATGAACGGTTTCTGGCCTGTCCATGCGCCCTATGCGGAAGGTGAACTGATGGACGGCACCTACCGGATGGATCCCTCCAATGAGGACACCATGATCGATTCACTGGCCGATCAGATGTCGCGCATGCCCATGGTAAAGCAGATCCGGGGGCCATACGACGATCCCCACCAGTGGCTCTCCGACACGATGGCCTCCATCAAGACCTACAAGCCTGATTTCTGCATGTATACAGGCACCATCGGCTGCAGGAACACCTGGGGCGCGATCAAGATCCTGGCACGTGACACGGAGAACCTGGGCATCCCTACGCTCATCCTCTTCGGGGATGCCTTCGATCACCGCATCACCTCGTGGGAAAGCATGCGGGATCGCATCGATGAGTTCATAACGGTGAGGGGGATACTGAAGTGACGGTGGCAGGATGCGATGTGGGATCCCTGACCGCCAAGGCGGTAGTCCTCAACGACAGGAAGATCCTTTCGTATGCCATCCAGCGCTCCACGTCGCGGCCCGAGGA
>JALOOZ010000205.1:4362-5424 GCA_025454155.1 Thermodesulfobacteriota bacterium
AGCGTTATGGAGAAGGCCCTTGAAGAAGCTTCGCTCTCGTTCCATGACATCCGCTATGCGGTGGCCACCGGGTATGGAAGGGACCAGATCTCATTCACCAATGAAGCCGTCTCCGAGATCTCCTGCCACAGCAGGGGGGTGCTGTGGCTCATGCCCGGAATACAGATGGTCATCGACATCGGCGGTCAGGACTGCAAGGCGATCAAGCTCGACAAGGACGGCCGGGTCGTCAAGTTCACGACGAACGACAAGTGTGCGGCTGGCACGGGCAGGTTCCTCGAGGTCATGGCCAAGCTGCTGGGCCTGTCGCTGGAGGATCTCGGCGAACTGTCCGCGAAGGCCAGGAACCCCATGGATCTCGCTGCAGCCTGCACCGTCTGGGCCCAGACCGAGGTCATCCATCACCTGAACAACAATACGACCATCGAAGACATCGTAGCCGCAGTCAACCAGGCCATGGCCAAGAGGGTCGCCATGATCGCCAACAGCCTCGGCGTGGAGAGGAATGCATGCATCACCGGGGGCGTGGCGAAGAATGCCGGGGTCGTCAATTACCTCGAGAAGCTGCTCGGGGTGAAGCTGAAGAAGCCCCCCAGGGTCGATCCCCAGGTGATCGGTGCCCTCGGGGCGGCCGTTCTGGCGCATGAAAGACTTCATGGGGGCAGGACATGATAGTGGCAGGCTGCGATGTTGGTTCACTGACGGCCAAGGTGGTCATCATGACCGACCGCGAGATCCTTGCCCAAGCAGTCATCAGGGCCACATCCCGGCCTGAGGAGTCTGCCCGGAAGGTCATGGACCTGGCCTTGGCCCAGGCGCGGCTGAAACTTCAGGATCTGGCCCATGTCATCGGCACCGGATATGGAAGAAGGCAGATCCCCTTTGTGGACGAGGTGGTGTCTGAAATCGTCTGCCACGGCAAGGCCGCGCATTGGCTCGATCCTGCGATACGGATGGTCATCGATGTGGGCGGCCAGGATGCCAAGGCGATCCGCATGGACAAAGACGGTTCGATCGCCAGGTACGTGTATAACGACAAATGCGCCTCCGGAACCGGGCGGT
>JALOOZ010000206.1 GCA_025454155.1 Thermodesulfobacteriota bacterium
TCGCTGGCGATATCCTGCAGCGCCCGCGTGTACTCGATGGCCTTGGTGACGAGGAGACGCAGCTGTTCCGGCGAAAAGGGCTTGGGGATGAAATCGAAGGCCCCCCGCTTCATGGCTTCGATGGAATGTTCGACGGTGGCATAGCCGCTGATGACGATGATCGTCGAATCCGGATGCAGGGCCTTGACCTGCGCCAGGACATCGAAGCCTGAGATGCTCGGCATCATCAGGTCGAGCAGGATGATGTCGAAGTGCTTCTGCTCGATCATCTCCAGGCCCTTGGCGCCGCAGTCGGCGGTGGCGACTTCGAAGCCTTCCTGGGAGAGGACCCTTTGACATCCCTCCCGGATGCGCTCCTCGTCGTCCACGACCAGAATGGTGGGCCTCAAAACAAGCTCGTTTGTGGTGTTTTCATTCATAGGGATGCGGGCTCCTTCCCCGGGAGCTGGGAGAGTGGCGGCAACGTTGGCGCGTGTTCTTCATAGGCAACCTGATAAAGGGGAAGTTCCACGATGAACGTTGTCCCTTCGGGGCTCGTGTCTTTGACCCAGATGTTGCCCCCATTCTCATGAACGATGCCGTAAACGGTGCTGAGACCCAGGCCGGTTCCTTTTCCGACGGCCTTGGTCGTGAAGAAGGGGTCGAATATTCTGGATAGATTCTCTTTGGGGATGCCGCAGCCCGTGTCGGATGCTTCCAGGTAGACTTTCTTTGCCGCTTTGTCCCGATAGGTTCGAAAGGTGAGGGTTCCTTTGCGGCTCATGGCATCCACGGCGTTCATGACCAGGTTGATGATGACCTGCCCCAGCTGGTTCTTGTCGGCATGGATGAGCATCATCTCGTCGGATAGGTCCTTGACGATGTCGATGTTCATGAAGAGTTTCTGGTCCCTGATGAGCGAGAGGCCATTTTCAAGGAGGGTGTTGAGGTGCAGGATTTCCTTGTTCTGGCTGGTCTGTCTGCTGTAGGCGAGCAGGTTTTTGACAATTTCACCACAACGGTTGGCGTCGTCGATGATGTATTTGACCTCTGCCTGCCTGGGATCCTCCGGAGGCAGGTTCTCGAGGATCAGGTTCGCAAAGAGGAGAATCCCCGTCAGCGGGTTGTTGATCTCATGAGCCACGCCCGCCGCCAGCTGACCCAGGGAAGCCAGTTTCTCGGCCTGGGAGATGCGGGCCAGCATCCGGTTCATGCGCTCTTCGTGGGCCAGTTTCTCCCGAAGGTCGTTGAAAATACCCATTGTGCCCACTTCCCGGTTGCCGTCGTAGATGATGGCTGCCGTGAGTTCGACGGGGATCTCCTCGCCCTGGGCACTGACGAGGGTCGTTCGGGTGCAGGGCAGCTTGCCTCTTCCCCCGTAGGTCTCGTCCCGCAGCAGCATCATGAGCTTTTTGGCCTCCCCGGGGCGATAGAGGCCCATGGCGCTGATTTCCCCCTTCTGCGCCTGCTCCATGCTGTACCCGGTCAATTCCTCGGCGGCCTGGTTGATGACCAGGATCCTTCCTCGGCGGTTGGCTGCAATGATCCCGCTGGTCGAGCTCTGAACCAGCTTCTCCATGAATGCCCGGATCCCCACCAGCTCCTTTTCGAGGGTCTTCAGCTTGGTGACGTCCCGGATGCTCTCGATGATGTAGCGAACGTTCCCCTCGTCATCGAGGATGGGGGAGAATACCCGGTCCTCCCAGGCCTCCTTGCCGGACGCTCCCATCACCCGCCTCAGGCTGGTGTGGCCCACGCGGTCCGCCAGCACTTTGGAGAGCGGGCAGAAGTCTATTTCGCAGGGCGCCTCGGAGTGGTAGAAAAAGTTGTGGCAGGATCTCCCGACGATGTCCTCCTTGAGCTTGCCGAATTTCTTCTGGAAGTTGCGGTTGACACTGACGATTCGTCTGTCCGGCGTCAGGATGAGAGCGGGCAGGGAGAGTGACTCGAATACCTTCTCCTTCCAATCCGCCTCTTCCGTCGATGGGACATGGTTTTCGTTTGCCATGAGCTGGAATACCCGGTCGAGAGGCCTCCGAAAAGGCCATGAATTCCTCCCCCGCATTGACGGAAGCGAGGGCGGGGGGTGCGACGGGGTCTGGCCCCGTCTCGGCGGTTTGCATTGAATTGCCCTGATCGAGAGCAATGCCCGGGACCGGGTGGGGCAGGCGGAAGGGCCTTCCCCCTCCACAGGCCTTCCGCCTGCCTGCAATGTTGTCGACTTGAGTTCGCAGCACAGCCCCCTCACCCTTCTGGGGGGAGAGGGAACCTTAAGTCGACCGCATTGCCGCCCGCCTTCAGCCGATGCAGCCCGGTGCCGGTCTCAGCGTCCCAGGTTGTCCCTGACGATTTCCGTAAGCTTGTCGAGATCGATGGGCTTGGCGATGTAGTCGTCCGCAAGCGTCGACTTGCCGTCCATGTGAGTGTAAGCGGTCGATTGCACATTGTCGGCCACGGCAGTCAGGAGCACCACCATGATGTCCTTGTACTGCGGATCCGTCTTCAGCTCGTTGCAGAGCTCGTAGCCGTTCTTGCGTGGCATCATCACGTCCAGCAGGACCATGTCGGGTTTTTCCTGCTTGATCTTCTCGAAGGCGTCTATGCCGTCGTAGGCCTTGCTGATCCGGTAGTCCTTGTTGCCCGCCAGTTTCATGGAGACGGATTCCACCAGATCGGGATCGTCGTCTACCACCAGGATGTGTGTCTTGCTGCTCATGGAATCTCCTTTGCTCAGGTTCGATGGAACCGGTTGTCCGTCCGCCCTCAGATCTGGGGCCGCGGCAGCAGTCCCGCCCGCTCCGCGATCTCGGGTACTTTCTGTTCCCATTCGATGGCCATGATGTGAAAGCCCTTCACGCCCTCCAATTCCTTGAGACGTTCAATGGTTTCGATGCAGATCCTGATCCCTTCCTCCGCCTGCTGCTCCTTGGGCACGCCGCCCATGCGCTTCACCACTTCATCGGGCACGTCCATGCCGGGGACCTTGTTTTTCATGTAGCGGGCCATGCCCACGGACTTCATGGGAGTGATGCCGGCAAGGATGGAGACTTTTTCATGGAGCCCGCGCTCCCGCACCCCTTCCATCCACTTCTCGAACTTGGGCACGTTGTAGATGCACTGGGTCTGGATGAAATCGACCCCTGCCTTGACCTTCTTGGCGAGGCGTGACACGCGCAGCTCGAAGGGGTCCGCAAAGGGGTTTGCCGCCGCCCCGATGAACATTTGGGGAGGGCCGTCGATCTTCTCTCCCCCCTGAAACTTGCCTTCGTCCCGCATGGTGCGCACCATGTCCAGCATCTGGATGGAGTCGATGTCGTGGACATTGGCCGCCATGGGGTGATCCCCGAAGTGGGGGTGATCGCCCGAGAGGCAAAGCATGGTGTCGATGCCGTGGGCGTAGGCTCCCAGAATGTCGCTCTGCATGGCCAGGCGATTCCGGTCCCGGGTGACCATCTGCAGGATGGGGGTGAGGCCCAGGTCCTTGATCAGGATGCATGCCGCCAGGCTCGACATGCGGACCATGGCCGTCTGATTGTCCGTGACGTTGATGCCGTCGACCACTCCCCGAAGCATCTCCGCCTTCTCCCTGACCTTGCCGGCCTGTGAACCCCGCGGTGGTCCGCATTCCGAAGTGACCGCCAGGTTTCCCGATGCCAGTATCTTCTCCAGTCTGCTTTCCGTCTTCATGATGCCAGATCCTCTCTCATGATTCTGCGCGGGCCCGCTCCAGCACCGGAGCGCCAGTCCTTGGCGGGGATGTTTTCCTCGTAGCGCTCCACCATTCCCAACGATTTCAGACGATCCCAGATGAGCTGCCAGGCGCAGTCCATGTCGGGGCTCACTTCGCACTTGCCGTTGGTGGACCCTCCGCAGGGGCCGTTGAGCAGCTGTTTGGAACAGCGTGCAATGGGGCAGACGCCGGCCGTGATTCCGAGGACGCAGTCTCCGCATCCCTGGCAGCGCTCGGCCCAGAGCCCCTGATGCTCCGAGGCGCCCATGAACTTGGTGTTGACGGCAGGGAGCACCGGTTTTTCCTTGAAGCGCCGGGCCACCTCCTGGACACCGCAGCCGCAGGCCATGGACAGCACAGCGTCCACCTGGTCGATCCGGGGAACCAGCTCTTCCACGTATTCGGGGTCGCACTGCCGCTCCAGGGTGACCTCCTGGATCTCGATGGGCCGGCCTTTTCCGGCGAAGTGCATCTGCAGTGCTGACGCAAGAATTCCCACCTCTCTGCGACCTCCTGCGGCGCACACCGTCACGCACTCGTTGCAGCCGGCCAGGAGGACACGCCTGTAGGGACTGATGAGCTCGATGAGCTCTTCCATGGGTTTTCGTTCGGCGGTGATCATGTTCTCATACTCTCCTTCTTCTG
>JALOOZ010000207.1 GCA_025454155.1 Thermodesulfobacteriota bacterium
CATGAAGATCAGTGATATACCAGGGGAGAGCACGGACGACAAGCACAAGGACTGGATCGAGGTGCTTTCGATGCACTCCGGTGTTTCCCAGCCTGCATCAGGGTCCGCGAGCACGGCGGGCGGCAGGTCGGCCGAACGGTGCAACCACTCGGATTTTTCCATTGTAAAGACGCTGGACAAGTCATCTCCCAAACTCGCCCTGTTCTGCTGCAACGGCAAGCATATCCCCTCGGTCAAGATCGAACTGTGCAGGGCGGCTGGCGACAAGACGAAGTACATGGAGTACATCCTCTCGGATGTCATCATCAGCTCATACAGGCCGGGAGGATCTGCCCAGGGGGGTGAAACCCTGCCGCTGGAAGAAGTGTCCTTCAGCTATGGCAAGATCGAGTGGGTATATACGGCAACCGACACGAAGACCGGCAAGCCCTCCGGTGACGTGAAGGCCTACTGGGATCTCACCGCGAATAAGGGGGGCTGAGATACCGGTCCGGGAGTCGGCACCCTTCATTCAGGCGCGAGGATGCACCGTACCCGGGATACGGGATCATGGGGACATGCGTTTCCCCATGTATTCCGGATCCCGGAGACCGACTTCTCTCTCTTATGGCCTCTGACCACGACAACCTTCAGGCCTCCGTCCTGGACAGGCTCATCGACGACGAGCCTGAGGTATCCTTCGAGCCGGTCCAGTTCCGGCTCTTGAACATGCGTCAGGTCAAGGCACGGGTGATCCGCGACCTGGAAAACCTCCTCAACACCCGGCGCATCATTGAACCTCCGCCTCCTGAGTTTTCCGAGCTGAACCGCAGCGTGTTCGTCTACGGCATCAAGGATTACACCTCGCTCAGCCCCAGGAGCGCAACCGTGCGCAAGGTGCTCCGCCAGGACATCGAGCGGGCCATAGCCCGTTTCGAGCCCAGACTGCGGAACGTCAAGGTGCAGCTGGAGCCCGACCAGAAGGGTCACAGCCTCAGGTTCAGGATCAGTGCCATGCTCGTCATCGAGCCCGAGAAGGAGCCTGTGCAGTTCGACACCTTTTTCGACATCAACAGGAGCGAGTACGTCATCACGAAATAAGGACGCCTATCCATGGACGACACCCTTCTCCAATACTACGAACGCGAGCTCACCTTCATCAGAGAGATGGGCGCCGAGTTCGCGAAGAAGTACCCCAAGATCGCAGGACGCCTCCAGCTTGAGGCGGACAAGTGCGAAGACCCCCACACCGAGCGCCTCATCGAGGCCGTTGCCCTCCTGTGCGGCCGGATACATCGCAAGATCGACGATGACTTCCCTGAGATCACCGAGTCGCTGTTCCACATCATCTACCCCCACTACATCAGCCCCATCCCCTCCATGACCGTGGTACGGTTCGACCCTGTCAGACAGACCATACCTCCCACAGGCTACCGGGTCGAGAAGGGGAGCCAACTCTATTCGAAGCCCGTGGGCGGCACGGCCTGCCAGTTCTCTTCGGCATACCCGGCTGTGATCTGGCCACTGGAGGTCACCGGGGCCGGCCTGAGGGACCCGAAGCGCCTGAGAGAAGGCTCACAGCAGGCCCTCTGGATACAGCTCAAGACCTTCAACAGCCTGAGCCTTTCCCAGCTGGGCTTCGAGAGCCTGCGCTTCTACCTGAATGGCTCACACCAGCACATGTTCCTGCTCTATGAGCTGCTCTTCAACAACGTGACGGCCATCGAGGCCGAGACCACTGGAAATGACGGAAAGACCCGGATCATTCCCCTGCCGAACAATGCCATCAGGCCCGTGGGGCTCGACCCCGACGAGGTGATGATCCCGGCCTCGCCCCGGTCCTTCCCCGGGTACCTCACCCTGTTCGAATACTTCTGCTTCCCGGAGAAGTTCCTGTTCTTCGACCTCACCGGACTGGACAGAGTCAGGGACCTGGCCCGTGGCGATACCCTCGACATCTGGATCTACCTGGACAGGCCAGCCAAGCAGGGCCTGGTGGTGAACGCCGAGACCTTCTGCCTCAATGCAGCGCCGGCCGTGAACCTGTTCAAGAAGATCGCCGAACCTATCAGGGTCGAGCGCCAGCTCACCGAGTACCGGGTCATACCGGACATGCGCAGGCAGGACGCCACCGAGGTCTACTACATCGAGCGGGTGGTATCAACGCTGCCATCAGCTCCGGGCAAGACCTTTGAGATCAAGCCCTTCTATTCGTTACGCCACCACCTGGAAGAGGATGAGGAGCGGACATCGTTCTGGCATATGAACAGGCGTCTTTCAGGCAGGAAGGGCGATAACGGCACCGAGGTGTACCTCTGTTTTGCCGACCTCGACTTCCACCCGGCAGATCCCGGTGTGGAGATCCTGACCGTGCACACCGTGTGCACCAATCGCGATATGCCGGCCCGGCTGCCCTTCGGAGACCCATCCGGTGATTTCAGTCTGGAGACGGCAGGGCCCGTGTCAAAGATCAGCTGCCTGGTCAAGCCCACACCCGTGCGCAGGTCGGGCCTGAGGGGCGCCCTGCAGTGGAGGCTCGTCTCCCACCTGAGCCTGAACTACCTCTCGCTGGTGCAGGGAGGGGAGGGTGCGCTGCAGGAGATCCTGAGGCTGTACGACTTCGAGGACACGCCGTCCACTGCCCAGCAGATCGAAGGCATCGTCAAGGTGTCCCCCGAACACGTCACCCGCCGCATCGGGCGGTCCTTCTGCCGCGGAATCCACGTGGGCATAACCTTTGATGAGGACAAGTTCGTGGGCGCCGGGCTGTTCCTGTTCGCCTCGGTGCTTGAACGGTTCCTTGCCCAGTACGTTTCGGTCAATTCTTTCACCCAGCTCGAGGTGAAGACCCTGCAGAGAAAAGAGGTCCTGAAAAAGTGGCCGCCAAGAAACGGCAACCGGATCCTGATTTAGAGCCCAGGCCTCTCCAGGAACGGCTCTTCCGGGAATTCTACAGATTCTCGTTCTTCCAGGCCGTCCATCTCCTGGAGACCTTCTCTCAGGACTCCCAGGCCCTCGGAAGCGGCCTGGAGCCGGGAAAGGAGCCTGTCCGATTCTCTGTGAAGCCGGACCTCTCCTTTCCTGCCACCGAGATAACCGCGCTTGAAGAAGGAAGCGAAGCATCGCCTGCACGGATGTCCGTCGCCTTCATGGGTCTCATCGGGCCGTCGGGCGTTCTGCCCTATGGCTATACGGATCTTGCCATAGAGCGGGAGAGACAGAAGGACTCCGCCATGACGGCCTTCTTCGACATCTTCCATCATCGCATCTTGACACTTTTCTATCTTGCATGGAAGAAACAGCGGTTCCCCGAGAACTACGCCCCGGGCGGCAAGGACAGGCTCACCGGTCACCTGCTGAGCCTGTGCGGCCTCGGCACGCCCGGCCTGTCCGGTTCCATCGGCCTGCCCCCGGAATCCCTGGCATTCTATACCGGCCTGCTCGCCATGCCCGCACCTTCTGCCGTGTCCATCGAGGCGGCGGTCTCGTATCTCTCCGGGGTCAGGGCGCAGGTGGACCAGTTCGTAGAGCGCATCATCCCCCTGAGCCCCGAGGACCACACACGGATCGGAACGGCCAATGCACAGCTCGGCGAGGATGCCCTGTGCGGAAGCTATGTGTGGGACTGCGAGACCAAGTTCAGGGTAGATCTCGGTCCCATGGGCTACGACGACTTCACGCGTTTCCTCCCGGGCGGGGTCATGCTCGGTCCCATATTCTCGCTGGTCAGGTACCGGGTGGGGATCGAGTACGAGTTTGACCTCAAGATCATCCTTTCCCGGGACGAGGTTCCGCCATGCATGATCGGCGGCGACAGCAGGCTCGGCATGACGAGCTGGCTGCTCAAACCCGGCACCGAGCCGGGAGAGGATGTGTTCATTACCATCGGCGAAGACCAGGTGATGCAGCAGATGAGCCGTAATTGAAAGGAGAGACCATGGCAGTGTCCAATCTGAAGACCTTGATCGGAAAGCTGAACGCCACCTGCAGGGGTGCCCTGGAGTCGGCCGCGGGCCTGTGCATGTCGCACACCCACTACGAGGTGGACCTGGAGCACTTCCTCCTCAAGCTCCTTGACCTCAAGGATACTGACTTCCACAAGATCCTGAGGCACTTCGAGGTCAATGCCGACCGCCTCACCGCGGACTTCACCAGGGCCATAGAGGGCTTCAAGACGGGCAATGCCCGGACCCCGGTCTTTTCCCCCCAGATACCCAGGATGATCCAGGATGCCTGGATGCTCGCATCCATCGAGTACGCCGACGAGGTCGTCCGCTCCGGTCACATCGTTCTGGCCCTGCTCAAGAACGAGCAGACCGGGCGCATGCTCATAGCGGACTCCGATTCGCTGAAAAAAGTCAAGGTCGAGA
>JALOOZ010000208.1 GCA_025454155.1 Thermodesulfobacteriota bacterium
TCCCTGTATGGCAGTCTGGTCGTGGAAGAAAGCCTGGGGTCTGATGCCCCTGACAACCATTTCCGGAGAGACACCGAGCCTCACGGCAAGTTTCTGCGCCAGCAGATCACGAAGCACAGCGTCGTGCAGGAGAGCAAACATGGGCACCAACTCTTTCAGGATGGCGTTCTGACCTCGCAGTTTAGACGGGTCGTGCCGTGAAAACGATTCATCAAAAAGGAGCTCCCAGATGTCCTGTGCCGAGGACAGGAGCTCATTCCATGTGTCCAGGCCCTCCCGGGCAATGTCGTCAGGATCCTTGCCCTGGGGCAGGATCACCACCTTGGGGATGGCATCCCCGGCCAGGAAAGGCTCCAGCGCCCTGATCATGGCGTTCCTGCCCGCGGAGTCGCCGTCGAAGACAAGGGTGATGTCGTCAGTGAAGCGCCTGAGCAGCCGCACATGGTCCTCGCCAAGGGCAGTCCCCAGGGTGGCCACCGCTCCGTGAAATCCGGCATTGGCCAGGGAGATGACATCCATGTAGCCCTCCACCACCACCGCTCGGCCCTGCCTGAGGGTGTTCCGTGCCGCGTGAAGGTTGTAGAGGACCCTCTTCTTCTCGAAGATGGGGCCCTCCGAGGTGTTCAGGTACTTGGGCTCGCCCGCATCCATGATCCGGCCGCCGAACCCGATGACCTCCCCGGACAGGTCGATGATGGGGAACATGATGCGGCCCCTGAACCGGTCATAGAATCCCCCTCCCTTCCTGGGCACCACAAGCCCGCACTTCTCGGCGGTGGACTGCGGAATGCCCTTCCCCCTCAGGTGCCCCAGGAGGCTGTCCCAGGAGTCGGGGGCAAACCCCAGGTGGAACGCCGAGATGGTCTCCCCGGAGAGGTCCCTGCCGGCAAGATACCTCCGCGCCCCCTCGCCTCTCGTCGATGCGAGCTGCTGCTCGAAGAAGGCCATGGCAACCCTGTTGGCCTCGTAGAACACCTTCTTCTCTGAGGACGGCTGGCTCCTCGTGGCCTCCAGCTGGATACCGGCCTTGAGGGCAAGCTCGGCCAGTGCCTCGGCAAAGCTCAGGCCCTTCTTGTCCATGACGAAGGAGAACACATCCCCTCCCTTGCCGCACCCGAAGCACTTGAAGATCTGCTTGTCCGGGTCCACGGAGAACGACGGGGTCTTCTCGCTGTGGAACGGGCACAGACCCCAGAAGTTCTTCCCCTTCTTCTTCAGGTTCACATACTCCGAGACCACGGAGATGATATCGGTGGCCGTCTTGACACGCTCGAGTTGTGACTTGTCCATCTATCCCACCCCGAGCGTGACGATGGTCTTGTTTCCGCCGCCTTCGGCCATGGGTGCATCGGTCATGGCCTTCACGCACGGCAGCCCCTTCAGGTATTCCCTGATGGCCTTCTTCAGCCTGCCCGTGCCTGCCCCGTGGATGATCTCCAGCCGGTCCTGCCCCGTGAGCATGGCCCGGTCGACGGCCCGCTCCACCAGGGGGAGTGCCTCGTCCACGCGCATACCCACGACCTTGATGGGCAGCACCGGGGGCGGTGTCTTCATGCGGGAGACCGTCTCTCTCTTTGCGCCCTTCGGTTCCGGCGGGGCCACCACAAAGACCTGGTCGAGGCCGACGCGCAGGCGCTTGGTACCGAACACGACCTCGGCGAAGCCCTGCCCTGTCTCGGCCACCTCCCCCTCCTGTTCGCTCCCCCTGAGCCTCACCGTGCAGCCTTTCTCGATGTTCAGGGACCTTGCCGGCTCGGCATCGGCAAGGATCTTGACCACCTCCGCCGTCTCGGGGGCCTCACGGACCGCCCGCACCTTCTCCGGGCTCACCTGTCTCCTGGACAGCACCTCGAGCTGGTCGAGGAGCCTCCTGTACCGCAGGGCGCTCTCCATGCGCTCCTTCTTGTGATCCTGCAGCTCGGCGGCGGCGTTCTCCTTGAGGCGGCGGGCTTCGGCGAGCTCACGGGCGGCCTCCAGGCGCATGGACGAGGCCTTTGAAATGTCTTCTATGGCCCGGGCAAGGGTGGAATTGACCTCCCGGTTCACGATGCCCCTGGCCTCCACGATGAGGTCATGGGGAAACTCTATGGCCTCCAGGATCTCGAAGGCCCTGCTCTGCCCCACCACGCCGTACTGGAGGGTGTACAGGGGTTTCAGGCCCGAATCATCGAAGGCCGTGGCCGCATTCTCCACGCCCTCGGAGGTGATGCCGTAGAGCTTCACGAGGTCCGAGTGGGAAGTGACCACCACGGTGGTCCCCTTGTTCCTCAAGGCATGGATGCAGGAAACGGCCAGGGCGCCCCCCTGCTCGTGGTCCGTGCCCGTGCCGGGCTCGTCCAGCAGCACGAGGTCTCCCGGGCGGGCATGCTCGTAGATGCTCTTCAGGGACAGTGCATGGGCGGTGAATGACGAGAGGTCGTGGGTGATGTCCTGGTTCGTGTCCATCTCCACCCAGACGCTGCCCACGGGCGCGATGGTTGAATCCGCCCGGGCCGGGATGGCGAGCCCGCTCCTGGCCATGAGGATGAGCAGACCCAGCGTCTTCAGGGCCACGGTCTTGCCCCCGGCGTTGGGGCCGGTGATGAGGAGGCAGTCCCTGCCACGGGGGATGCGGATGTCCAGGGGGACCGTCGCCGCCGTGCCCAGGCGTTCCAGCAGTAAGGGGTGCCGGGCGCCCATCAGGTTCATCTCCTCCCCCTCTATCCTGGGAATCGCCGCCCCTGACCGGATGGCCCAGCGGGAGCATGCCGCCAGCAGGTCGAGCCTGCCGTAGACGAGTAGGTTCCGCCTGATCTCTCCGGTGTGCCGGTGCACCAGGGAGGTGAGGTCCTTGAGCACCTTGTGCTCTTCCTCGAGGATCTGGGACTTGATCTGGTTCAGGGTGTTGTTCTCGTCCACCACGGTCATGGGTTCCACGTAGACCGTGCGGTTGGTCCTCGAATAGTCGTGGGTGATGCCCTTCATGTGGACGTGGTAGTCGTGCCTCACCGGGATCACGTACCGGTCGTTGCGCTTGGTGATGAGCTCTTCCATGAGTACCGACTTGGTCTTGAGCCGTTCCAGGACCTGCTCGAGCTTTTCCAGGATGGAGGACCTGATGGCCCGGTAACGGTTCCTGAGGTCGCGCAGCAGGGGATAGGCATCGTCCGAGATCTCACCCGTGGGCAGGAGCAGGGCATTGATCTGGGAGGAGACGTGCTCCAGCGGTTCCATCGGGGACGCCTCCCCGGCCAGCAGCCCGTCCCGGGACTGGAGGTCCTTCTTCAGCCTGGCCATGGACACGAGGACGTCGGCCACCCTGACGAGGTCCTGGCCCTCAAGCACCGATCCCTCCCTGATTGAGAGCAGTGGCCGGATATCGGAAATGGCTGCAAGCTCGGGGGGACGTGACGATTCCATCATGCCCATCATCTCGCTCAAGACGGCGAGCCGGCGCCTCGCCTCATCCCAGGAATCACACGGAGCAAGTTCTGAAAGGGCGCTCAGTCCGACATCCGAGGCGATGAAAGGCTGTATGTAGTCCTTCAGGGCAGAATACTCTAACAGGTCATGTCCCATGGGAATGAAAATCAGGCAGCAGTCTCTGCCGCCTATTTAGGATTCTGGATCTGTACGGTCACTGGAGCTGCGAATTCACGATGCCGTTGACGATCTTCCCGTCAGCCTGGCCGGCCAACCTTGTCATGACGAGCTTCATGACCTTGCCGAAGTCCTTCTTGGTGGACCCGGTCTCGGCGATGATCTCCTTCACGATGGTCCGTATGGCTTCTTCATCGAGCTCTTGGGGCAAATAGGACTTCAGGATCTCGAGGTTCTTCTGCTCGATCAGGGCAAGATCGCTGCGATTCCCCTTGGTGTATGACTCCAGGGATTCGGTGACCTGCTTGACCTGAGTCCGCAGGACCTTGACGACCTCCTGGTCGTCAAGGTCCTGGTTCATGGCAACCTGCCTGTACTTGATCGCGGAGATAGCCATGCGCAGACAGGAGGTCCTGTCCCTGTCCTGCGCCTTCATGGCTGCTTCCAAATCGGCTTTTATCTTTTCAGTAAGCATGAATTAATAAAAGGATCTGACTTTGTGCATTCTCTTCATGGCCCTCTTCCGTGCCGCAATGGCCTTGCGCTTCTTCCTGACGCTGGGCTTTTCGTAGAACTCCCTCTTGCGGACCTCGGAAAGGACACCTGCCTTTTCCACCTGCTTCTTGAAGCGCTTCAATGCGCCCTCAAAAGGCTCGGTCTCTCTTACCTTAATACCGGGCATGCGTTAATCAAACACCCCCTCTCTGTGTGACCGCTCTGATAAAGCAGAAGATTCTATATAGGAACCCCCCCCTGGGGACGACCAGTGAAGCACTAGACAAAAGATCCGCCACCCTTTATGATTATCATGAAAGGTGAGATGCTCTTCGAATCCGGGGAATCAAGAGAGGGGGGACATATGAAAAGGGTTCTGGCAGTACTCGTCCTGATAACTTTACTGGCCTTCCTTCCCTGCATGGCAGGTGCAGCCGATGTCGGGCCCATCTTCACGAGGCCGCTCATAGGCATGAGCACCGGGGCCATGCTCGGTTTCCTGGCCGCCCTGGTTACGGGAGAACCTGAAGATCACGGGGAATATGTATCCATCGGTCTCGGGGTGGGCTTTGCGTTCGGACTGGCCCTGGGGATCTACGATGTTGTGAATGCCTCTGCACAGATCTATCAGCGGGAAACGGACCACGAAAAGATCTATGGGATGAACATCGTCATCCCTCTGAAATAGTACGCAGGAAGCCCACACTCCCCGTCAGGCGTTCAGTCGATGAGACCTTCGGGCCGCCGCCCCTCCAGGATGTCTCTGACCTGCCGGACCACGGAGTCGGAGAGGCGGTCCCCGGCTTCCCGGCTCAGGG
>JALOOZ010000046.1 GCA_025454155.1 Thermodesulfobacteriota bacterium
ACCTGTCGAAGTCAAAGTAGACCTTCTTGTCGAATACCGCTTCCCCACCTGGGGACAGGGCTGCGGCGCCACCGGCGGTCACTCCCTCGCCGGGCTTCATCTCCTGCCCGGGAGCAGCCGGAGCTGCCTGCGCCGGAGGAGCCACTTCAGTCCCTGGCTCAGCCACCTTCTTGGCACAACCTGTCACCACAAAGGAAACGATGAGTATGACGAGAGCTGTCGTGTACATGCTGTTTTTCTTCATCTGTGTTCCGTTCTCCCTTTTCACTCACTACGAGTAGGATTTGGGTGACTTCATACTCCTTCGGCACAAAAAAACAAGGATAAAAAAAGGGCTTTCAACGAAGGATTCCGTATGGCTCGGCCGGATGTCGGTCACCACAGTATTATTCCTTATGGTTTCTTCTCATTTATTGTCGTTTCAAGCCGTTTTGTTGAATTCTGAGTTCCTTTTTCACCGCGAGCCCTCATTCTGCCTGTTCGGACAGGGTTTTGCCCGTGATCATCCGCCTTCCGCGGGCATGAAATCAGGTGTTTCCGGGGCCGGAGCAGGCGGGGAGGCCCCCTCCATGCGCCCCCTTGAAAGGCTCAGGCTGCCGTGGCCAGGAGGCGACGCTCCTTCTGTTCGCGGGAGCCGACGATCTTCAGGAACCGCTCGAAGATCTTGTCTCTCAGCTCCTGGCGATCTTCCGGCGACAGCCCCGACAGGTTCACCCTGCCGCCTGCGGCCTTTTCATGGCCCCCGCCGGTGCCGAGTCCACGCAGGACCTTGATGGCGACCCTTCCCGCCCACCACCCCCTGCGGGATGTCCGGACGGACATGACCAGCTCGTCCCGATACTCGCCGATGCACAGGCTCCAGTGGACGTTCTCCATCCTGAGAAGGAAATCGGCCATTTCTGCGGCAATGTCGGGATTGTGGAGCCTTCCCATCTGGGAGACGATCACATCGCCGTACTGGACGGAGTTGTTGATGCCGTCGGCGAATTTCAGGAAGTAGGATTTGGGTATGCGGGGATTCTCGATGGAGGAGAGCGTCCTGGGCGCGATCCTGGGAAAGAGGAAGTTGAAGGCATCCAGGTCGGCCTTCGCTGCAGACCGCAGGAGGCCGTTGGTGTCGGTCTTCAGCCCGTAGAACAGCCCCGTGGCCAGCATCTTGTCCACCGGGAGCTCCAGTTCGCGGAGGTACTCGGTCATGATGGTCGACGTGCTGCCGTACTTGGGCCGCACATCGGAGAACGTGCATTTGGCTGTGTTTCTCCGCAGGGGATGATGGTCGATCACGATATCCGGCAGCATCCCCTTGGGCAGGGAATTGTTGCCGGTGCCCGGCTGGGTGTCCACCAGGCAGATCACCGAATAGGCCTTGAAATCTATCTCCCGTGCGGGGATCATGTCGATCTTCAGCCTGCGGGTGAGCTGGCGGTTCTCCGCCCTGCCGATGACGCCCCCGTAGCAGACGGTGACCTTGCTCCTGAGGGCGTGGAGGAACAGGCTTTTCAGCGCTGCGGCAGAGGCAATGGTGTCCGGGTCCGGGTTGTTGTGGCAGACAATGAGGATACGCCTCCGCTGGCCCACCAGGGAGATGAGAGTATGTGCAGGGTTGTCCACCTCGGTTTCCTCGTTCTCCGGCTGCCTCTTAGCAGATAACCGTCAAACATGCAAACAGATTGCTGTTCCGTTCAGATCCAGCGTTTTTTCCTGAAATAGACGAACATGGATACGACGACGGCAAGCATGACCACCCACAGTGCAGGGTATCCCCAGTGCCACCTGAGCTCGGGCATGTAGTCGAAATTCATGCCGTAGATGCCCACGATGAAGGTAAGGGGTATGAAGATGGAGGCAAAGACGGTGAGCACCTTCATCACCTCGTTCATCCTGTTGCTCAGGCTCGAGAGGTACGTGTCGAGCATGCCGGAGATGATGTCGCGATAAAGCTCGGTGGTGTCTATCACCTGGATGGTGTGGTCGTAGACGTCCCTGAAGTATATCATCATGCCGTCGGTTATCAGGTCGGTCTCCGCCCGCTCGAGAAAGGCGATCACCTCCCTGAGTGGCCATATGAACCTGCGCAGCAGGAGCATCTCGTTCTTCAGGCTGTGGATGTCCCCGAGGGTCTCCCTCGTCGGGTTCTGCACGAGCAGTTCCTCCACGGCTTCGATCCGTTCCCCGATCCTCTCCAGCACCACATAATACTGGTCCACCACCGCATCGATGATGGAGTAGGCGAGATAATCCGGCCCCTGGCCCCTTATCCTGCCCTTGGCGGTACGGATGCGCTCCCTGAGTTGATCGAAGACATCATTCTTCGCCTCCTCCTGGAAGGTGATGACGAGGTGATCGGACAGGATCAGGCTCACCTGTTCGTAGAGTATTTTCCCGCCTGACTCGTCGGGGTAGAGCATCTTCAGGGAGATGAACAGGTAGCCTTCATGATCTTCGATCTTGGGCCTCTGGCCGGTATTGAGGATATCCTCGATGGTGAGCGGGTGCACCCCGAAATGCTCGCAGAGCCTTCCCACGGTTTCGGTCTGCGACAGGCCCGATACGTTGATCCAGTTCACGGCGGCAGGGTTCACCAGCGAAATGATCTCGTCGGCATCAGCTGACGAATGTTCCCTGACCGTGCCTGAATCGTACGAAAAGAGCTCCAGGATGGTCCCCTCGGTCCGTTTCACTCCTACATGGATGAACATGCCGGGGGGCATGCCGGCCTTCTTCGAATGGGGGTGCACGTACGGGGTCATGGCTCGAACCTCCTTTTCTGCGACCTGCTCATTCCGGGCCTTCTTTTACAACACCACCCGACATGATACCACATATAAAGCCTGATAAACCGCCTAGGCAAGACCAAGGAACAAGGTGTCGCGTCAAACGTTCGTATGATGAGACAGGTTCATATGAAAATATTCCTATTTTCTTGACTGATAACTGGTTGGGGTTCACTTTCCGGAGGCTTCCGGGAAAAATGCCAGCAGTCCAGTCTTCCTTGTATATTGCCATGCTGCATGGTATTATACAAGGCATGAAATGGATAGCACGTGAAGCCCTGGAACGACGTTTACATGCTGCGCTGGAAAATTTTCCGGTGACCCTGCTCCTTGGTCCGAGGCAGTGCGGCAAGACCAGCCTGGCAAGACGGATTGCCGCGAGGGTCAAGGCGTCATACTTTGATCTCGAAGACCCTGAAACCCCATTGCAGCCTATCGTGGCAAAGACAGTACTGAAGGACCTTCAGGGCATCGTTGTCATCGACGAGGTGCAGCGCCAGCCCGAGCTCTTTCCCCTTCTACGGGTCCTTTCCGACCGCAGCCCCCTGCCGGCCAGGTTCCTGCTGCTCGGGAGCGCCTCGCCTGCGATCATCAGAGGAGTCTCAGAATCGCTTGCAGGCAGGGTGGCATATGTCGACATGGGGGGCTTCACCATCGCCGAAGTCGGCGGGGGCAACTGGAAACGTCTCTGGATGCAGGGAGGCCTGCCCCCGTCGTATCTGGCCACTGATTCGGAAAAGAGCCACACCTGGCGGATGCATTTCATCCAGTCCTTTCTGGAAAGCGACATTCCGCAGCTCGGTATACGTGTGCCCGCTCCGGCACTGCGAAGGTTCTGGACCATGCTGGCCCATTACCATGGCCAGCGGTGGAATGCATCCGAACTGGCCAGGGCCATGGGCGTCAAAGAAGACACCGCCCGGCACTACCTCGATATCCTCTGCGGCACCCTGCTGGTACGGCAGCTTCCGCCCTGGTTCGAAAACACCGGCAAGCGGGTCGTCAAATCGCCGAAGGTCTATTTCCGCGATTCGGGGCTGCTGCATGCCCTTCTGGGTCTGAAGACCGGTGAACAGGTCATGAGCCACCCGCGATTCGGCTTCTCATGGGAGGGATTCGCCCTCGAAGAAGTGCTCGAGTCCCTTCATGCTGAGCGTGACGGATACTACTATCGCACGCAAGCAGGCGCCGAACTCGATCTCGTGATCCTCCGCGGGGGCCGCCGGTACGGATTCGAGTTCAAGTTCGAGGATGCCCCCAGGCCGACCCGCTCCATGCATGTGGCCCTCCATGACCTGAAACTGGAGCGGCTCTGGGTTGTCTACCCGGGAGATAGGTCTTTTTCAGTGGCAGACAGGATAGAGCTGCTGCCCTTGACCCAGATATCTCGAATGGGGCCTGTTCTGGGCGTGTGAGAAGAATCTCCAGCTGCCATCCCCAACGTATGCGCCCTGCGTCGGGTTAGCAATAGGTTCATATTATTACATGGGATGATGTCCTTGAACTGCTCGTCTTATTGATTGAACGTGGTGGAGCCGAAGGGAATCGAACCCTCGACCTCTTGAATGCCATTCAAGCGCTCTCCCAACTGAGCTACGGCCCCACGCGAGCTTCCCCTGGGTAGCACACAATATTTTGAGAGTCAAGGTTGGAGGAATCCCGGTGGAGACCCTCATCCATGCTCGATTTTCTTCGTCCCGCGGGCCTTGATGAGGTTGAGGGTGTCCGTGAGCACCGGGATCACGTGCTCCCTGATGTCGCCGGCCACCACGATGGCCAGCAGGTCATCCCCGACCTTCAGATCGCCCTCGTTGACCTCCACGAGGATCTCGACGATGCCGGGGCGCTTCCTCTGCTCGGCCACGACCGTCTCGATGGCTGCCCGGTCGGCCCTGACCGTGACCATGCTCACCGGCGAACCGTCCCGGGAGGAGCCGCGCACCACCCCGTTGTGGCACAGGATCATGCCGACCTTGTGGTAATCCGGGCGCCCCTTGATCGCAGCGAGGAGTGCATTCATGTCCATGAAGGCCTGGATACGGGATCTCACCATGAAAAGTCAACCGGTATCGGCAGAGGCCCCTCACCTGGGAGCGTCTCCATTGCAGGATTGCATTCCTGGTGGATCCGGTATTATACAGATACTGCTTGCTCCCTTGTGCCGAGGGAGGAGGGGGGAGATGAAAGAGATACGGATCAGGAATTCCAGGCTCCAGTTCGTGGTGGGAGACATCACGGCCCAGGACACCGGGGCGGTGGTGAACGCCGCCAACACTCAGCTCGCGCCGGGCGGCGGTGTGGCGGGGGCCATCCACCGGGCAGCGGGGCCGGGGCTCTGGGAAGAGTGCAGAGGCCTGGGAGGCTGCGGGACCGGAGAGGCCAGGATCTCGGGAGGACATGGTCTGCCCAATGCATACGTCATCCACACCGTGGGCCCGGTCTACAGCGGATCGAAGCAGGATGCCGTGCTCCTGAGGTCCTGCTACCTCGAGTCCCTGAAGCTTGCGGACAAGCACAAGATACCGTCCATTTCCTTCCCTGCGCTGAGCACCGGGATCTTCGGCTATCCCGTGGACAAGGCGGCCTGTGTGGCCGTCGAGGCGATCCGGGACTATCTCCAGGGAGAGACGGGGATCGAGATCGTGCGCATGGTCCTGTACGACGACGCCTCCTTCCGGGAGCACGTCCGGGCGGCCGATGCCGTCATCGCCGGGGCGGACCTGAGCTGACATGGGCGTCGTGGCCGTCATCCCTGCCCGTTACGGGTCCTCGCGCTTCCCGGGGAAGCCCCTTGTCGACGTGGCCGGCAAGCCCATGATCCGGAGGATCTACGAGCAGGTGAAAACCTGCCCGGATGTGGACAGGGTCCTGGTTGCCACCGACGACGAGAGGATAGCGGATGCCGTCACCTCCTTCGGCGGCCGGGCGGTCATGACCAGCCCCGACTGCCCCTCCGGCACCGACCGGGTGGCCCAGGCCGTGGCCGGCATGGAGGCGGACCACATCGTCAATGTCCAGGGAGACCAGGTGGTCCTCGACCTCGATGCACTCTCGAGGCTCATCAGGGCACTCAAGGCGGGCGCCGCCATGGCCACGGTCGCCACCCTCCTGCAGGCCGCCGAAAGGGATGACCCCAACTGCGTGAAGGTCGTGTGCGCGCTGAACGGTGATGCCCTGTACTTCTCCCGTTCAGCCATCCCCTTCGAGCGCCATCCCGACCACAACGGCATGCTCAAACACATCGGCATCTACGGGTTCGCGAGGCAGACGCTCCTGCGGTTCAATGCACTGCCCCCCTCGCCCCTCGAGCTGACCGAGTCGCTGGAGCAGCTCAGGGCGCTGGAGAACGGCATACCCATCAAGGTGATCATCGCCGCCGGCGAATTCCATGAGATCAACACCCCCTCCGACCTGGAAAGGCTCCTGAAGCGATGGAACGGCTCATAATCTTTCTCTACGGCCTCCTCGGATCGATCGTGGTCTGGCCCCTGTCCCTGTTTCTCAGGAGGCATCCGAACTTCAGGGGAACCCTCCTGCAGAGGCTCGGGCTCAGCCTGCCGGACATCCCCGCCGGCAGAAGGGTCCTGTGGGTGCATGCAGCCTCGGTGGGCGAGGTGAAGGCCGTGGCAGGCCTGGTGAGTGCCGTCAGGGATCACAGCCCGGACATGTTCGTCTGCATGTCCTGCATGACCGCCACGGGCAGGAAGGTGGCGGCCCAGACGCGGGGGATAGATCTGGTCTTTCCCGTTCCCTTCGACGTGCCCTGGGCCATGAGGCGGCATGTCCTGAGGATCATGCCGGTGGCCGTCCTCATCGTGGAGACCGAGATCTGGCCCGCCATGATCCTCTCGGCAAGACGGCTTTCCATCCCCGTCGTGTTCGTGAATGCACGCATGTCGGCGCGAGCCCATGAACGCTACGTGAAGCTCGCCGGTGTTTTCGGGCAGCTCCTTGCAGGGGTGAAGGTCCTCGCCATGGCCGGCGATGACGCCCAGAGGTTCCGGGGCATCGGTGCCCGGGACGTACAGGTGCTTGGAAATCTCAAGCTGGACCTTGTGGCCAGTGGCGACAAGGCACTCTCAGAAGCCCTGCTCCGCGAGCTCGGCATCAAAGACAGGCCGGTTTTCATCGCAGGGAGCGTGCGGGAAGGCGAAGAGCAGCCCGTGGTGGACGCCATCATACGCATCACCACCCGCATACCCGATCTCTACTCCATCATCGCGCCGCGACACCCGGACCGGGTCCAATACATCGCCGACATGGCAGCGGGACTGGGCATCAGGTGGGGTCTGCGGAGCAGCGGTGCCACCGGGCAGGCCGGGATTGATCTCCTCATCGTCGACACCATGGGGGAGCTCTTCACCCTCTACGGCATCAGTGATGCCGCCTTTGTGGGGGGGTCTCTGCTGGACCTGGGAGGCCAGAACATCCTCGAACCCATTGCCTGGGGTGTGCCGACGTTGCACGGCCAGTCCATGGGCAACTTCGTCTGGGCCCTCGATGCGGTCAAGGGGCTCACCACGACGGTGAAAGACGCCAGGGGGCTTGCCGATGCAGTCATCGCTATGCTCATGGACCAGAAGGCGTCAAGAGCCAGGGGCCTCGAGGCCAGAGAGGCCCTCCGGTCATCGCGCGGGGTTACGGAGCGTTACCTCCACGCCCTTGAACCGTACCTGGGAAGAACCTCCTCCATTCAGTGAAAATACGGGGACGAAAATACGGGGACAGTATACGTATTTCGTAAATACGGGGACAGCATACGTATTTCGAATATTATGTGACCACGTATGTCATTGCCGCATTGGTCGAAATACGTATGCTGTCCCCTTATTTATGTCCCCGTACTTACGTATTTATAATGCCTGCGTCTCCTACACCTGCTTGCGTGCCGGGGGCTTGGTCAGCGCGATGATGAGGACCGAGACGGAGACCACCGCAGCCCCCACGAGGAAGGGGGCCGAGTAGGTCCCGGTGGAGTCCTTGAGCCACCCGCCCACGAAGGGCCCCAGGAACCCTGCAAACCCCCACGAGGTGAAGAGCAGACCGTAGTTCGTGGCCTGGGCCGTCGGTCCGTAGTACTGCAGGCACGTGGCCGGGAAGAGCGTGAACATGGCCCCGTAGTTCCATCCGATCAGCGCCGCTACTGCCCACAGGGCCCAGTAGACGTGTCCTGACGGGTACAGCAGGGCCATGGCAACCACCTGCAGCGCGAAGAAGGTCACGAAGCTGATCTTGATGCCGATACGGTCCGCGATCCAGCCCGAAAGGATGCGGGTGGTGGCGTTCGCAATGGCCAGCCAGCTTGCGGCCCCGGCGGCCACCATGGGATCGAGCCCCCGGTCGATGCCGTGCCCCGCGATGTGGCCGATGACCATGAGCCCGGCAAAGGACCCGCAGAAATATGCCACATACAGGAACCAGAACTGGGAGGTGCGTATGGTCTCGGCATAGGTGTAGTCGCGGCTTTCCTTTTGCGCCGGGTTGGCCGGTTTCGGCGGCTCCCAGCCCTTGGGCTTCCATCCGGCAGGGGGCACCTTCAGGCACAGGGCTGCCGTGACCGCCATGATGCCCATGGCTATGCCCACGTATATGAATACCGAGCGCCAGCCGAAGTTCTTGATGATGTATGTGGCCAGCGGCGCCATGATGAAGGACCCGAGACCCAGGCCCACCACGGCGAATCCGGTGGCCAGGGCCCTCCTGTCCGGCCACCACTTGGGCGCGGTGGCGATGGGAGGCAGATAGACGAGGCCGCCCCCGAACCCGGCGATGACCCCGTAGGTGATGTACAGCTGGAGCTTTGTGTGGATGAAGCCCGACATCACGAAGCCGCAGCAAAGGATGATGCCGCCGATGAGCACCACGATCCGGGGGCTGTACTTGTCGGAGAGCCTCCCTGCAGGGTAGGTCATGAGGCCGAAGACGAGGCAGGCTATGGCAAAGGCCAGGGCTATGTCCGCCCGGTTCCAGCCGAATTCGGCGTTGAGCGGCTTGATGAACACGCTCCAGGCATACAGCAGCGCACCGCAGGTGGTGCTCCCCAGGACCCCTCCCAGGAGGGGTATCCAACGCGGCATGACTTTTCCTTCACTCATAGAAACCATCCTTTTCCATTGAATTGTTCATTGCATCCCAGGCGGGCGACGCCTCACTCCTTCGGGTAGCCGATGGTCTTGGCCGCGCCTTCGATCTCCTGAAGCGCAGCAGGGTCCTCGATGGTCGACGGCGTCTTGTACTCCTGGCCGTCCGCGATCTTGCGCATGGTGGAGCGCAAAATCTTCCCGCTTCGCGTCTTGGGCAGCCGCGGCACCACGGCAACGTCCTTCAGGCACGCCAGAGCCCCGATCTCGCCCCTCACCATGGCGACCACCTCCTTGGTGATCTCTTCGGCGGCCTTGGTCACCCCCGCCTTGAGCACCACGAACCCGATGGGCACCTGGCCCTTGAGCACATCGTTCACCCCGATGACCGCGCACTCCGCCACGTCCTTGTGCTTGGCCACCACCTCCTCCATGCCGCCGGTGGACAGCCGGTGCCCCGCCACGTTGATGACGTCGTCCACCCGGCCCATGATGTAGATGTAGCCGTCCTTGTCCATGTACCCGCCGTCGCCCGTGGCATAGTACCCCGGGTACTCGGTCAGGTAGGACGACACGAAGCCCTCGTCGTTCTCCCACAGCGTGGGCAGGCAGGCGGGCGGCAGGGGGAGCCTGATGCCGATGACACCTTCCTTGCCCTTGGGCAGCTCTTTCGCCGCCTCGTCGATGATGTGCACATCGAAGCCGGGCGCCGGCTTGGTGGGGGACCCCGCCTTGACCGGCAGCTGCTCAATGCCCATGCAGTTGGCCGCTATGGCCCAGCCGGTCTCGGTCTGCCACCAGTGGTCGATGACCGGGATCTTCAGCAGGTCGCTGGCCCAGTGATAGGTGTCCGGGTCGAGCCGCTCACCTGCCAGGAACAGGTGCTTCAGGCAGGAGATGTCGTATTTTTTCACAAAGGATCCGGTCGGGTCCTCTTTCTTGATGGCCCTGAAGGCCGTGGGCGCGGTGAAGAGCACCTTCACGTCATGCTCCGAGATGACACGCCAGAAGGCCCCGGGATCCGGGGTGCCCACGGGCTTGCCTTCGTACAGTATCGTGGTGCAGCCGTAGAACAGCGGCCCGTACACGATGTAGGAATGACCGACCACCCAGCCCACGTCAGAGGCGGCCCAGTACACGTCGCCGGGCTTCACATTGTAGATGTTCTCCATGGTCCACCTGAGCGCCACGGCATGGCCGCCGTTGTCCCGCATGACGCCCTTGGGCTTCCCGGTGGTCCCCGAGGTATACAGGATGTACAGGGGGTCCGTGGCCTCCACAGTGACGCAGCCCGCAGGCTTCGCGGCCTTGAGGCCCTCGTTCCAGTCCAAGTCCCTGCCCGCCGTGAGCTCGGCTTTCAACTGGGGCCGCTGGTGGATCACGCACCTCTCGGGCTTGTGGGAAGACAGCTCGATGGCCTTGTCCAGCAGGGGCTTGTAGGCTATGGCGCCCTTGGGCTCGATGCCGCAGGAGCTCGAGATCATGACCTTCGGCTTGGCATCCTCGATGCGGACCGCCAGCTCGTTGGGTGCGAATCCGCCGAACACCACCGAGTGCACGGCCCCGATCCGGGCGCAGGCCAGCATGGCGTACATGGTCTCCGGGATCATGGGCATGTAGATGATGACCCGGTCGCCCTTGGCCACGCCAAGGTTCTTCAGCATGCCTGCCACCAGGGAGACCTCGTGCAGGAATTCCCCGTAGGTGATCTTCTTCACGGTCCCGGTCACCGGGCTGTCGTAGATGATGGCCGTCTGTCCGCCCCGGCCGTTGGCCACGTGGTAGTCGATGGCGTTGTAGCAGGTGTTCAGCCTGCCGCCGGTGAACCACCTATAGAAGGGCTTCCTGGTATCGTCCAGGACCTTGTCCCACTTCTTCTCCCACTGGATCTTCCCGGCCGCCTCCGACCAGAAGGCATCCCTGTTCTCCATGCTGAGCCGGTATGCATCCTGATATGATGTGTACATAACGGGGCCTCCTTTCCATGTTCATTGTATGATAATAAGACTATCATATGCCTACTATCGTAGGCGGAAAAGGCTGTCAACCTGGAAAATGGTCCGGGAGGAAAACTGCCGTGCGGGAAAGGGAAGAAGGGTCCTTCTCAGGTCCTGGATGCCCGGATGTGTTCCGCGAGCAATGCGGTTGCCTGCCGGAGGTCGCCATCATCGATACCCAGGGCCCTTAGGAGGCACCGGTATCGCAGTTCCGGCCCGGCCTCAATCCCCGGCGATTCCTCCCGGGAGAGCCGGTCCGCCAGGTCGATGGCGCTGGTGGCGGTAAGCCTGATGACACCTTCCTCCATGACCAGCACCATGTCGGAGGCCATGAGGTCCTCCAGGCGGTGGGTGATGTGGACCACGGTCTTGTTCAACCCCTCGTTCAGCTCGCGGATCTGAGCGAGCAGCGCGCTGCGGCTGTCGGGATCAAGCATGACCGTCCCCTCGTCCAGAACCAGGATATCCACATCCATGGCCAGCTGGCCGGCATAGGCGATCTTGGCCAGCTGCCCCCCGGAGAGGGTCGATGTCAGGGCCTTGCGCAGGTGCTCGCTGTGGATGGCCTTCAGCGCGCCATCGATCCTCGCATTGATCTCCGGGCCTGAAAGGCCCATGTTCTCGGGACCGAAGGCGATATCCTCCTCCACCACCAGGCTCACGATCTGATTTGCCGGATTGCTCAGGACAAGCCCAACCCTCAGGCCATGTGTGTCCAGGGTCCCTGTCGTGGGCCTGAGGATGCCTGCGATGAGAAAGGCCAGCGTGGTCTTGCCGCTGCCGTTGGGCCCGACGATGCCGCAATAGGAACCGGCGGGCACCGTGAGGTCGATGCCCGCCAGGGCGTTTGCGCGGGGATAGGAAAAGGTGACGCCTGTCAGTGTTAAGGCAGTCTTGATATCTTCAGACCCTGTCAATCCTTGTTCTCGGCGGCCTTCTTCCTGGTGGTCTTCTTTTCGGCTGCCGGCTTTTCAGTGCCCTTCGGTGAGGCCTTCTTCGGGGCGGCCTTCTTCTCGGGCGCCTTCTTTTCGGATGCCTTCTTTTCGGACACCTTCTTCCCGGCGCCCTTCTTCTCGGGGGCCTTGACTTCCTTCGACTCGGTCCACTCGATGATGACCAGGGGCGCATGATCGCCCCGTCGTGTCTTGTACTTGATGATGCGGGTATATCCGCCGTTGCGGGCGGCAAAGAGCGGGGCGAGTTCCTTGAAGAGCCTGCCGATGGCCTCTTTTGACCTCAGAACGCGCTCCGCACGCCTCACTGCAGCGAGGTCGCCCTTCTTGCCCAGGGTGATCATCCTGTCGGCGATCCTCCTGAGCTCCTTTGCCTTGGCCTCGGTAGTGGTGAGCCTGTCATGCATGACCAGCGATGTCACGAGGTTCCTGAGCAGCGCTATTTTATGGTCGGTACTCCGTCCGAGTTTTCTACCTGCTATCTGATGATTCATGTCTCCACTCCGATCCTACTTGCTTTCCTCTTCTTCCATCCGTTTCCGCCTGGTCTCGATCTCGTCGGGCGACGGCAGATCCGGGAGCTTCATGCCGATGTGCAGCCCCATCTTGGAGAGTTTCTCCTTGATCTCTTCCAGGGACTTCCTGCCGAAGTTCTTGGTCTTCAGGAGTTCGGCCTCGGTCTTCTGCACGAGCTCGTAGATATAGGACATGTTCGCGTTCTTCAGGCAGTTGGCCGAGCGCACCGAGAGCTCCAGCTCCTCCACCGTCCTGAAGAGGTTGTTGTTCAGCTCCTTGTCCTTCTCGTCTTCCCTGGATACATGCTCGATCTCCTCCTCGTGGAAGTTGATGAACACGTCCATGTATTCCTTCTGGATCTTGGCCGCATAGGCCAGTGCATTGTCCGGGGTAACCACGCCGTTGGTCCATACCTCCAGCGAGAGACGGTCATAGTCGGTCCTGCGTCCCACGATGGTGGGCGTGACATTGAAGGACACCCTCCTCACCGGAGAGAAGATCGCGTCGATGGGGATCCAGCCATGGGCTTCGAGCTTCTCCTTGATGAGCTCGGCAGGCACATAGCCCCTGCCCCAGTCGACACGGAGGTCAACCTTCAGCGTGATGTCGCTCTGGATCGTGGCGATGATCTGGTCGGGGTTTATCACGTCGATCTTCCCGCCCGTTTCTATGTCGCCCGCCTTCACCTCGCAGGGGCCCTTCTTCTCGAGGGTCGCGGTCTGGGGCTTGTCGGTGTGCATGCGCAGCACCACCTTCTTCAGGTTCAGGATGATGTCCGTGACATCCTCATAGATACCCGCTATGCTGGAAAATTCATGGAGCACTCCCAGGGACTCGTCGAACCTCACGCCTATGATCGCTGAACCGTAGATGGATGACAGCAGGATCCTGCGAAGCGAGTTTCCGATGGTGACGCCGAAGCCGCGCTCCAGAGGCTGTGCATTGAAGCGGGCATAGGTGTCCGTATACGTGTCTTCCACGATCTCCAACTTGGTCGGTTTTATGATCTCTTTCCAGTTCTTCTCAATCATCCCTCACCCGTGCCTTTAAAGTCTTATTTCGAATAGTACTCAATGATCAGGGTCTCCTGAACGGACATCGGCATATCCTTGCGCTCCGGCAACGCCTTGACCCTTCCCTTGCGGGCTTCCTTGTCCACCTCAAGCCACTCGGTAAAGCCTCTCTGTTCACGGTTCTCCAAGGATGTCCCGATGGCGTCGAGCTTCTTGCTCTTTTCCTTCACCTCCACCTCATCACCGGCATTCACCAGGAACGAGGGGATGTCCACCTTGTGAGCGTTCACCCGGATGTGCCCATGGCTGATGAGCTGCCGGGCACCGTTGCGTGACGGCGCAAAGCCAAGGCGGTATACGATGTTGTCCAGCCTCCTCTCCAGGAGCTGGAGGAGCTGTTCGCCGGTGACTCCTTTCTTGCGCTTGGCCATGTCATAGTACTTGCGGAACTGGGCCTCGGAAACCCCGTACGTGCTCCTGACCTTCTGCTTCTCCCTCAGGTGGATCCGGTACTCCGTGGCCCTTATCCGGCCCTGTCCGTGCTGGCCCGGGGGATATTCCCGCTGCTCGATGGCGCACTTGTCCGTGAAGCACCGTTCTCCCTTCAGGAAGAGCTTCATCCCCTCTCTGCGACAGATCTTGCAAACAGCTCCAGTATATCTTGACAAGACGTGGTCCTCCTTCTTGTTAAACCCTTCTGCGTTTCGGCGGCCTGCAGCCGTTGTGCGGAATCGGTGTGATGTCGCGGATGCCGGTGATGCGGATGCCGCTGGCGTTGATCGCCCTCAGCGCCGACTCTCTGCCGCTGCCCGGGCCCTTGATGTAGGCGAATGCGCTTTTCAGCCCGAACTCCTGTGCCTTCTTGCAGGCCTCCTGGGCCGCTATCTGTGCCGCGAACGGTGTGGATTTGCGCGAGCCCTTGAATCCCTGTGCACCAGCCGACGACCAGGCCAGGGTGTTGCCCTGCTGGTCGGTGATGGTGATGATGGTGTTGTTAAAGGTGGCCTGGATATGAACGACACCTTCGGACACCTCTTTCTTGGCCTTTTTGCGTCCGGTTTTCTGTCTGACTTTCGCCATGCG
>JALOOZ010000209.1 GCA_025454155.1 Thermodesulfobacteriota bacterium
GGATCCCATCCAAAAGGCCTGGAGCGGCATGGTTGCGGAGGATGAAAAGGGAGAAGCCCCTGCCCGGGAGCCGGAGACCAAATCAAGCGCGGTAGGTGGTTACGACTACAAGTTTTACGAGATCCTCGGTGAGAAAGACGGCCAGGACCAGGGGGAAGAGCATTACAGTATCCAGGTCGGGGCCTTCAGGAATAAGGATCACGCCAAGGAATTTGTCCGGGAGCTCGGGGAGAAGGCCAAGATATCGCTGCGCATCGACAAGGACGGGAAGCTGAGCTGTGTGCGCTGGGGGGCCTTCACCACGAGAGAGGCTGCCGAGAGGCAGTGCGCGAAGCTCTCCGACAAGCTCCAGAGGCACTGCGTCGTGGTGAAGATGTAGGTCTTCGGAGCCCATCTCCGGGACCGACTGCACTGAGGAGGGACTTGCCATTATCCTGCATATCGTGGGGGCGCGGCCCCAGTTCATAAAACTCGCTCCGATGATCCGGGCCTTCCGGGAGATGGAGCTTCCCTCCAAGGTGCTGCATACCGGCCAGCACTATGACTACAGCATGTCTGACCTCCATTTTGCCTCCCTGGGCCTCGAAGATCCCCACTTCCACCTCGGGATCGGATCTCAAAGCCATGCACGGCAGACCGCCCGCATGCTCGAAGGCATCGAGGAGGTCCTGATCAACGAGAGACCCGCCCTGGTTCTGGTGTACGGTGACACGAACTCCACCCTGGCGGGAGCCTTGAGCGCCGTGAAGCTCGGCATCAAGGTGGGGCACGTGGAGGCCGGCGTCCGCAGCTTCGACCGGAGGATGCCCGAAGAGATAAACAGGGTCGTGGCTGACCATGTGAGCGATCACCACTTCTGCCCCACCATGAATGCCGTCTCCCTCCTGAAGCGGGAGGGGATAGAAGGCATGCTGACCGGGGACGTCATGTACGACGCACTCCTGCAGACCCGCCTGGAGGACCTGGCACACCCGTATGCACCGCCCTTTGTCCTCGTCACCATCCACCGTGCTGAAAATACCGACGTGCCGGAGAGATTTCTGGACATCTGGCAGGGCCTGAAACTCCTCTCGCAGGAGGTACCGCTCATCTTTCCCGCACACCCTCGCACGCGCAACATGTTCCCGGAGATTCTGACCGAACCAGCCGCGCACATCCGCGTCATCGACCCCGTCAGCTACCTCTCCATGCTCGCCATGGTCAGGGATGCCTCTTTGGTGATCACCGATTCGGGGGGCGTGCAGAAGGAGGCGTTTCTCCTGAGCACCCCCTGCGTGACGGTGCGTGATACCACCGAATGGCCCGAGACCATCCAGGCAGGCGCGAACCGCCTTGTCGCAGCAGAACCGGAGTCCCTGGTTCGCACGGCCCGTGTCATGATGGGCAGCACCGTTCAAAACAAGGACAACCCCTTCGGCAGCGGGAGGGCGAGTTTCGTCATAGCCGGTTACATCAGGGACCATTTCTTTTAAAGGCCGGATCCGGCACCAGCTGGATTCCTGCATCTTGAGCGGATCCTCCTTATAGAGTGAATTGAAATGAAAGGAGGATGTCATGAACAGACAGAAGCGGAGTACACCCGAGGCGAGAGACTTGCTTACCCAGGCGGAGCGTGCGGCTGCCGGCAAAGACCCGGACAAGGCCTTCAGCCTCTTCGAGGAGTGCGTCCGGGTGTTTCTCAGGAGACAGATGCCCTTCAAGGCCATTGCCGTCTCCAAGAGGGCTCGGACGGTCCTCGGGCCTGTCCCCAAGGCAAGCGCACTGATCATCCGCACCTTCATGGCCACGGGG
Source organism: Thermodesulfobacteriota bacterium (assembly GCA_025454155.1). GTDB lineage: Bacteria > Desulfobacterota > Desulfomonilia > UBA1062 > UBA1062 > MWEI01. Next base: position 1,792 of record JALOOZ010000209.1, read on the forward strand.
CTCATGGGAGACGCCCGGCAGGAAATGGAATCCGTTGCCGCCTCCATGAGGAAGGACGACCTGGCCTTCTTCGCGGCCCTCGAAGAAGATGCCTTCCTTGACCTGCTATCCATCATGGAGAACGTTTCCTACCTTAAGGGCAGGATCGTCCTGAGGCAGCAGGACCCGGGCGAAGATGTCTTTGTTCTCCTCTCCGGCGCCTGCGAAGTCATCAGGGACGGTAAGCGCCTTGCACTGCTCATGCCCGGGGATGTCTTCGGGGAGATCAACTTCTTCGGCAGGACCGCACGGAGCGCCTCCGTGAAGACACTGGAGAAAAGCGTCATGGCCAGATTTCCGTCCGGACCGCTTCGTGACATTCTGGGCCGGCGCCCATGCCTGCACAAGGCCCTGGAAGGTTTCTACAGCGAACGCATCATGAAAAAGGTCAGGGAGGATCTCGAAGAGACAGGGCCCGTGGAAGCCGCACCGGAGGTCACAGCGACCCTTCGTTATGGAAAGGGACAGGAGATCCCCCCCCACCCGGACGACAGTGTGGCGGTCGTCAAACACGGGATCGTGGAGGTGGATTTCGATCACCTGACCCTCAGGACCAAACGCTACCTCAAGCCCGGGACCATCCTATCCCATACGCGGATACGCGCCCTTGCCAGCACCGACGTGGTGATAGTGCTCACGAGCGCCCATGGCCCGTCGGGACGTGGCGCAGAAGGGGTATAGGGAGATCCTTCATTTTCCGGATTGAAGAGGCCGGGTTCATAAGACCTCAACTGCCCCGAAGACCCCTGCCGCACAGGCCATGACGATGCCTGCAGCCACGGCGACGTTCAGGGACTCGGTCCTCCCCGCCATGGGGATGCTCACGGTTTCCCGGGAAAGGGCGAGGATCTCCCTGCTGATGCCCGCAGCCTCCTGGCCGAGGCAGATGGCCGACTTTCCCCTGAAGAGGTCCGGCGAGAGAGCCCGGCTGCCCCGGGCAGCCAGGGCAAGGATCCTGTGGGGCAGCCTTTTCACGTCATGAACGTCGCCCCTGGCGACCTTGAGCCCCAGGCACGATCCCATGGATGCCCTGATCGCCTTGGCCGAGAAGGGGCTCGCCGTGGAGGGGGTTATGAGCATGCCGGTGAAGCCGAAGGCCTCGGCGGTCCTTACTATGGTGCCCACGTTGCCAGGATCCTGGAGTCCGTCCAGGATGACCAGCCTCTCCTCTCCCGTGATATCGTCGGCTTGGACCCAGGGCACCTCGAAAAAGCCCAGGACACCCTGAGGGGCTTCCGTTTCGGCTATGCCTGCAAGCAATGCGTCCGAAAGGACCACCTCGGACGGCACGAAGAGATCATGCTCATCGAGGAATGCCGGGGTGGCTGCGATGAGCCTCGGGGTGACCCCCCGCGACAGGGCATCTTCCACGAGGCGCCTGCCCTCCAGCAGCATGACCCCCTTGTCCTTCTTCAGCTTCAGCAGGGTCCTGAAGAGGGGGTTCTGCCGGCTGTTGATAGTGGCCATGACCTCTTCCCGAGATGCTACTTCTTGATGAACGGGGTCAGCAGATCTATGGGCAGAGGTATGATGGTGTTTGTCGAGCCCTCCGAGGATATCTCGCGGATGGTCTGCAGGAACCTGAGCTGCACGGCTATGGGCTCCTTGGCGATCACGACGGCGGCCTCATAGAGCTTCTGCGCAGCCTGGAATTCGCCTTCCGAGTTGATGATCTTGGCACGGCGTTCGCGTTCCGCCTCGGCCTGCTTGGCCATGGCCCGCTGCATCTCCTCGGGCAGGTCGATGTGCTTGAGCTCCACGGCGGAGACCTTGATGCCCCACGGATCGGTCTGCCTGTCGAGGATGCCCTGGATATGCGCGCTCACCTCGTCCCGCTTCGAGAGAAGCTCGTCCAGCTCGGCCTGGCCGCACACGGATCTCAGGGTGGTCTGGCTGAGCTGGCTGGTGGCGTAGAGGTAGTTCTCAACGTCTATGATGGCCTTCAGGGGATTGATGACCCGGAAGTACACCACGGCATTCACCTTGACCGTGACGTTGTCCCTGGTGATGACATCCTGGGAAGGGACATCCTGGACAATGGTCCTGAGTCCGATCCGGATGAAGCGGTCCACCAGCGGGATGATGATGATGAGTCCCGGTCCCTTGGGTTCACCGAGGACCCTCCCGAGCCTGAACACCACGGCGCGCTCGTATTCATTGAGTACCTTGACTGCCGAGACAAGGAAAAGGACCGTAATGACGATGATGGTGATTGCCACGTATCCGACCATAGTAGACCTCCGTAAAGCCCTAGATAGATATTAGTTCATTGTGCTCACCTTGAGCGACCTGTCAAGGGAGATATCATCCAGCATGGTGAGACGCTTGATGCTGACGCGCCTGAACCCTGCCAGCGAGGATCCATAAAGCCTGGGTCCATTGACTGGCGCCAGGTGCAGAGGATTGACATACCTGCCCTTGTGCTGAACCCTGAAA
>JALOOZ010000210.1 GCA_025454155.1 Thermodesulfobacteriota bacterium
GCGATTCCCGGCGCGTATGCAGGCCGGGGGATCCGGAAGGGAGCGCCACCTTCGACCTGCGACTGAACGCCGGGTCCAGGCCCAGTGACAGCACGATGCTGCATGCCACATGCACCTGCCCGGAAGCCCACCCGTTCGCCGGCATGGAGGTCCATGTATACAAGGAAAAAAAGGTTGACGTTGTCATTGCAAAGATCGGGACCAACCTGAGATTCCCGGACGCCGACTACGCCTCACACGAAGACGACGAGAACGAGAAATTGAAGCAGGGCGTGGTCAAGTTCAGGCTTCACAACTATGAACGGGACAACGGCGTGACGCGGGTGCACTATGACCTCGACGGCAACAGGGCGCTCTCCTATGACATCGCGAATGCCGGAGGAGCAGAGCTTGACGCAATCCGGAGGGCTCTTCGGGGCACTGGTAGGAAGACCCGGGTGGTCATCGTCCGCACCATGAAGTCCTACTACTACCTGAGCGCAGCAGTCAACGATACGGACACCACCATCACCGTCACGGCACCAAGCGTGTTCAACTATGATCCGAACTACCCGGTTTTGCTGGGTACCGGCGCCACAGAGGAGACCGTACATGTCACGGGCTCTGCGGTCAGCACCATTACCATCACGAGGGGAACACCGGCCTATGCCCACGCCGAGGGAGACCCCCTGGAATTTCCTGCAGGCGGCTGGGCCAGCGAGCCGATCACCATCATCGAGGGCAATGCGGACCTGGACGTCATCAAATGGACGGTGCCCCATGAGGTGAGCCATCACGACCTTGCCCTCAGGGATGTCGACGACGTTACCAATACCATGCACTGGCAGCAGGCCTGGACCGACCACAGGCTCCGGTACTGCCCCCGGACAAAGATGCACGAACCCGGGACCCAGAACCAGTGGGATTCCATCCCCCGCGACTGAGATGATCACAGACGCCCATGACTACATAGACGCCTTCAGGAGAGGGGAGAATGTCAGGGGTCCCCTTGCCGGGCTCATCACGAACGGCCGGCCCGACGGCACCGCCCTCGAGGTACTTGGCAGGGGGCTGGCCGACTCCGACGCGCAGGCCCGGGAGAAGATCGTGGACCTCCTGGTGCAGATAGGGCTGGAGACCGACCCGCTGACGCCCGAGGGCGCCGAGGTGCTGCGCGACCGGCGGATCATCGCGATCCTTTCCGGACCCGGCCTGGCAAAGGCTGATCTCGGTCGGGAGGCGGCCCTGGACGCCCTGAGAAAGCTCGTCACCCCCGGGGACCTTGCCCCCTTCGAGGATGCCTATGTGAAGTCCCTGATCGACGAGCCCTGCGAAGAAGCCTTCCTGCTGGTGGCCAAAGCCAAGCCGGTCGAGCAAAAGGTCCTGGTGGAGTCTCTGGCCAGGTCCTCGGAGTGGATTGAGGAGGAGGCGGCGAGGATCGCCCGTGCAGCCCTGGGCGCAAAAGCCATCGAAGACGAGTACCTGGCCGCCGTGGACACGGCGGCCGACGGCAGGGAGCTCGCCATGGCCCTGGGACCGCTGGCCCTCATGGGCACTCCGCGAAGCCTGAAGGCCCTGGCCGGCCTGCTGCGATCCCCCCTCGTCATCCACGTCCCGGGCCTCTTTGACAAGTCAGTCCGGCTGAACGTGCTGGATGCGCTGAGCTACAACTTCCCGGACCAGCCGGTGCTCTATGCCAACAACATCATCACCGAAGAGGACTACACAGCTGCGGAGCGCTTCTGCACCAGCGCCCTCGGTGTGACGTACACGACTCCGCCGCCTCCGTTCATGACCTTGCGCGGCTACCCGTTCCCGCCTTGAAGATGAAAGGGATTCTGCCATGTCTCAGCTCGTAGTCTCCGGTGCGACACTGATGTGCTCCTTCGGCGCTGCGCCGGGCACCCTGACGGTCATGCCCACCAACAGGACCATGTGCTCCAACATGCCTGCAGCGAACATCATGGACAACATCCCCATGGTGAACATCATGCCCTTCGGCATGTGCATGTCCATCACCAATCCCTCAGTGGCCTCGGCCACGTCGGCGGCGCTGGGAGTGCTCACCCCCATGCCCTGTGTGCCGGTCACCACGGCCCCCTGGGCTCCGGGGTCGACGACCGTGATGATCGCCAACATGCCGGCGCTCAGCAGCTCCTCCCAGTGCATGTGCAGCTGGGGCGGCGCCATCACCATCTCCTTTCCCGGCCAGGTGACCACGAACGTTCCATGATCCCGGACAACGGTAACCGCACGAGCGGAGAGGGTACAGCGCAGGTCCTGGTGACGGTGCTCAGGGGCCACGCCCCCGAACCCGAGAAGCGCTTCGGCTCCACCTTCTCCATCGGAAGGACCACGGAGAGCGATTTCCAGCTCAAGGACGACTGCATCAGCCGCACCCACCTCCAGGTCGTATTCGACGGAACGCAGTGGCGGCTCAGGGACCTGGGGAGCACCAACGGAACCTTTCTGAACGGCGAGCGCATCCAGGAAGCCGTGCTGCCGGACAGCGCCCGGGTCGAGCTCGGCGCAGGGGGCCCGCTCCTGGAGTTCACCATCGAACGGCCACAGCCGCCCAGGGTCGAGGAGGCCCCGGAACCCGCCCGTGAGTTCTCCTCCGAGACCCAGATCATAAGGCACTATTTCGACAAGGAGGGGTCCGGGGAGATCGGAGAGCAGACCCTCATGTTCCGGCGCGCCTTCGAGCGGGCGCACAAGACGAAATCGAAGAAGTACCTCTATGTCATCGGTGCGGTCCTTGGCGTCGCCGTCATCGTCGCCGCCGTCACCAGCGGGATCATCTACCACCAGAAGCAGGTCATTGTCCGCCAGAAGCAGAAGCTCGAGGCCATGCGGAAGACGGCGGAGAACATCTACTATGCCATGAAGTCCCTGGAGATCCAGATCGGGCAGCTCGAGGACATCGTCCTGCTGAATGCAGACAGCGCGCAGATCGAGGACCTGCTCGAAAAGCGCAGGCAGCTGGGCGAGCTGTCCAGGCAGTACGACAACTTCGTGTCCGAGATCGGGGTGTACAAGAAGGCGCCCCTGGAGAAGCAGGCCATCTTCAAGATGGCCCGCACCTTCGGCGAGTGCGACGTGAACGTGCCCGAGGGATTCGTGAACGAGGTGATGCGCTACATCACCATGTGGAAATCCACAAGACGGCTCCAGACAGCCATCGAACGGGCGCAGGCCTACGGGTATACCGCCATGATCGGGCAGGCCCTGGCGGAGAACAACCTGCCCAGGCAGTTCCTCTTCCTGGCGCTCAGGGAGAGCGAGTTCCTGCCGAACGCGGTGGGCAGGGCCACCAGGTACGGCTATGCCAAGGGCATGTGGCAGTTCATCCCCGAGACCGCGGAGCATTACGGGCTGAAGATCGGTCCCCGCTACGAAGAGCCGGTGTTCGACCCCTTCGACGAACGGTTCCACGCGGCCAAGGCCACCAGGGCCGCGGCCCGGTACCTCAGGGACATCAACAACACCGAGGCCCAGGCGTCAGGGCTCCTGGTCATGGCTTCGTACAACTGGGGAGAAAACAACATCAGGGAGATCCTCAGGGGCATGCCGGAGAATCCCAGGGAGCGGAACTTCTGGTCCCTCATGAAGAAGGCCAGGATCCCGAAGGAGACCTATGACTACGTGTACTACATCTTTTCCGCAGCGGTGATCTGCGAGAACCCCCGGATGTTCGGCTTCGATTTTGACCCCATCTAGGCTGATGGAAGACGTCCAAGCGGGGAGTCCCCCATGGCAATGGTGCCTGGCGGCCGTTCATACAATGACGCAGGTTGAGATGAGAGGAAGGTCACAAGCATGAAGGTGGAATACTTCGGCACGAGTGATGTGGGGCTGAAGCGCACGAACAACGAGGACGCCTTTGCGGCGAGGCCCGACCTGGGTTTCTGCACCGTGGCCGACGGCATGGGAGGAGCTGCTGCCGGCGAGATCGCGAGCGGCATCTTCGTGGACACCTGCGTGGAGGTCTTCGCCGACCGGAATGATACGACCGGCCTTGAGGAGAAGGTGAAGCGCGCCTTCACCCAAGCGAACACCCGGATGCTCCAGCACGTGGCAGCGAATCCCGACCATGCGGGCATGGGCTGCACCGCCGAGATCCTCTCGGCCCGGGGCGACGAGGTGGTCATCGGCCACGTGGGCGACAGCCGTACCTACCGGCTCCGGGGCGGTGAGCTCAAGCAGCTCACCGTGGACCACTCCCTGGTGCAGGACCAGGTGAACAGGGGGATCATCAGCGCCCAGGAGGCCCGCACCC
>JALOOZ010000047.1 GCA_025454155.1 Thermodesulfobacteriota bacterium
CTGGCACCGTCCCCCTTCGAGGCTGCGATCATCAGTACGGCCCATACCCCCGAGGTCATGGAACAGGAGGTCAAGGCTGCTGCGATGTCGTTTGCTACAGTGGCGACCTAGGGGCACCGAGGCCGAGATTGTCCCCATCAGTGTGGTCGAAAGCGGCGAAAATGCCGGCAGGACCTTCGGGGAAGGCGATGGCGAGCACCTCTTCGATGTTCTCCACGAAATGAATGGTGAGGTCGTCGATTACATAAGGCTCGATGTCACGCAGATCCTTCTCGTTCATTCTTGGAAGGATGATGGTTGAGATCCCGGCCCTGCGGGCGGCCAGCACCTTTTCCTTGATGCCGCCCACCGGAAGCACTACCCCACGCAGGGTGATCTCCCCGGTCATGGCGAGGTCGTCTCTGACAGCCCTTTCCGTAAGCAGCGAGACAATGGAGGTGACGATGGTCACCCCGGCTGACGGACCGTCCTTGGGGATGGCCCCTGCCGGCACATGGATGTGGAGCCCGTATTCCTTTTCGAGGCTTCGGCCCATGGCCTTGATGATACTCAGGGCAAGCCTGGCGGATTCCTTCATGACATCGCCCATCTGACCGGTGAGGATCATCTCCTCCTTGCCTTGCACCAGGGCCGACTCCACGAACAGGATCTCGCCGCCGAACGGCGTCCAGGCGAGACCTGTGGCTACACCGGGGATGCGGGTCCGCTGCTTGGACTCTGGCAGATAACGGATGGGGCCCAAGGCCTTTTCGATGAAATGGGCATCGATGGCGAATGCATCGGTGCATCCCCTTGCCACCCGGGCGGCAATCATGCGGAGGACCGATGCGATCTCTCGCTGGAGGTTCCGCACACCCGATTCCCTCGTGTAGTGGCGAATGATATGAGTGATGGCCTCGTCGGTGAAATCGATGCACCTGCCGGCGAGGCCGTTGGCCTCGAGTTCCTTGGGGGTGAGGTAGTTCCGCGCGATCTGGACCTTGTCCTCGTGGGTGTATCCTTCGATCTCCACGATCTCCATGCGGTCCTTGAGCGCAGCCGGGATGGTGTCCACCACGTTGGCCGTGGTGATGAAGAATATCCTGGAAAGATCGTAGGGCACATTGAGATAGTGGTCCGTGAAGTGGCTGTTCTGTTCCGGATCGAGGGCCTCCAGCAGAGCCGATGCCGGGTCGCCGTGTACATCCCTCGTGAGCTTGTCGATCTCGTCGAGCATGAATACCGGATTCGTGGTGCCTGCGGTCTTGATGCCGTTGATGATTCTCCCCGGCAGGGCGCCGATGTAGGTCCTTCGGTGGCCACGTATCTCCGCCTCGTCCCGGACGCCCCCCAGGGAGATGCGGACGAATTTCCTTCCCATTGCCCTGGCTATGGACTTGCCCAGGGATGTCTTACCCACACCCGGCGGACCTACGAAACAGAGGATGGGTCCCTTGAGGTCCCGCTTGAGTTTTTTCACCGAAAGGTATTCGATGATGCGCTTCTTCGGTTTCTTCAGGTTGAAATGGTCCTCGTCCAGTATCTTCTCGACATTATCGATATCAAGGTTGTCCTCGGAGCATTCCTGCCATGGCAGGTCGAGGATCCAGTCCAGGTAGGTGCGGATGGTGACATACTCGGACGAGGACGGCTGCATCCGCGAAATGCGCTTGAGGTCCTTGTCCACTTCTGTCCTGACCACCTCGGGCAGTCCCTTGGCATCGATCTCCTTGCGAAGCTCATCCATCTCGTCATCCAGGTCGCCCCCGGCTTCTCCAAGTTCCTTCTTGATGGCCTTGAGCTGCTGTCTGAGATAGTACTCCCTCTGGGCGTGGTTGATCTCACCCCTGGCTTTTTCTGTTATCTTCGACGAGAGCTCGAGGATATCGAGTTCTTCCCGTAATGCCTCGTAAAGGATGGTGTATTTACTCTCCAGGTCGTGCTCTTCAAGGATCTGCTGCTTTTTCGTGCCCGGTATGGGCAGGTTCGTTGCCGTGGTTGCCAGCAGCATGAGGGGGTCCTTGATCTTTGCGAGGTTTGAGAGAATGGTGTCCAGGTTCTGGTATGACAAGCGGGCGAGCTGGGCGAGGATGTCCCTGGTGGAGAGTGCAAGGGCATACACCTGCCTGTTCGGCTCCAGCTGTTCCCTCAGGTAGGTGATGCGAACCCTCATGGATGGATCGTCTGTGACCTTCTCCTCGAGACGGACCTTCTGGAAGCCCTTGATCATGATGGAGAGCTCCCCCGGTTTATTCGATGAGATCTTGGTGATCCGTGCAACGCATCCGACACGATAGAGGTTCTCCCATACTGCAGGGAGAGGCTCATGGGGTTTTTTCATGCCCACCGCCACGATGGGGCTGTTCGTGCTGTTGAAGTCCTTGATGAGTGCGGCGGATGTCGGGTTCGTCACGATGAGCGGCAGAACGGCACCCGGCAGAAGGATGGCGTCCTTGAGGGGTAGTACGGGCAGGACCTCGGACAAATCTTCCGGGTCGGGCGGCTCGGGCTCGTCGTGGGCGTTCTTGAAGATGCTCTTCAGCCAGTCCATGATCTCAATGTAGGTCCTGAAGGGATGAAAGTCAATCGGCCGACAGGGTGTCCTCAACCCAGAAGCGTATGGGGCGCTATGGTGCTTTGCCGCCCGATGGTCTTGTTTTCGATGACACATCCCGCGCCGATGAGACTGTCCGGGCCGATATGGCTTTCCCTGATCCATGCATTCGGCATTATCGTCACACCATCTTCTATCCGGCTTGATCCCAGGATATGGGTGCCGGGCCAGACCCTCACGTCCCTTCCGATCCGGACGGCAGGCCCTATCCAGATAGTACTGGGGTCTTCCAGGGTAACACCATCGTCCATGTGGCCACAATTGATCCGCTGCTGCATCCTTTCCTGGGCAAAGGCGAGCTGCCCCCTGGAGTTTATGCCGTGGGCCTCGTCAGGATCAGTGACCGTATATGACACGACCTTGCTCGCCATGGCCACCACGTCCGTCAGGTAGAGTTCCCCCTTTGTGTTCTGGGGGCAGAGGCGCTCCACTGAAGACAGGAGGAAAGCCTTGTTCATGACATACACGCTCGTATTGATCTCGTTGATGGCGCGTTCATCTTCAGTGGCGTCGTTGTGCTCTACGATGCGATTCACTTTCCCGCTCCTGTCGCGGACGATCCTCCCATAGCCGAAGGGGTCCTGGATGCGTGCAGTGAGGATACCCACGTCAGCTTCTGCCTGGTGAAAGGAGCTCAGCAAACCCCTGAGCGACTCCTTCCTGATGAGCGGCATGTCTCCAGGCAGGATGAGGACGTCGAGGGTATTGGTCTGGTCGAGAGCCCCCTTTGCCATGAGAATGGCATGGCCGGTGCCGAGCTGAGGTTCCTGGACCGCGATCTTCACGGGGAAAGTATCCAGATAGCTCATCACCAAGTCGCGTCCGTGGCCCACTACCGCGATCATGCTCCGTGATACATCGCCGGCCAGGGCAAGTGAGTAGAATATGAGGGGATGCCCAAGTATCTCGTGGAGAACCTTGGGCAGGTCCGATTTCAATCTCGTGCCTTTCCCGGCGGCCAGGATTATGCTACAAGTTGAGTCCATCGATGTGCCTTGCTATCATAAAGAGGAGGATTCCGCAACCGCATCGGACATCCTATGACCTTGTAAAAGGCCGGTGCATTTGTTAAGACTGGCACAACACCGATCCACACAACCGAAAGGAGAAGCGTCGTATGGTCTTGGAATGGGTTTCAGGACTGTTCTCGAACGATCTCGCCATCGACCTGGGCACTGCCAATACCCTGGTCTACGTGAGGGACAAGGGGATCGTGCTCTCGGAGCCATCGGTGGTGGCCGTAAAGCAGGAGCACGGCGGGGTCAACCGGATCGTTGCGGTGGGTACCGAGGCCAAGAAGATGCTGGGAAGGACTCCGGAAAACATCCAGGCCATCAGACCCATGAAGGACGGTGTCATCGCGGACTTCGAGGCCACCGAGGCAATGCTCAAGTACTTCATCACCAAGGTGCACCAGAGGAGGCTCTTCGTGAGACCCAGGGTCATCATCTGTGTGCCCTCGGGCATCACCCAGGTGGAGAAGAGGGCGGTCAAGGAGTCGGCGGAAGCGGCAGGGGCCCGCGAGGTCTTCATCGTCGCTGAGCCCATGGCAGCGGCCATAGGAGCCGGGTTGCCTGTCACCGAACCCATCAGTTCCATGATCGTGGACATCGGCGGAGGAACCACGGAGGTGGCGGTGATCTCTCTGTCCGGCATTGTTTACACGAACAGCGTACGGGTGGCCGGTGACAAGATCGACCAGGCCATCATGCAGTACATCAAGCGGGAGTACAACCTGCTGATAGGTGAAAGAACGGCGGAAATCATCAAGATCATGATTGGATCGGCTGCGGCCGACGATGTTGAAAAGACCATCGAGGTCAAGGGAAGAGACCTGGTCGACGGTATCCCCAAGATCTTCACCATCAGCTCGGAAGAGATCCGCAAGGCATGCCAGGGGCCGGTGCGGACCATCATCGATGCCGTGCGGGTCGCCCTCGAGCAGACGCCCCCCGAACTGGCGGCGGACATCGTGGATCGAGGCATAGTGCTCACCGGAGGCGGTGCGCTGTTCAAGAACCTCGACAAGCTCATCCGGGAGGAGACGGGCCTGCCGGTCATCATCGCGGAAGACCCGTTATCCACAGTGGCACGGGGTGCCGGAAAGCTGCTGGATGACATCGATCTGCTGAGGGATGTCACCATACCAAGTTGATGGAACGCGGCGGCACGAACAAGATTATCCTCGTCGTCATAGCATCCGCGATCGTGATCGTGCTGCTCTCCCTGGGGCAATACCGCTCGCTTTCGAGCGGGCTGAGCCCTGTCCGGGAAGGGTTTTTCATAGCCGAGAGGATTGTCACTGCTCCTTTCAGGATCGCCTCCGCCCTGTGGACCGACTATGTCGCCCTGGTCAATACCCGCAGGGAGAACAGGGAACTCAGAAAGCAGCTCGAGCAGCTCAGGTTCCGGCACATGGCCATGCAGGGCCTGAAGTCGGAAAACGAGAGGCTGAGGGCCATGCTGGACTTCAAATCCGAGCACGGGGAATATCACCTCCTGCCGGCACATCTGCTGGCACAGGACATCAGCGTGATCTTCAGGACTGTCATCATCGACCGGGGGAAGAGGCACGGTTTTGCCGTGGACACCCCGGTGGTTTCCCCCCTGGGCCTGGTGGGCAGGGTGATCGCTGTCTCACCGCACACCTCCCAGATCCTGCTCATCACCGACCCCAACAGTGCCGTGCCCGCAGTCATCGAAGAGACCCAGGTCAAGGGGATCGTGAAGGGGACGGGCACGAACGTGCTGAATCTGGAGTATGTCCGAAGCACAGAAATGGTGGAGGTGGGGAATATGGTGGTGACTTCCGGCCTGGAAGGACGCTTCCCGAAGGGGATCAGGGTCGGACAGATTTCCGAGGTCAGGCGGGACCCCCACAAGATCTTTGTCATGATAACGATCAGCCCCAGCGTGCAGATGTCCAAGATCGAGGGTGTATTCGGGGTGGGGTTCCGTGCTGAAGACGCAGATTAGTCTCTTGGGCATCATTTTTCTGGCGGCATTCATCCAAACCGTCCTTGTTCCGGGTCTCTGGAGCCCTCTCCGTGTTGATCTCCTCCTTGGTATGGTCATCGGCGTCATTGTCCACCTGGGTTTCTCCCAGGGAATCCTCTTCGTCCTTGCCGCCTCCCTCCTTCTCCAGGCCTTTTCAGGTGCCCGGCCAGGCCTTCTCCCCCTGTTCTATCTCTTCGCCTTTGTAGGAATCGACATCCTCAAGGATATCATTTATCTGGAGAATGTCATGACCCAGGTCATGCTCGCCGCTGCATTCTCCGCCATGGCCTCTTTTTCTCTGGTGGTGTTCCTTGACATCAGCCTGGTACCGATGGAGACAATCCCGCTGGTGCTGGGTTCGGTTCTCACCGGGTGTTTCAGCCCCCTCATGGTCTCTCTGGTGGGGAGGGTGAAGAGGGCCTATGAAACCTAACATCACGAACCCGCACCTCGATGAGGACATCAAGAGCAAGTCCCGGTATCTGATCGCCTTCGTTTTCATCCTTCTCGGAATCTTGACCCTGCGGCTCTTTGTCATGCAGATCATCAACGGATCGTATTACGAAGGGCTTTCCCGGAACAACCGTATACGCATCATCTCGGTGCCCGCCCCACGGGGCAAGATCTTCGATCGTGATGGAGTCGTGGTTGCCGACAACAGGCCCGCATTCAACGTCATGGTGCTTCCCGAGGACATCTCCGATCCCAAGAACATCTCCATGCGTCTTGCCCCCCTTCTCGACAAGCCTGCTTCCGAGATCCTGCAGGCCATCCTCAAGGGCAAGAGCAAACCGTATGACCCCCTGGTCGTTGCCAGGGACATCACGTTCAATCAAGTGGCCAAGGTGGAGATGGAGGTGTTCAATCTCCCCGGTGTCTCCATAGAGACCATTCCCGAGAGGGAGTACCTGTTCGGCTCTCTGGGTTGTCACGCGCTGGGTTACATCGGTGAGATATCCAAGCGGCAGCTCGAAGAGAAGGAGGGGCAGGATTATGCACCGGGTGACCTCATCGGCAAAAGCGGGATCGAACTGGTCAGCGAGGGCACGCTCAGGGGAACGAAGGGCAAACGTGTCTTCGAGGTGGATGCACGGGGCCAGCGCGTCAGGGTGCTTGATGAAAAGGAGCCGATCCCCGGTCACGACGTGAAGCTCACCCTCGACCAGGATCTCCAGGCCATTGCCCGGCAGGGCCTGGGCGACAAGGCCGGTGCGGTGGTGGCCATGGCGCCCTCCACCGGCGAGGTGCTGGTCATGGAGAGCACGCCTGGCTTCGATCCCAGCATCTTTGCCGTTTCCATGCTCCCCCAGCAGTGGAAGGACATCATCGGAGATCCCATGCACCCCCTGGAGAACAGGGCCATGCGGGGGGCGTATCCACCCGGTTCGGTCTTCAAGATCGTGGTCACCCTGGCGGGCTTTCATGCCGGCATCCTTGACCCGAATGCACGGGTGTTCTGCCCCGGGCACTTCAACCTGGGCAGGGTGGTCTTCAAGTGCTGGAAGCCGGAGGGACATGGGAGTGTCGACCTGGTCGAGGGCATCGTACGTTCCTGCGACGTTTATTTCTACACACTGGGCAGGGCGCTGGGCATCGACGCCATCGCAGAAGTGGGATTCCGGCTCGGGCTCGGCGCAAGGACAGGCATCGTACTTCCCGACGAGTCCCCCGGGCTGATGCCGACCAAGGCCTGGAAGCGCAAACGGTTCGGACAGCCATGGCATCCCGGCGAGCATGTGATTGCGGCCATCGGGCAGGGATACACGCTGGTGACACCGATCCAGATGGCCAAGGCCATGAGTGCTGTGGTCAACGGCGGCCGCCTTTATACCCCCAGGATCATCGCCGCGGACAAGCCCGTTCTGGAACGTGATCTCGGCATCCCGGGCCGTCAGATCGACCTCATCAAGGCCGGCCTGAAGGGCGTGGTGGAGGATGCCCACGGCACGGCGCATTCCCTCTGGGACAAGGAGATCTCCATGGGTGGCAAGACCGGTACGGCACAGGTGGCAAGGGGGTACGTATCGAAGCTTCCCGACGAATCCGACATCCCGTACAAACTTCGTGACCATGCCTGGTTCTTCGGCTTTTCCCCCGTGGAGAAACCCGAGATCGTGGTGGTGGCGCTTGTCGAGCACGGTGGTCATGGCGGTGCGGTGTCAGGGCCCATTGTCAGGGACGTGATAAAGGGCTATTACCTTCTCAAAGAGGGCATGCGTGAGCAGGTACGCCAAGATAACTGAAACGCTCGACTGGGGCATCCTGTTGACCACGGTCTTCCTCATGGCCATCGGACTGCTCTGTGTGTACAGCTCCACCTCGGGCACGGGAAGCGGGATCTTTTTCAAACAGCTGTTGTGGATATGCATCGGCACCGTCTTCCTGGTCGTCGCCTTTGCCGTGGACTACCGGAACCTCATGTACTCGGCCTGGCCCCTGTACGGTGCCGTGGTGGTGGTGCTGGTGCTCGTGCTCATCATCGGCAGAGAGATCTCCGGCGCCCGGCGATGGCTCATCTTCGGCCCTTTCCGCATGCAGCCCTCCGAGCTCGCCAAGGTCTTTGTCATCATCTGGATGGCCTACTGGGCGGAGAAAAAGAAACATATCATCATCCACGGCATGCGGGAGCTCTTTTTCCCGGCACTCGTCATCCTCGTGCCCGTGACCCTGATCCTTCTGCAGCCCGACCTGGGAACGGCCGGGATAGTCTCCTTCATCGCGGCTGCCATGTTCCTCATGCTGGGGATCAGGCGTTCCACGCTCCTCACGCTGGGAAGTCTCTTCCTTGCAGGATTGCCGTTTCTCTGGTTCTCCCTCAAGGACTACCAGAGGCTGCGGATCTTCACCTTCCTCGACCCCTCCCGGGACCCCCTGGGCAGCGGATACCACGCCATTCAGTCCAAGATAGCCGTGGGTTCTGGCGGGCTCATCGGCAAGGGATTCCTGCAAGGCACCCAGACCCAGCTCAAATTCCTGCCCGAGCACCACACGGACTTCATTTTCTCAGTGGTGGCGGAGGAGTGGGGGTTCCTGGGATCAGGCCTGCTCATCTTTCTCTACATGATGCTCATCACCAAGATCATCACCGTGGGGCTCAAAGCCAAAGATCGTTTCGGGGCTCTGCTCTGCTTCGGCATTGCCGCTTATTTCACGCTACATGTGTTCATCAACATCTCCATGGCCGTTGGCATCTTTCCGGTCGTGGGTGTACCGCTGCCCTTCATCAGCTATGGGGGCTCCTTCATGGTGATCAACCTCATCTGCATCGGGATTGCACTGAACGTGGCGTGGAGAAGGTTTATTTTCTAGAGCCTCCATCCTGCACAGCAAGATAGGTACTATGGTTCCGCGCGAAATGAGCGGGCCAAGTTTTTTCTGCTGGCTGATTGTCTATCTCTTGATCCCGTAACCCCCACCCTCATGCACGACCAGTCCTCGTTCCATGAGCCTGTCCAGGTGCTTCCTGATCATCTGCTCCTCACCAAACCAGAGAAGCTCGTCCGAAACGGAGGCATGGTCGGCATCGTAGAAGGGCGAAAGCCTCACGAGGTCCTCCATGGCCATGGCGGGAGACCGGGTCATGAGGTCAAGGATCTGCCGGTCGCGCTCATCGAAGAATGCGGCATACGCTTGTAGCCGCTTCTGGATATATGGATTCCTTATCGGCCGGGCGTGGGATGAGAGGTAGATCTCAGCAGGCATATCCATGACCCGGGTTATGGAATTCCTGAACGAGTCGATGTCGCTCTCCGGATTGCCGTACCATGGACCGAAGGGGCTCAGGTCGATGTCGAAGCCCAGGATGATCCGTTCGTCCGGCATCCAGAAGCAGTAGTGGTCGTTCAGATGCCCCGGGGTATACAGGGCGGTGAACCCCAGGTGGCCAGTGGAGAATTCATATCCGTGGCTGAAGGTATCGGTAATGGTGAAGTCTCTGAACCCGGTCATGGACGGGTAGGTGTCCATCCAGGACGTGAAGAGCTCCTCGCCCACTGCCCGCAGTGCAAGGAGATCGGCGCTCGCGATGCTGTCGCAGTTCTCTTCGGGGACCATGATCTCGGCGCCAGAGTCCTGGAGGAGCCAGCAACCCGCCGTATGGTCAAGGTGGGAGTGGGACACGAACACCCGGTCGATGCGCACCTCTGAACAGAGCTTCTTGATGATGTCCAGGCCGCAGCCGGCATCGAACAGCACATTCACGGTGTCCAGGACGAGGAAGGCATTGCAGAAAGGCGACCGGCCACGGTTATTGCCGTGAATCACATGCAGATGGTCAGAAACACTGGTGATACGTATACCCTGGTTTATGAGCTTCTTCAGTATCATGGGATAGTGCTGGACTCTATACCTGATGGGTGAGGGCGGTCAAGATCGTCAATAAAATGACTATCACCTTCCGGGATCTGTTGAAAATATGCCGGGATCGTGGGATGAAAGATGTATCATCATGATATCTTTGACTTAATCAATGGGGCAATTCTGGCACCTTTCGTGCAAAACAATGGTCGTGAGCAAAGGCCCATGGGGATGCATCACGATGGGTGAACGGGATGGGGGCCACTATCAAGGAGAGCTCGGTGGTTCAGTGGAGGCAATGAAATGAAAAGGATACTGCTGGTGGAGGATGACAGGCATCTTCAGTACCTTATCAAGGAAGAGCTTGTCGATGACGGTTACGAGGTGGTGGTCGCGTCCGACGGTGTTGAGGCCCTGTCCATGCTCCAGGCCGATGGCTCGCCAAGCCCCGATCTCATCATCCTGGACATACGCATGCCCAGGATGGATGGGTTCGAAACCATGGGGCACATCCTCAAATCAAAGGTTGATTCCCCCATCATCATCCATTCCGCGTTCTCAGGTTACAAGAATCACCCGCTCACCATAGCTGCTGATGCCTATGTGGTGAAGTCCCATGACTTCACCACACTCAAGGCGACCGTCAGTGAACTGCTGGGAGTGAGTCGTACAACGTATCCCATGCAGGCTGCCCTGGCGGTCTGAGCACCATAAGTACACGTGAGGGGGATGATCCTCACCCGGATCTGTCCTCCTCTTTGCGGTTTTTTCCTTCTTGAACACCACCTCGAATAGGTGCATTCTTATGAGCCAGCATGGCAGTCCTCATCCTGGTCGGTCATGCCGTACCCTTGTCCGGGGGGTCAGACTATGGAAGAGCGTTTCACCAGGGAACAGGGCGAAACACTGGTGGCCCTGGCACGGAAGTCCATCCAGGAGAAGCTGGGTGTCCTTGGTTCACCCGATCCGAAGGTCGACAAGGCGCTCCAGGATGAGGCATTCAAGGCCAGGGCCGGAACCTTCGTGACCCTGACCATCGGCAAGGAGCTGAGGGGGTGCATAGGTAGCCTGGAGGCGCGAGACTCCATAACGGAGGGGGTAAGGCACAACGCCGTGAACGCGGCTTTCAGGGATCCCCGGTTCCCTGCATTGAAGAAGAATGAACTGGACAGGATTCACATCGAGGTGAGCGTTCTCACCGATCCCAAGCCTCTTCCCTACAGCAGTGCAGAAGACCTTCTGAGCAAGCTCAGACCGGGCGTCGACGGCGTCATAATCCGGCAGGGTTTTTCAGCCGCCACCTTCCTGCCCCAGGTCTGGGAGCAGCTTCCCGACAAAGAGGATTTTCTGGAGCACTTGTGCATGAAGGCCGGTCTTCCCCGCGACGCCTGGAGGAAATCCAAGCCGGAGGTCGAAACCTATCAGGTGCAGTATTTCGATGAGGGGATCTAAGGCGCTGGGAACACGGGCTTGAAACCCTTCCGGGCCACTGAATCAGGCCAGACGGTCACCCGCTCAACTGCACCGCTGACGTTCCGGAACTGGACCATGACATGACAGGCGTTCTCGTTCTGTCCTGTCTTGTCGAACTCAATGCAGTCGTATGCCAGGATGTCGATACCGAGCCAGCCCTTGCCCCTGCACATGTCAATGTCCTTCAGCTCCCCACGGATGTGTTGCGGATCCATGGACCCGGCCACCTCCAGGGCATGGGCTATGACATAGACCGAGGCAAAGGCATCCACGGTCTCGGCGGAGAGCTCGAATCCGTACCGCTTCATGAACTGCTCACTGAGCGGGGCTATGGCCGGCCTGTTCATGTCGGGCTCCCATCCGGAGACATCGAAGAGGTATTCGCAGGAAATCCCGGCATTCTTCGTGAAGGTGCGGCTGGCATGACCGCCTCCGCTGGCGATGACCGCCTTTGCCCTGACCTTCAGGGCTGACATGGTGCCTGCCAGAAGGACCGCATCCTCGGTGAAGGATGCCAGCAGGATAACATCGGGCTGGGCATTCCTGATCTTCATGACCGTCACGGTCAGGTCTGAGGCGGAGGCGGCATAGGGTTCCACCAGGACCACCTTGTACCCCTGGGATGCAGCAAGCCTTGTCCACTGGTCTTTCAGGGATCTACCCCAGCCGCCGTCCTCGAATATCAGTGCCAGGGCCTCGACCTTCGTGCCAGTGGACTTCCCCATGTCCTTGAGAAACCTGAACTGGTCGCGGGAGCGCCAGCTGTCCTTTGGGGCTGTGCGGAAGACGTACTTGAAGCCGCGGTCGGTGATGGTGTCCCTGACGGATACGGGTACCACATAAGGGATTCTCGCCTGCTCGGCCACCTGGGAGGTGGGATAGGTGACTGCTGAATTCCACGCACCGGAGATGACGCTCACCTTGTCGGTCTTGATGAG
The DNA here is from genome assembly GCA_025454155.1 of Thermodesulfobacteriota bacterium. Classification (GTDB taxonomy): domain Bacteria; phylum Desulfobacterota; class Desulfomonilia; order UBA1062; family UBA1062; genus MWEI01. The sequence continues at coordinate 12,298 of JALOOZ010000047.1, forward strand.
CTGCTCTGCCGCCGTCATACCGAAGGCTACCTCCCCCCTGCTGTCGGCCCAGACATTGACGAGTTTCGCCCCGGCAAGCGACTTGATCCCCCCTCCGGCGTTGATGTGCTCGGTGGCCAGCTCGATGGCGCTCTGGTTCTGTTTTCCCGCCTTGGCCGACGGACCGGAGAGGGGGAGGATGTTGCCGATCCTTACCTCGTTGACCGCGTTTTCCTGGGCCAATGATCCTGAGGCGAGAACCAGGGTGCATAGGAATACAAGGGTGACCATCTGAGGGAGCAGTTTCAGCCGGTTCGCGTTCCCTTCCATTCTGACCTCTTCGCGGTGATTGCTGTTCTGTCTCAGCCGCTACAATAATAATCCGAGTTCCGCAATGCGAAAGAAGGGTCTGGACAGGAGGGGCCTGCCTCACATCATGCCCGGCGAGTGGAAGAGGTAGTGGTCCCATCTGCCGAAAGATTCCGAGGAGAGAAGGACATAGGGCATGATGACCGTGAACCCACGGGAAAGGGCAAATTTCATGGCAGTGCCGTTCGATCCGGGCACCAGCAGGGAGAGGTCATCGCAGTGTTGCCGGGCCTCCTCCATGACCGTATGCAGGATGGCATCATAGGGAGAGTCCGCCAGTGCGGACACAGGGCCAATGCGGCCGTCTTTCCACAGGTACGCATAGGCTTCAACCCTTCCTCCGAGCCGGAAGAGGATGCATGAGGCATCCTTCAAACCAAGGTAGAACCGGTGGTGCAGCTGCCTCGGCATGGCCAGTGCCTCAATGTCGGGAGTATCCAGGTCGCCGCCCTGCCATGAGAGGGGTCCCTGCCTTTCACATACGAGAGTCGGGCCTTTTGGGAGGACAGGCTTTATTGTAGTCTTCATGAGATAGATGTCCTGGATGGGGTGCAAGCCGGCCTTCATGTACAGGGCAAGGGACACCGGGTTGAATGCCATGGTGATGACCGCCTTGAGTGTTGCCCCCGCCGTGATGCCGTACTGAAGCGTCAGCTCCAGCAGGGTCCTGCCGATGCCCCTGCCCTGGCAGGAAGGCGAAATGAAGAGGTGGGAGAGGAACCACAGATGGCCGCGCACCCAGCTGAAGGCGGCACCCACGAGCCTGGTGCCTTCCTCTGCCACAAAGAACCCCGAAGGCTCCTCCTGGAGGCAGAAGGCATAGAACGGGTTCACTGGATAGGAGGGCCTCCTGTCCTCGAAACCATGCCGCTGATAGACGTCCAGGATGGACTCCCAGTAGACATCGGACACGGCCTGGATGTCGGTGATCCGTGCAAGCCGGTAGGTGACGGCCATGGATTGACCCCGTTCATGAACTATGGTTCCATAATAAGGATATTCTCAGGAAAATCAATATGGTGCTCCACAGGATCATTCGATGTAGGCAAGGAGAAAAAAAGGTTGATGAAATTCCGGTTTCACTGGAGGCGAAACGAATCTAGAATGAGGCAATGATCGCCTGCAGCTCACGCGATGAAGTCTGAAGGAAGGGTCTCAGAGGTGGATGGCATGACGCATATACTGCCTGATGGCGACACGATGTATGATGCCTTGCTGCGGAAAGACAGTACGTTCGAAGGCATCTTTCTTTTCGGGGTGAGGACGACGGGAGTTTTCTGCCGTCCCACCTGCACTGCAAGAAAACCGAAAAAGGAGAACGTGGTCTTCTTCAGCACGCCCCAGGATGCACTGCAGCAGGGCTACCGTCCCTGCCGGATCTGTAGGCCGTTATACGAGCAGGGAGGAATTCCCGATTGGCTGCTTCCCCTCTTCGATGAAGTATGCACCGCACCGGGGACCAGTTTGAAAGATGCAGACATCAGACAGCGGGGGCTCGATCCGAATCGAGTCCGGAGATGGTTTCAAAGGCATCATGGCATGACATTCCAGGGTTATCTCCGGGCGCTCCGCATCGGACAGGCCTTCGGCAGGATCAACCATGGAGAGAAGGTAATCGATGCGGCCTTCGCATCAGGGTATGAATCGCTGAGCGGGTTTACGGAATCCTTCA
>JALOOZ010000211.1 GCA_025454155.1 Thermodesulfobacteriota bacterium
TATCATTGCCAAGCCCCTTCTCATATCCATGAACTGGATATTCAGGTACACCATGAGCTACGGGTGGACCATCATCATCCTGACCGTCATCATCAAGATCCTGCTCTATCCCCTCACGCTCAAGAGCTTCACGTCCATGAAGGAACTCCAGAAGATCCAGCCCCTGATGAAGGAGATCCAGCAGCAGTACAAGGACGACAAGCAGAAGATGAACCAGGAGCTCATGAGGCTCTACCAGGAACACAAGATCAATCCCATGGGCGGTTGCCTGCCCATGCTCCTGCAGATCCCCATCCTCTTCGCGCTGTACAAGGTCTTCTATCAGGCCATCGAGCTCAGGCACACCCCGTTCCATATCGTGGGCTCCTGGCTGCCCGACCTCTCGGCAGCCGACCCCTACTACATCACCCCCATCCTCATGGGGGCGAGCCAGTTCGTCATGCAGAAGATGACACCTACCGCCGGTGACCCCATGCAGCAGAAGATCATGCTCTTCATGCCGGTGCTATTCACCTTCCTGTTCCTGAACTTCCCCTCCGGCCTGGTCATCTACTGGCTGATCAGCAACATCCTCTCGATCGTCCAGCAGGCCTATATAAACAGGAAGCACACATAGGAGAGAATCATGGAAGAGGACTACCGCGAATTTGAAGCCAAGACCGTGGATGAGGCCATCATCCTAGCCATGAAGGCCTTCCACACGGATTTCGAGGATCTTGACATCAAGGTGCTCTCCGAAGGCTCCAAAGGGCTCTTCGGACTGGTGGGAACAAAGACAGCCAAGATCCTGGCCAGGCATTCCCCTGCCCCGTCGGTGACTGAGGTCAACGGTCAGGAGATGTCGAGGGTACAGCCGCCGCCCCAGGAACCAGCCGATGAACCCCGCAGCTCCGTGCCTTCACAGGAATCCCTCGACGAAGCGAAGAGGATCGTCAGCGAGGTCCTGACACTCATGAGCATGCCGTCAGAAATCAGGATCCGCGAGGAAGGCATGCTGGAGATCATGGGTGACGGATCGGGACTGATCATCGGCAAGCGCGGCCAGACGCTTGATGCACTCCAGTTCGTTGTCAACCGGATCGTGAACAAGTCAAGGAAGGAACCCATCTATATCACGCTGGACACCGAGGGCTACCGACAGCGCCACGTGAACCACCTCAAGGCCATGGCCCTGAAGATGGGTCATAAGGTGCGGCGTACTGGCCAATCCATATCACTGGAGAAGATGAACCCCTACGATCGCCGGATCATACACCTCGCGCTGAAGAATGAGCCTGGACTGAATACCAAGAGCCTCGGCGAGGGGGTGTACAAGAAGGTGGTCATCGTACCGAGGAAGACATCGCGATAGAATCAGAAACCATCTATGCCGAATCGACCCCCCGGGGGCATGGCGGCATCAGTGTCATCCGCATCAGCGGGGCGCATACCCTCGACGTCATCACCCGGATCACCTCACAGGCCGTCTCCGACCCTCACCGGCAGTACCTTGCACTGATCAGGGATAATCGCGGAGGGATCGTCGATCAGGCCATGATAGTGCTGCACCCCTGCCCGAATTCATATACCGGCGAGGACCTGGCCGAGATCAGCTGCCACGGAAACCCTCTCGTTGTGGACCGTATCCTCGACCTCATCGCGGCGAGCGGACTGGCCCGACTGGCACACAAGGGCGAATTCACCAGGCGGGCCTTCCTGAACGGAAAGCTTGACCTGATGCAGGCGGAGGCGGTGGGTGCCCTCATCGGCTCATCAAGCGCTGCGGGCTGTGACCTGGCACGGTCCCTCCTGCAGGGCGGGCTTTCAGGGCAGATCCATGCCCTACGGGAAGGTATCACCGATATCCTCGCTGATATAGAGGCGTCATTCATCACTGAAGATCCGGGCCCAGGTGGCACCGCGATACAGGAAAGGATCCTCCCCCTTGCCGCGTCGATAGACTCTCTGCTCCAGGATGCCGAGGATTCGTCCCGTATCTATAAGGGCATTGTCACCACTATTGCGGGCCTTCCCAACGTGGGCAAATCGTCGCTTTTCAACGCCATCATCGGATACGACAGGGCCATCGTGCACCATGAAGAGGGAACCACACGGGATGTGCTCAGGGAGCACCTGCGGCTCGACGGGTGCAGGCCTCGGACCTCCTCCTGTATGTGGTTGATGCCCGGGAAGGGGTACGGCCCCACGAACGCCTGTGGCTGAACCTGTCCGACAGGACCATCGTGGTGATGAACAAGACTGACCTCATCACGGGCAGCATTACCCCTGATCCTCATCACCCATCGGTCCCGGTTTCCGCAAAGCTCGGGAAAGGCATCGACGGTCTGATGTCGGCCATGAGCCGGTCCTTCCTCCATGGCAGGAACCCGGTGTTCCTGGACAGGCATGCATACCTGCTCAGACAGGCATCTGCGAGCCTTGAATCATGCATGAATGCCATCGAAGGGGGGCTCACCCCGGATGCCCTCGCCATTGACCTGAGACAGGCGGCAGGATGTCTCTCTCAGATGACGGGTGAATCCCTTGATGAAGACATCCTTGAGGATATCTTCTCCCGGTTCTGTATCGGAAAATGATGGATACGCTCATCTCATTGTGGATCAGGGAACTGAGAAGGTTCAATCCCCAGATGCACCTCATGGGGCCGGCCATGCTGGCGAGCATCGAAGAAGAGCTGCAGATCCTGCTGCCTTTGCTCGGAAGCATCCGAGAGGAGGAGATCGCCGATCTCGGTTCGGGTTCGGGGCTCCCGGCAATCCCTTACAAGATCCTCCATCCGCAGGCAAAGGTCTGGCTCATTGAGCGGAGCGTGAAGAAATGCGTCTTCCTGCGGCATGTCGTGGAACTGCTCGGGCTGACCGGTGTGGAGGTCCTGCCATGGGACCCCCTGCATACAGAAACCGGTCGGTTCAATGCGGTGCTCGCCCGCTCCTTCTCTCCCCTGTCGACCCTTGAAAAGGTCTGCCGGCGCATCCTCCATGAGGGCGGCCGGCTTTACTACCTCTCAACGGGAGGACCTCCCGTCCTTGGGGAAGGCTTTCGTCTCGATGGGATTTTTCCGGAGGAATCCCAAGGGTACCGTGTGCACCTTGCGGCCTTCACTCGTCTTCCCTGATGATGGGTATCCTCCTGGATCCGATCAAGACGGGCTTGGGCAAGATCACCTCAAGAACCCCGGCATGGTGGTTAGCTTCGATTCGGTCGAGGTCGATGGCCTCGGGAAGATTGAAGGACCGCTTGAACAAGCCGTATTGGCGTTCAACGACATGAAAGCTTTCGGCCGCGTCCCCGGGATCGAAGGGTTTCCTGCCGCTTATGGTGAGTACGCCGTCGGTGATGTCGAGCGTTATCTCATCACGTCTGACACCCGGCAGTTCGACCATGACGGTGATCGACGCATCGTCCTCGTAGATGTCGACATGGGGGACAAAATGACCGGGATTCCGGGAAAGCACGCTGTCCCTGAGGCTCTCATCGAATACCCTGTTCATCCGGTCCTGGAGAAACATAAGCTCTGCGCCGGTCGATCTTTCCCGGATGGCCATGGTCTAAACCCCGAGGAATTTACGGCAGCATGAGGTCGACCTGACCGGCCAGGGTCTTCTTCAATTTGGCCTTCACGTTGTTCTCGATCTGCCGCACCCGTTCCTTGGATATGTCATACTGCCTGCCGAGGTCCTCCAGGGTGAGGGGGTTCTCTGCCATGAGCCGGTTCCGCGCGATATCACGTTCTCTCGGAGTGAGTCTTTCCAGGGCCGAATCGATCTGCTTCTTGACAAAGGATGTCCGCTGAGACTCCATGACCCTGTCTTCGGGGCTTAATCTCGTGTCCACGAGAAAATCCAGGAAGCTGGTGTCACTTCCTTCGGTCATGGGACTGTCCAGGGACTGGTCCCTGCCCGTCAGTCTCGAAATGATCTCCTCTACCTGGTGGGGGTCCGCATCAAGCCGCGCAGAGAGAGCATGGGACTGCTCGGTGATGTGTTCGTCCAACACATCCTCTTCGGCCGTCATCCGGTTGAGCCCATAGAAGAGTCTCTTCTGGAGTTTGGTGGTTCCCATTTTGACCTGGGAGAAAAATCTGAGAATGTGGTCATGTATCATGGCCTTTATCCACCAAACCGCATAGGTCATGAGGCGGTATCCCTTGTGAGGGTCGAATTTCTTCACAGCGATCATCAGTCCGATGGTGCCTTCCTGTACGATATCCTCCAGAGGCAGGCCGTATCCGGCATAATCCATGGCGATGCGGACAACGTTGCGTAGATTTGCGGTAATGAGCCTGTGGGCTGCATCCACATCTCCACCTTCCCATAAGCGAACCGCCAGATCGAACTCCTCTTCCTTGCTCAATGCCGGCAACTGGTCGAATTTTCCTACAAGCGCTGATACGGAATTGTTATGTGGAACTGGAAGTTGCATTTACGCCTTCTCCTTTTTTCTTCATGATTAAAAAATCCATTTATTTCTATCGGTTCCAGCAATCCGTAATTTTAGATGAAAAAAATGGTTGAAGGTTTCACCATAAACAGGTAAAAGGCGACAAATTCGGTGACATAAATGATGAGGTCGTTTCGGGCAATCATACCATTCTCGTTATTGTTTGTACTGATGGGGTGTTCACACGCACTCCACTACAACTATCCACCACCACACCAGCCAGGTCAGGTCCTGGATTTGAGTTCCACCCAGGATCCGGAAACACCAGCGGAACAACCCCTCCCGGATGCCAACGAACCCCAGCTGCAAGAGACCGCAAAAGAGACAATCCTGGCAACACCACAGCCTGATCAACCTGTCCCTGAAGGGCCTTTCCAGGATCAGCCGGTTCAGACGGAAGTGACTGACAGGAAAGACCCGGGCAAAGACGCAGACCATAAGGTCAATCCCCAGGTCAGGTACTGGATGGACCGTCTTTCCGGCAGAGACAGGAAAACCTTCCAGAGCCAGCTGGCCAGGCTCGACAAGATACGTCCGGTTATGGAGCAGATCTTCGCTCAACACGGTTTGCCCAAGGAACTCGTGTACCTCTGCCTGGTCGAGAGCGGAGCGAATCCCCACGCGGTATCCTGCTCGGGCGCCACGGGCTACTGGCAGTTCATTCCTGATACCGCGAAGAAATTCGGCCTCCAGGTGAACAAATACGTTGATGAGCGCAAGAACCTGGAAAAATCTACCCGGGCGGCGGCACTTTACCTGAAGCATCTCTATGCCATCTTCGGCGACTGGTATCTGGCGATAGCCGCGTATAATGCAGGTGAAGGCTCGGTGACGAGGCTCATGAAGAACAACGGGATAAAAACCTTCTGGGACATAGATACCTCCATGGCCATCAAGGCTGAAACCCTCGAGTATGTACCGAAATACATCGCCACCGTCGTTCTTGCCGGGAATCCTGCAGCTTACGGGCTGCCTTTGTATGGGCCTTCATCGCCAGTGATACCAAAGACTGTTGATGATCCCGGATATGTCAACAGGATCTCCAGGGCTGGCGGAACCATCGAAGGCCCCCTCGCCCAAACCACCCCGGAAATCATGACCGATGCAGATCCTCCCTCCCTCTCTGAGATTCGGAGGAAGATCAGGGGAGACGCAGAGGGATCATCAGGAATCGGCGGAGAGGATCAGGCAGCATCTTTCCGCTATACCGTCCGAAAGGGAGACACCCTCTATACCCTTGCAAGGAGATATTCCACCTCCGTGGAAACCATTGCGAGAGAGAACCGCTTATCTGCCAAACAAGGCCTGCGGGCGGGTAAGACCATTGTGATACCGGCAGGTTCCGCACAGAGGGGAGAACCGGACGATCTGCAGCGAAACCGTATCCATACGGTAGCTCAGGGTGAAACCCTGGAGAGCATCTCCCAGAGATACGGTGTTACGGTGAGGCAGATGACCCTTGCCAACAACATCAAGAATCCCCGCAGGATTCAACCCTCCATGTCCCTTGTCATCCCTCCGTCTCAGGGCAGCAATGGAAAGAGCAGTGCCACAAAATATACCGTGAAGAAGGGCGATACCCTATGGGGAATCTCCCGTCAGTTCGATGTCTCCTCCATGGATCTCATGAAATGGAACAGGCTCACCACCACCGCGCAGATCAAGCCAGGGGACGAATTGACCATTCATCACCAGTGACGGTGTCCCTCGATTACTGGGCCGGCCCGCCACTGCCAG
>JALOOZ010000212.1 GCA_025454155.1 Thermodesulfobacteriota bacterium
CCCGCGGATTGCCGCCCAAAGCGTCAATCCCATATAGTGAATGAATGCCATCACATCAAAAATCAGGTTTCTTAGATTAAACACTGCTGATCCCCCCCAAAGAGCTCAGCCAAAAAGCTTCAGCCTTGCAAGAAAATACGGGGACAGCATACGTATTGTAACGAACTCTACAGGAATCAAACGATATTTTTTGATTCCATGGAAATAATATGTAAGATGTCACCGTATAATGTGTCACCGAATAATGTGTCACCGAATTATGAAATGAGTATGATGTCACCATAAATGGTCACCATAAATGAGAGAGAAATATGTAAGGTGTCACCTTATTTCAGCATGATCCGGGCGTCCGCCACCACGCAGCGTTGAGCCGAGCAGAGCAGCGGGTTGATGTCGATGGACTCGATTTCCGTTTCCAGCTCGACCACCAGATTTGAGAAGGCGGCCATGGAGGAAGCGAGCCTGGCCATGTCTATGGGGTCCGCACCGCGGTAGCCTGTCAGGAGCCTGTGGGCCCTGAGGTCGGCGACCATGCCAGGCACCTCGGCCTCGGTTACGGGGGCCATCCTCAGGCTCACGTCCTTGTAGATTTCCACGCCGGTGCCCCCCATGCCCAGCAGGACCATGGGGCCGAACTGGAAATCGACCTTGGCGCCTGCGATGAGCTCGATGCCGGCGACCATCTCCTCGATGAGCATGCCCACGAAGCCGTCCATGACACTGAACCGCCGGAAGGTCTCGACGAGGCACCTGTCATCCGCAATGCCCACGACCACGCCCTTCACGTCGGACTTGTGGATCACCTTGGGCGAGACGACCTTGGTGACTACGGGATAACCGATGTCCCCTGCGAGGCGGACCGATTCCTCGGCTGTCCGGCCCACGGCGAAGCGGGGCACGTCGAGCCCTGCCAGGGAAAAGACCTTCTTCGCGTCCGGCTCCAGGACCCACCCGTGGGCACGGGACCCTTCGATGACAGCATGGATTTCCTGCATACGCTTCAGCATGGCCGTTTCCTCCCCAGGGCCCTGACCATCTCGATGGAGCCCTCGATGGACGGGGAGACGGGCACCCCGTTGAGCTCGAACCCCTCGATGAGCATGTCGTACTTCTCCACATGGGGGACATAGGCGACCATGGGCTTGCCGTGGCGGGAGGTCACGTTGCTGAGCTTGGAGCCCAGGTCCGAGGTGATGCCAGGTATATACGGCAGGAGAAGTGCCACCACGCAGTCGATCCCGTCCATGGAGAACAGGGTGTCCGCACAGGCCACGAAGTCGTCGTCCACGGCGCTGCCGGTGAGGTCGATGGGGTTGCCCAGCGATGCGATACCTGCCACGCTCCTGCCCAGCCTCGAGCGGATCTCCTCCTGGGCCTGCTCAGACAGCGGCGGCACGGTGATGCCGTACCGGGCACATGCATCCATGGCCATGGCGCCGTGTCCCCCGCTCACCGTGACGATGCCCACCTTTCCTCCCACAGGTTCGGGGTAGGCGCTCAATGCCTCGCAGAAGGAGATGAGTTCGAGTTCGGTGGCGGCCTCCACCACCCCGTGCTGGGCAAGGGCGGCCGATAGGCTCGCGTAGTCGCCGGCCATGGAGGCGGTGTGGCTGGAGACCGCCCTGCTCCCGCCCGGGCTCTTGCCCGACTTGAGGACCACCACGGGCTTGCTGCACTGCCGTGCCGCGCGGACGAAATCCCGGCCCTCGTTCCTGCCGAACCCCTCGATGTAGAAGGCCATCACCTTCGTGGCCGGGTCATCGACCAGGTACGAGAGCATGTCCGCCTCGCCCAGCACCGCCTTGTTGCCGATGCTCACGGCCTTGGCCAGGCCCACACCCTCTTCGGCGAACTTGATCATGACGTCCACCAGGATGCCGCCGCTCTGACTCACGAAGGTGACGTTACCGCTGCGCGGCTTCACCATGCGCTCGCTGGGCAGGAAGAAGGTGTCCACACGGGAGGGCACGTAGATGCCCAGGCAGTTGGGGCCGATGAAGGGCAGGGAGGCCTCCTTGGAGATGGCCATGATCCTGTCCTGCAGGTCCTGCCTGCCCACCTCCCTGAAGCCGCCCGAGATGACCGCCGCGGAGCGGACGCCCGAGGCCGCGCAGTCGGACAGGACATCCGGGACCGCATCGGCCTTCACGGCGATGACCGCGAGGTCGATCTTTTCCGGGATGTCCGAGACCCGGGGATAGATCTCCCGGCCGTTGATGGCGCCGCCCCGGGGGTTGACGGCAAAGACCTTGACCGGGTACCGGTGGTTGTTCTTGGCAAAGATCACGTTGGCCGGGTGCTGGTAGTTGGTGGACGACACCCCCACCACGGCCATGGTCCTGGGCTCGAAGAGGGCTCTGAGATCCATGGGACAACCTCCTCACGGGGTTATGGGACAATCCTCATGTAAAATAATATAAGATGAAATCAAGAGGAAGAGAAGAACGAGGCCGATAAAAACTCCCTTCTCTCCAGGGCAGGATAGGGAGATGGCCATCCCCTCTGCGTGGACGTTCGCCCCTGCAGCACCGGAGAGAGAACAAGGGAGCCGGGGTGCGACCGTTATGCATATGTTTCGATCAGTTTTCTGATCTGATAGCCCAGGCGCAGGAGGTCCCACTGATTGTCATAATAGCTGCCTGACTTGCCGAGCGACCGGTCGTGCTTGGCCTGATGCATATCGCCCACGTCCGGGGGGACCATGAGCGCCAGACCACGGTTATGGGTCTTGATGCGCAGGACATGTTCGACCCATTCCAGGGCGTTGTGAAAACGCTCTACAATGGTTTCACCCGAACAGTGGGGGATGATAGCGGTCTTGCCGCCGAGCCTATCCCACACGGCTGCAAAGCGCGTCTCGGAGACGCCGAAGTTTAACCCGCGCAGCTTGTGGACCTTGGCCAGCACACCCAGTTGGTGCTCGATATTGCCGCAGGAATGGATGACGATGCCGCCGAATTCCTCCGAGAGCTCGTTGAGATACGGCACGCTGAATTTCTCATAGGTGGACGGGCTCATCATGGCCATGTTGTCCTCCGAGACTGCGATGCCCATGCCGTCGGGGAGATAGACGGGCGGAAAATGAGACGGGACGAACTCGCCGACCTGGGAGCGGAATTCCTTGACGAACTTGATTGTCAGGTCGGTCGCCAGACGCATGATATGATGCACCGCCTCGGGATTCGAGTACATGGCGGCCATGAAATCGGTCGTATCCCAGATCAGGGACGCGGTGTTGATCGGTCCCTGGAGATCGGTCATGGCAATGGGGTAACGTCCTCCAGTCTTCTTCTGAAAGAAGGCGGCGAAATCGAGGACCTCGCCTAGAAGTCCTGCGCGGACACCCGGTGGGCTCAGATCGTAGACCCTAGAGGCATCTTCATTGGCGGTGATGACATAATGAGACCAGGGCATCTGTTCGGGGGGGAAAACGATCCGGCAGCCGAAGGCGGAGGCGAGGACCCCCACCCCCATCTGCGGCTGGAGGCGCAGGACGAAATCGTCCCGCGACCATACCCGCTGTACCGGCTTGAAAAACCGGTTGAAGCGCAGGGAGGCCTTTAATTGAACCTCCTTGTCGGTAAAGATCCGGTCGACCGGGAGCCTGCGCCGGATCCTTTCCTCCGGTACGGCCAGCATCGGGCAGGCCGGGATGAACCAGAGCGGCCGGGGAAGGTCCTCCATGGCCCACAGGGCCTTCCAGCGCTCCTTCTTGGCGGCTTCGGAATGCTCTTTCCATATGTCCATGAGGTTCATCTCTCCGGTATTTCCATAGTATGCTAGGATGAACGGTTTTCGAACGCCCCGGCGTGGATCATGGCGATCACATCGAAGATGGCATGCACGTTGTCCATGGGCATGGTGTGCTGCAGCATGTGCGTCATGCCCAGGACAAAGCGCTGTTTCTGACGCCCGATTGCATAGGCTTGCAGGATATCATCGCGGAACTCCTGCGGGGACATGGATTCGCCCCGCTGGGTGTCGATGCCGGTAATGAAGGTCAGTTTGTCGCCGTACTGCTCATAGGCGGCTGCGAAGTCATTGCCGGCCAGGGGTTGAAAGGACTGGAGCATGTCGATCCCTGCCTCGACGTAGGCATCGAGCAGGGGCATCTGATAGCCGCAGGAATGGAGCAGGGACAAGGCCCCTGCCTCATGGGCAGCGTCCGAGAGGCGCTTCAGGTGTGGATAGACAAACTCCTTCCACATGCGCGG
>JALOOZ010000213.1 GCA_025454155.1 Thermodesulfobacteriota bacterium
ACAAGGGCGGGAAGGAGCAGGGGGGAGCGCAGGCTCACCTTCACCCCGTGTTTCTCGGAGATGATGACCGCGTTCCTCGTCACCTCGCTGCCCGTGCCGGCTGTCGTGGGCACTGCGATATACGGTGCAGGGGCCTGTGCCAGCGGCATGGCCCTGCCGACTATCTCGAGGTAATCGAAGAGTTCCCCGCCGTTGGTCATCAGCGCCGCGATGGCCTTGCCCGCGTCGATGACGCTGCCTCCGCCGATGGCGATGACGCAGTCGCACCGGTGTTCATGGGCGGTGGATAACCCGGCCAGGACGGTTTCCGTCGTCGGCTCTCCAGGCACCTTGTAGATCTCCGAAGCGGCACCCCTGTTCCTGAGCCTGTCGATGATGCTGGTCCACCGTTGGGGATTCTTCCCCGTGACGATGAGAAACCTGGTGCCCAGGGAGGGGGCGGCTTCGATGACCTCATCGACGCTGCCGTTGCCGAAGATGATCCTGCCGGCGGTGGCGAATTCAAAACGCATGGAAGCCCCCGTTCACCAACCGGCATCATCCGGGAAGATGTTCGTGTACCGGATACCGTACCTCGGCTCGGCCATCATGGGCTCCACCGCGTCACGCCAGGCCTTATAGTGGCTCGTCTCCTTGTGGAGGCCGGGGGCCTCCGGGGACCGGTAGACCTCCACGAGCACGAACCTGGCCGGGTCGTCGTTCTGCTGGACCACGTCGAACCGGGCGATGCCCGGCTCCCGGACGCTGTTCCTCGCATTTTCGAGGCTGGCAGCCCTGAAGGCATCGACGGCATCCTCCTTCACGTGGACGAAGACATGGATAATGAGCATGGTCGGATCCCCCTAACACAAGGCGCTTCAATGATGGTACAATGATGCCAGTTTTTTCTGGTCTTGCAACAGGAAAAGAAAGGGGCCCGAACATGTCCGGAAGATGGAAGAACCGTCTCATCGCCAGGATCATCACGAGGTTTCCCTCGCTCTCCCGGAGGGTCGTCGAGGCCTACTCACCCAGGGAATCGCAAGACATCCCGTGGGTCCCCGTGACAAAGCCGCTGTATGCATGCACCCTGGCTCTGGTCACCACCGCAGGTGTGCATCGCAGGGACCAGCAGCCCTACGACATGAACGACAGGGATGGTGACCCGACCTTCCGGGAGATCCCCGTGGATACGCCCCCTGACGAGTTCATGATCACCCATGACTACTACGACCACACGGATGCGGACAGGGACATCAACATCGTCTTCCCCCTGGAGCGGATCGAGGAGTTCGCATCGGAAGGAATCATAGGCGGTGTGGCCCGGGCGCACTATGCGTTCATGGGCCACATCACGGGCCGACACCTGTTCACCCTCATGCAGGTGAGCGCGCCGGAAGTCGCCTCCAGGCTGAAAGACCAGGGCGCGGACATCGTGCTGCTCACCCCGGGCTGAGGCATCTGCAATCAGTCCGTGGGGCTGATCCAGCGGGAGGTCGAGAAGGCGGGCATTCCCACCATCGGCATCTCCATCGTCCGGCAGTACACGGAAAAGGTCAAGCCGCCCAGGACCATCTTCCTCAAGTGGCCCTTCGGCCATCCCCTGGGCGAGCCCCACAATGTGGCCCAGCAGCGCTCGGTCCTCAAGAAGGCCCTCGAGGCCCTGTATGCCGTGGATACGCCCGGGACCATCGTCGACATCCCCTGGCGGTGGAGGAGGGAGCGATACCACGGCTGAAAATCCCTCCAGGCCACTGACACCGGTCACCCCGTCTCCATTCACGCCCATTGTCTGCACTGCAGGTGAATGTTACTATTGAACAGGCATGAAGCCTTCTGTCCATCATGCTGGAAGAAAGGAGGTCCCGCCATGAAGAAGCTCGCCATAGGTGCGGGCATTGTCTTCGCCCTTGTCGTCATCCTTGCCCTGCTGCCCTTTGCCGTTGACCTGAACAAGCACAAGGGGGCCATCCTCGAACACATCAGGACCGTCACGGCACGGCAGGTGGACTTCGGCAGCATCAGGCTCACCATCCTGACCGGCCTGGGCGCCGAAATCACGGGGATGCGCATCGCGGATGACCCTGCCTTCTCCACCGGAGACTTCCTCACGCTCAAGGGGGCCAAGGTAAAGGTGGCGCTCCTGCCCATGATCAAGAGGGAGATCAAGGTGAGGAAGGTGGTGCTCGACGAGCCGAGGCTTTCCATCATCAGGAACAGGGGGGGCGCCTTCAACTTCAAGACCCTGCTCATCCCCAGGCCGGAAAAGGCCAGGGAGGGGGAGGCCGGGCCGGGGGCCCTGGAGAGGCTCATGGTGGGAGACTTCGAGGTGAAGAACGGCGTCCTTACCTACCATGACAGGACATCCGGGCCGGAAGTGAAGCACTTCACGGTCAGCGACATCGACCTGGAGTCCAGCGGCATCTCACCGGCCAGGCCCATTCCCTTCCTGCTGTCCGCCGCGGTCATGAGCGGGGAGGGGCAGAACCTGAACGTCAAGGGAACCCTCGGGCCCGTGACGGAGCAGGGTGGGCTCATCGGGCGCCCTTCGACGTGCAGCTGCTCCTGGATTCCGTCCCCCTGGCATCGCTCCCCGTCAAGATGCCGTTCAGGTCGGGGGATATGAAGATCGACCTGAAGGCACAGGGGGACCTGAAGGACAGGATCACCGCGAAGATGGTCGTGGATCTGGCCGGGCTTGTCTTGGATGGACAGGCAGCGAAGGAACAGAAAGGCATATCATGCACCGTGGCCGGTGACATGGACCTCGATATGGAAAGGCAGACGCTTTCCATGAGGAGCGGCACCTTTGCCGTGGGGCCTGACAAGGGCACCTTCGAGGGCAGGGTGGACAACCTCAGGAAGGCACCGGCCTGGGACATCAAGGTCTCATCCAGGGGCATCACCGCAGGACCCATCCTGGCGCGGCTGCCCGTGTTCGCCGGTCTCATACCGGACAAGCTGACCCTCAAGGGGCCGGCATCCTTCACCCTCGTCACCACGGGGAACAAGCAGGCCTTCGATCTGAAGACCACGGTGGACATGCGGCCCATGGCAATCACCTTCGGGAAGTTCTTCAACAAGACGGCCGGCAGCCCATTCACCTTCACCAGCTCCATGGTGAAGAGGCCCGAGGTCATGGAGATTGCTTCCCTTGATCTCGACCTCGGGGCCATCCGGACGAAAGGTGCCGGGGATGTGCGCAAGGCGGGCGGCAAGTCCCGCTTCCAGGTGCGCATCGAAACCAATCCGGTGCCCCTGCAGACCGCCCAGTCCCTCATCCCCATGCTCCAGGCCTTCAGACCCAGCGGGAACGTGGTGGTGAAGACCGTGCTGAACGGCGGAGGAGGCGGCCCCCTGTCCGTGAATATGCAGGCCTCTTCCGCGCGCATGGGTCTCGTGCTCACCAGGCCCAAGGAAGGGGTCCAGCCCAAGGCCAGGGTCCTGGAAGGGCCGGCGATGGCGGACATGAATGCGGTGAGCATCGCAGTGGATGCCCTGAAGAAGGGAAAGGCCCTGACCGCCCAGGGCTCCATGAAATCACGGGGAGGAACCTTCATGGAAATACCCTATGCCACCCTCACGGGTTCTTTCAGCCTCGCCGATGACCTTCTCAGGGTGACCTCCTTTGACCTGGCCGCACTCCAGGGGTCCATGAAGGGTTCCGCATCCTACAACCTCAAGACCAAGGCCTGGACAGCGGCCCCGGTATTCAACAACGTGCAGGCAGGCGCTGTCCTGGACACGCTCACCAGCTTCAAGGGGGTGTTCGCCGGCACGGTCACGGGCGACCTCAAGGCCAGCGGCATTGCCGGTGCACCGGCACTGAACAACCTCGGCGCCCAGGGCAGGATAGCCATCAGCAAGGGCGAGTGGAAGAACTTCGACCTGGCAGGCACGGTGCTGGGCTCCATCCTCGGTGTGCCGGGCGCTTCCGAGGTCTTCGGCTTCGCGCCGGCAGAGGTCCAGCGCTACAACACCACCCGCTTCGAATCGATGGACGCAGAGGTGGATCTGGCGAAGAAGGTGATTGCCGTGGACACCATGAGGCTCCTGAATATCAGCAGCGGCAAGGATGTGGACACCGAGTCGAGCCTGAAGGGCACCATCAGCATGGAGACGAACGAGGTCAATCTCAAGGGCATTGTCGTTCTGCCCAAGCGTTTCTCCCAGCGCGTCGGCAACCGGGCCGAGGCCTTTTCCGCCATCATGAACGACCAGAAGAG
>JALOOZ010000214.1 GCA_025454155.1 Thermodesulfobacteriota bacterium
CTGCACGACGACATCAGAACCTCGCGTGCGTTCTCTCAACGGGAAGTGATAAAAATATCCGGCAGATACCACATTTCATCCCAAGGGCCGAGCCATGAAAGCCCCTCCTATTGGGTAAATAATAAAGAATATTTCATCCGAAGCAATATAACCCTTAAATTTTTCTCCATGTACTTCACAGCCCCCCACCCTGCTTTCACCTCCGCTGGTGTTGACAAACTTCACCTATACCGTTACACCTGAAATGTCTGTCATATTCAGCACTCGAAGGGAGAGACAATGAATCTTGTCTACGAGAAAATCGGACACATCGCCAAGGTCGGCATGAACCGACCCAAGCAGCTCAATGCCCTTGACCCGGGGATCCTGCTCGAGCTCCACAAGACCTGGATCGCCATCAACGAGGACGCCGACATAAGGGTGGCGGTTCTCTACTCCGCCCTTCCCAACATATTCTGCGCCGGCATGGACCTCAAGACCGCCATCCCGATCCTCACCGGCGCCAGGCCGCCCGAGAACGAGGCCGAAGAGTGGATCGTGGCCGGCTGGGACGGCAAGGGCGTGGGCGAGGCCATGCTCAAGATCAGCTTCGTGAACAAGCCGGTCATCGCAGCCATCCACGGCTACTGTCTCACGGGGGGCTTCGAGATGGTCATGGGCGCCGACCTCAGGGTCGCTGCCGAAGACGCGGTCTTCCAGATGCGCGAGGCCAGCCTCGGCATCATGCCCACGGGGGGCGGAAACATCTTTCTCCCCAGGCACGTGGGAACCTGCCGTGCCCTCGAGATCCTGCTCACAGCGGGCAATTTCGATGCGAAGACCATGTACGAGTGGGGCTTCCTCAACCGCGTCGTGGCCAGAGACAAGCTGATGGATTCAGCCATGGAGCTTGCCGACAAGATCGCGGCCAACGGTCCGCTGGCCACCCAGGGCATCGTCCGCTTCAACCGCGAGATGCGCATGCGCGAATTCAAGGACCTCTTCGTCCGCGAGGTGGAGATCGGCATGCCCGTCTTTGCCAGCGAGGATGCCCGCGAGGGAGTCCGGGCCCAGAAGGAGAAGAGAAGGCCCGACTTCACAGGAAAGTTCTAGGACGTCCATGGAAAACGGCATCGGGCTCGACAGCCTCTTTGAACCAAGGAACATCGCCTTCATCGGCGCATCATCCAATGTGTTCAAGTGGGGGTTCAACATCCTCCTCAACATCGTGAAGCGGGGTTTCACCGGAGATGTCTTCCCCGTCAATCCCAAAGGCGGCGACTGGTTCGGCAGGAGGATGTACACGAGCCTGGACGAGATCGATGCAGCCATAGACCTCGCCGTCATCGTGGTGGCCGACTCCCTTGTGCTGGACGCGGTAAGACAGTGCACGGCGAGGAATATCCCGGCTGGCATCGTCATCACGGCCGGCTTTTCCGAGACCGGCCCAGGGGGTGCTGAACTCGAACAGAAGGTCGTCGAGGCAGCTCGGTCAGGGGGCATGCGCCTCGTGGGTCCCAACACCATGGGCGTGTTCAGTTCCTATCCTTCCATCATGCATGCCCTCATGGCCTCCATGCCCCTGCAGCCGGGCCGGGTGGCCCTCGTTGTCCAGAGCGGCAACCTCGGTTCATCCATATCCTACAGGTTTCTCCGCAGGGCAATCGGGATCAGCAGGCTCATAAGCTCGGGGAACGAGGCGGACCTGACGCTGGAGGACTACCTCGAGTACCTCGAGCACGACGACAAGACCTCCATCATCTGCCTCTATGTTGAAGGACTGCGTCGCCCGCGGAGATTCTTCGAGATAGCCCGGAGGGTGTCGCCCGTCAAACCCGTCATTCTCATCAAGGGCGGCAGGACGGACCGCGGTGCCGTGGCTGCCATGTCCCACACCGGGGCACTGGCGGGCAACGATGCCGTCTTCGGCTCCATGTGCAGGCAATCGGGCATCATCCAGGTCGACACCATGGACGAGATGGTCGACGTGGCGGGCATGCTCATGCAGCCGAAGATGCCGGGCAACCGGGTGGCCATCATCACCCTTGGCGGCGGCTGGGGGGTGCTGGGCACTGACGCCTGCATCTCCGGGGGCCTCGCCGTCGAGCCGCTGAAGCCCTCTCTCGTGGATACCCTCGACAGGATACTGCCGGCGTACTGGAGCAGGGGCAATCCCATCGACCTGGTGGCCCCTTCCCGGGTGGGCGTGATCACAGACACCATCACCGAACTCATGGAAAACGGCTGCGCCGATGCGGTCCTGCTCATGGGCCTGGGCTACATGTCGCTGCGTGCCAGGGGATGGAAGCGTTCGGACACCATACCGCAGGATGCGGTGAAAGACGCTGCAGACTCGATGATCAGGGAGGAGACCAGGCTCTTCGAACTCGTGGCAGAGCTCATCGCCAAGTATCAGCGGCCCATCGTGCCGGTCATCGACATCATGGCCTTTGATATCCGCTTCGAGAACAACCCGGTGGACCTCCTCGACGGCAGGGGCATCATGTCCTACTCCTCCCCTGACAGGGCCGTTTTCGCCCTTGCCAAGACAGCGGCGTATCACCGGTGGCTCCAGGCGGCGCCGGGGCCCGGAACCCTGCCCGCAGCAGCCCCTGCCTCATGAGAAGGATTGCGGGCATCCTGAAGTTTTTCTGGAGATCCCGTCTTCTTGGCCGCGACATCCCGCTCATTGCCAGCGTCAAGCTCTCGTACCGCTGCAACCTCGCGTGCAGGGCCTGCCCCTTCCATTCACTCTCCGGGGGGCCCGAGACGCACATGACCTGGGACACTGCCCGGAGATCCCTGGATACCCTGGCGCAGAGCGGATGCCCCATCGTGGTCTTCGAAGGGGGCGAACCCCTTCTCTGGGAGGACGGCGGCCACTCGTTTTCCGACCTGGCCCTCTACGCCCGGGAAAGGTTTTCCTGCGTCGCTGCAACCACCAACGGGACCTTGGACCTTGACGTTCCCACGGATATACTCTGGGTGAGCATCGACGGAACCAGGGACACCCACAACGTTCTCCGGAGCGGTTCCTACGACGGGGTCATGGAGAACCTCCGTTTTGCCAGACACCCGCGTCTCTATGTCCATACAACCCTGAACAGGCTCAACTGGAAGGAACTCCGTCGGGTGGTGGAGACGGTGACGACCATCCCTGCGGTCAAGGGCATAACCGTCCAGCTCTTCTATGCCTATGACCAGGGGGAGGATGACCTGGCGCTGTCCGCCCAGGACAGGCAGAACGCCCTGCTGAGCGCCCTTGCGCTCAAGAAGGAAGGTTATCCTGTTCTCAACTCGTCCTGGAGCCTCAAGGCCATGATCAACAACACCTGGACCTGCAGGGAGCGTTTGCTAGCCAATATCAACCCCGACGGCAGAATGTCGGTGGGGTGCTATGTGAAGGATAGAGGCCGTGTCGTGTGCACCCGGTGCGGGTTCACCCCCGTGGCCGAGGCGTCCGGGGCCTATGCGCTGGTCCCGGGTGCTCTCCTGGCAGGCATGCGCGTCTTTCTCGCATCCTAAGCAGAAGCCCGTTTTCATCGGTCTCACGCCTAGTCCGGGATAGACTTTTCGGGGATACAGTAAAAATTGTGTCAATTTTATCGAGGTTTACTTCGTTATAGCGGGGCTGTACTTACCCTTGTCATGGGATGCTGCAATGTTAGGAACGTTGATAATATCCCGATATCATCAGTCCTCTGCCTTATCTGGGTCCGTTAGGTTATCGAAGAAATCATCGGTCCTGACAAAGCAGATAGTATGAGTTACTATCTACGGTGGGCATTATTCATACCCAACTTATGATAATGGTAAAGAATTGTCAGTTTTTGTACATCAGAAAAACAAGAGATTTTGAACCAGTGTCACGATGTGGAATGAAGCGGCTTACTGCATAGGTTCCAAAACATAATCATCGCTCTCAAGCTCTCTATCACTTCATATGAAACTTGAAAAACAGACTACCTGACAATACTGAATGATTGGTCCACAAGGACCACTTAAATACCTCCTCTTGGGGAAGCTGCAAAGGCTTCCTCTTTTTTACCAGGGAAGAAGGTGGGCACAGGAGCCCACCACATAACAACAGCCATATAATGCACGTGTCGGAGTATACATTCAAGAGACTATTCCCTGACAGAAAGCTGCAAAGGATAATTCCAGGCCCCCTGGTTCCGGAATATTGATAGGCACTGATGCTCGCCGTATCG
>JALOOZ010000048.1 GCA_025454155.1 Thermodesulfobacteriota bacterium
AAGCAGGGGTATACACCAGTGCCTGTGGAAAAACCCTCCAAACCAGTCGTATCTTGAAGCAGCCAATGTGGAGCCGGTCAGGGAGATGGTGGATATGATTGCAACACAGAGGGCCTACGACGCCTTCCAGAAAATGATCAGGTCCATCAATGACGCGTATTCGTTCTCGATGCGTAATGTCGGGACCGTTGCATAAGAGACAGGAGGAGAGAACATGATTCGAGCGATGTGGACTTCAGCCACAGGTATGGGTGCCCAGGAATTGATGGTCAATACCATTGCCAACAACCTGGCCAATGTCAATACCACAAGTTTCAAGAAGAGCAGGGTGGATTTCGAGGACCTCTTCTACGCCACTTACACGGGGAAAGGCATACAGACACCCGAAGGAGGAACCGTGCCTGTGGGGATAGAAGTGGGCATGGGTGTAAGACCGGTTGCGATCCAGAAGATATTTACCCAGGGGGATTATCTCCAGACCGACAACAGCCTCGACCTGGCCATTGAAGGAAATGGCTTCTTTCTTGTATTGTCCGATGGTGATGAAGTCTATACCCGAGATGGTGCGTTCAAGATCGACAGCGACGGCTATATCGTGAATTCACGGGGTGAGCGGCTGCAGCCCGAGTTCTCCGTACCCCAGGATACCGCCAACATCACCGTGTCCAAGAACGGGGAGATCACGTGTCTGTCCAATGCCGGGGACACGCTGGCCACCGGGGATATTCCCACCTACATCTTTCCCAATCCGGCAGGCCTGCGGTCCCTGGGCATGAATCAGTACGCCGCCACCCCGGCATCCGGTGATGCCATCGAGGGGACGCCTGGTACGGACAATTTCGGCACTATCTCTTCGGGATTTCTCGAGATGTCGAATGTGAATGCCGTGGAGGAGATGGTCAATCTGATCGCAGCTCAGCGGGCATACGAGCTCAACTCGAAGTCCATCACCGTCTCCGACGAGATGCTCCAGACCGTCACCGGTCTCGTGAGGTAGGTCCTGAGATGCGGACAGGTTTCCTGATACTCTGCCTATGCTGCTGTCTCTCGGGGGCCGTGATGGCCTCAGGAGAGAACATCGTCGACATCAAGACCGAGGCCGCAATTACTGGAAGGACCCTGCGGCTTTCTGATGTTGCCGAGGTGAGCGGTCCCGATGCCAGCACCCTTGCGCAGATTGTCCTAGCCGAGTCCCCGGGTGGCCTTTCGGGCCTCATCATGACCGGCAAGGTCATCAAAGAGACGGTCCGCCTCAGGTATCGGGGACCTGTGGTCTTCACCGGGGCAGGTAGTGTACATGCCGTTCCCTGTACCGTGGAGGTTCCCGAAGAGACCCTTGCAAAGGTCTTTGTCGAAGAGATCCACAGGAAAAGCCCCTGGAAAGATGCAGGCAAGATGGAAGTGTATGACATCAGGGTATCCAGGATTCCCCGAGTCCTGTCGGCAGATTCGCGCACCATACGGGCAAAATATTCCTCCCGTGACGATTTTCTTGGATTCACCACCGCCACCCTGTCCGTCGGGGCCGGATCATCCCCGGAGAAGGTGACCGTGACGGGACGGGTCAGGGTCATGGCCGAGATCCCTCTGGTCAGGACCAAGGTTCCTTCCGGGCGGGTCGTACAGGCGGGAGATCTTGTGATCCGGCCTTTTGACATCTCCGAGTGCCCCACAGCCTATATGAACCTTGAAGACTGCGTCGGCAAGCGGGCCAAGGTGACGCTCAGGGAGGGGAACCCGATTCAGTCTTCCCAGGTGGAACGGATGCCCGATGTATGCTCGGGAGAGATCGTGATGATCCAGGCCCGGTTGAAGAATATCATGGTCGAGGTCCAGGGTATTGCGGTGAGGGACGGGTATAAGGGCGAACACATACCAGTGAGGAACCCATCCTCAGGCAGGCAGGTGATTGGCACTATTATTGCTCCATCAGTTGTACAGGTTGAACTGTAGGAGGTGACCATGAAGGCGGGAAACATTATCGTGCTGATTATGGTGGTGGCGGCCATGACCGCCTGTGCCTATCCCAACGATAAAGGTGAAGATTTTACTGAAGACGAGCTTTCCCCGCCGGTGGATGAAATGGCCGACGAAGACAGAAGCGCCGGCTCATTGTGGTCGGAGAGCGCCAAATTCTACGACATGTTCACCGACCAGAAAGCCAGACGGGTTGGAGATATCGTGATCGTCCAGGTCGTAGAGAACTCTTCGGCTGACAAAGAGGCCACAACCGAGGCGACCCGTGACAGCAGCATCGACGACTCGGTGACCAACTTCCTGGGGCTGCCGCTGGATCGGTCTTCCATTTTCGGATATGGTCTGGAACCCACGATCCAGACCAAGAGTTCTTCGCAGTTTTCAGGTGATGGCAAGACGTCCAGGAAAGGTACCCTCAAGGCCGTTGTTTCTGCACGGGTGACGAGGGTCCTGCCTTCAGGGAACTTCGTTATCAAGGGGAAGAAGCAGATCAGGGTCAACGATGAAGCCCAGTATATTATGGTGTCGGGCATCATCCGGCCGGAGGATATCCAGTGGAACAACTCGGTGATGTCCTCCAATGTTGCCGATCTGAAGGTCGACTATTATGGATCAGGTATTCTCGGCGACCAGCAGAACAAGGGCTTCCTTGCTCGGGCCATAGACAAGATCTGGCCGTTCTGAAGAGGTGAATCATGAAGAAGATCATCATTGCGGCCATTCTCGTCGTCTTCACTGCACAGACCGTGTGGGCGGTGCGCGTGAAGGACCTGGTACAGATCCAGGGGGTCAGGGAGAACAAGCTTTCGGGCTATGGGCTCGTCGTGGGTCTCAATGGAACGGGCGATAAAGCGGGGACCGGAACCCAGTACACCCTCAATGCTGTGGCGAACATGCTCAGGAACATGGGCATCCAGGTGAATGCGGAAGATCTCAAGATGAAAAACGTGGCGGCGGTCATCGTGACGGCATCCTTGCCCCCCTTTGCAAAGAGCACCCAAAGGCTTGACTGCACGGTGTCTTCCATGGGGGATGCTACGTCGCTCGCAGGCGGGACTCTGATATCCACACCGTTGTATGGACCTGACGGCAAGGTCTATGCGCTCTCCCAGGGCCCGGTATCTGTCGGTGGATTTGCCGTGAGTGGCTCGTCCGGGACGGGAGTAACCAAGAACTTTCCCACTGTAGGCATGATCCCGAATGGTGCCGTGGTCGAGCGTTCGCTGGAACTGAGACTGAGCCCGCAGATGACGCTGGTGATGAACAATCCTGACTTCACCACGGCGAACAGGCTCGTGAACTCCATCAATACCAGGCTTGGGACCCTTGCAGCCAGTGCAACAGATCTCTCCACCATCCACCTCAATGTCCCGGCCACATACCAGAACTCCCTGGTGGATTTTGTGGCCCTTATCGAGAGTGTGGATGTGACGCCTGACAACCGGGCCAAAGTCATCGTGAACGAGCGCACCGGAACCGTGATCATGGGCAGTGAAGTGAGGATCGCCAGCGTAGCCATCGCCCATGGGAACCTCAGGATCAAGGTTTCCGAACAGCCCCAGGTCTCCCAGCCCTTGCCGTTCTCAGAAGGCAAGACCACAGTGGTCCCCCAGACCGACCTCGATGTCGAGGAAGGAGCAAACAGGCTCATTCTCCTCAGACCCGGAGCGACCATCGGTGACCTGGTGAATGCATTGAACGCCGTGGGTGTATCTCCAAGGGATCTCGTGGTCATCCTGCAGGGTATCAAACGGTCAGGGGCTCTTTATGCCGATCTGGAGGTCATATGATCCGCGACGTCTCCATGATCGCCCATATGAACCAGAGCAATCCGGCCAAGGCCATGGAGAAGGTCTGTGCCGAGTTCGAGACCCTGTTCGCCCACCAGATGCTCAAGACCATGGCAGAGTCGGTGCCCGATGGATTCCTGGAAGACGGTCTTGCGGGAGACATCTACAAGGACATGTTCTACCAGGAGGTTGCCAGGAACATCGCAGAGACAGGGGCCCTGGGCATCAGGGACACCCTCAAGCGTTACCTCCAGCAGCACTTCGGCAAGGACGGCAAAACGGTTCAGGGTGAGGTTCACCTTGAAAGTGACCGATACGCTAGATAGGGGAAAACCCCATTGGGTAAGGTAAGGGAGACACCATGACCTATGCGGATGTCATCGAAAGGCTTGAGCGGGAAAAGGATCTTGTCAGAAAGCTGAACGCCCTCCTGCAGCAGGAGCTTGACTTCATCGCATCCGACGATGTTCAGGCCCTGGAAGATTCCATGCCTGCCAAACAGAAGATCATAAGGACTGTTCAAGAGATTCGCCAGGAGTCACAGATGCCCTCCGGTGATCCGAACACCGACGATGCTGAACGGATGCGTTCCCTCCAGCAGGACCTTGTGAGGCTCTGGAAAAAGGCGACCGGGCTCAACGAGATTTCGAAACGGATGGTCTCCCAAAGGCTGTCTGAGATCGACGACACCGTACAGGCGTTTTTTACCGGCCTCAAGGAAAGCTACACCAGGGAGGGAAGGAAATCCACCATCCCGATACATACTATAAGGACAGGAGCATGATATGCCAGGGCTAGGCGGAGCACTCGATATCGCACGATGGTCCATGTACAGCTCTCAGATGGCCATCGAGATCTTCTCCCACAACGTGGCCAATGCGAATACCGAGGGGTATTCCCGCCAGAGCCTTCGGGTGGAGGCAAACTATCCCATTACCATGGGACCCGGCCAGCTCGGGACCGGCGTGAGGGCAGTGGAGATCATCAGGAATTACGATAACTTCCTCAATCAGCAGGTGAGCCTCAAGAAGTCTGAGTACTCGTACTGGAGCTCCCAGCGGAATGCCATGGAGGAGATCGAGAGCATCTTCAACGAGAGTGATGGATACGGCATCAACGCCCTGATGGGTGAGTTCTGGAATGCTTGGGGAGACCTCTCCAACAATCCCGATGGGATGCCCGAGAGACAGGCCCTGGTCAACAAGACAGACAACCTTTTGTCCATGGTTCATGAGATCGACTACAACCTCAGGGCGTATCAGCGGCATCTTGACGCCAGTATCCGGGGGGCTGTGGATGAGTCCAACTCCATCATCGCCCAGATCGCTGACCTGAATAAAAGCATATCCAGCGTGGAGATCGATGGCATGATCAACGCCAACGACTTGCGCGACCGCAGGGATCTTCTCCTGGAGCAACTCTCCCAGTACATGGACATCAACTATTACGAGGAGGAGCAATCAGGACAGGTGATGGTCTATATCCTCGGCGGCACCCCGCTCATATTGGGAGCGAACACGTATGGATTGAGCACCGAGCGCGACACGGCGACGGGTCTATCCAGCATAATGTGGGAGGATTCCTCAGGCAGGAGCCTGGATATCACCCACAAGCTGAGCGGCGGCAAGCTCGCAGGGTGGGTGAACGTGCGGGACAATAACATCGATACCTATCTGCAATCCATGAACAACTTCATGGAGGAACTGGCCTGGCAGGTGAACGCCACCCATGCTGAAGGCGTCGGATTGTCGAGCGTGAGTCAGATGACTGGTACCGTGGAGGTCTCGGCCGCAACGGACGACCTGTCTGTCGACTTCCTCTTCAGTGACCGCTACACAGCAGGCGGGACCTTTGATATCCAGATTTTCGATGCTGCAGGGATTGTGGTCAACACGTATCACATCGATCCGGCAGGCAGCACCGTGGGCGATCTCATAACAGAGATAAACGCCGAGTCGACCGCCGGCGGAGGGGAGATCACGGCTGCCCTGACCGCGGACGGATTGTTCCAGATCACGGCAGCCGGTGGCTCAACGTTCGCCATCACCCCCAGCCCCACTGGGTCTCCCAGCAATGCCCTGGCCATTCTCGGTGTAAATACCTTCTTCACCTGGTCCGAGCATGTTGGCCAGGCCTTGTACGATCTCACCGGTACCATCCGGGTGAACGCTGTACTTCAGGAAGACCCCAACCTCATCTCGTCAGGATCACTGGACGAGAACGGACAGGTTGCTCCAGGTTCAAACGATGTAGCCCGTGCGATTTTCAACCTCCAGGACAGCGTCATCACCAATTTGGGAGGTTCCGGGGTGAACACGACCATGGACGCCTATTACAGCTCCCTGGTGGCCCAGGTCGGCGTGGATGTTCAGAACACGGTCAACAACGAGAAATTCAACGACACCCTGCTCGGCCAGTACATCAAGAGGAAGGAGAGCGTCTCAGGAGTGAATATCGATGAGGAGATGTCCGAGCTCCTGAAGTACCAGCATCTTTACCAGGCAGCGGCCAAGCTCATCTCGATCGCCGACGAGATGATGCAGGCGTTGATTTCGATAAAATAATCATGTAATACTTCCGCAGAGCATTCATCTAACGGGGGTTGTCATTGCTGATACTGACAAGGAAAGTCGGCGAATCGGTCGCCATCGGCGATGATATCCAGATATCCGTGGTCGAGATCAAGGGGACCCAGGTCAAGCTCGGCATCCGTGCTCCCAGGGAAGTTTCGGTCCACCGGCAGGAGATCTACCTGAAGATTCAGGAAGAAAATCTGCGGGCGGCCCAGGTAACCAAAGACGTCCTCGGTGAGGTGGAAGACCTGTTCATCAAGAAGTGACCATGAGCCGGTAATCACCTGACCCAGCAGGAGATCACTGAATCAGGAGGAAAAGATCATGCGTTTTCTCTTCGACCTTATCACATCAATCGTACTCGCCCCTTTTCGTCTGATAAGATTCATTGTGGCCGATGTCCTCATCTTCGGTGTCATCGGTGGAATGATATCCCTTGTGAAGGGTATGTTGAGGATCATCTTCAGGCCGTTCACATTGCTTTTGATCGCAGCCGGCGCTGTGGTGTTCTTTTATGCCACCGAGGAACAGAAGAAGAA
Source organism: Thermodesulfobacteriota bacterium (assembly GCA_025454155.1). Taxonomy (GTDB): domain Bacteria; phylum Desulfobacterota; class Desulfomonilia; order UBA1062; family UBA1062; genus MWEI01. Next base: position 6,880 of record JALOOZ010000048.1, read on the forward strand.
GGCCAAGGCCCTCATGGGGATGTAGGTTTCCAAAAGGAATACCATGAAAAAGAAGGGGCTCTCGGATGAGAACCCCTCTTCGTCTTTCACGGCCGGATACCTCGGAAGATATCCCTGAAGAACTTACTGCAGGCCCATGAACTTGATGAACGGGTTGGCATAGAGCAGGATGAGTTCGATGACCAACGCGTAGATGGCAAGGGACTCGATCATGGCCAGGCCCAAGATGAGGGCGGTCAGGATCTTGCCCGATGCGTCTGGATTGCGGGCGATGCCGTCACAGGCTCCCCGGACACCGTTGCCTTGGCCGATGCCTGTACCGAAGGCGGCAATGGCCATGCCGATGCCCGTGGCCACAGCGACCCAGGAGAAGTACTGGATGGCCTCAGGGCTTGCAACTCCCTCAGCTGCCAAGACCACTGATGCGAATGCCAGAACGAAGAACACTGAAAACCCTGAAAACCATACAAATCTTTTCATACAATCCTCCACGAAAGTTATTCTCATTGTAGCATTGAAAATTCAACCTCAACGCTATTTTACCTGTCATGGGATGCAGAGGTCAATACCGTTTACAGCGGAATGGAAAGAAAAAAGGCGGGCCTGATAAGGCCCGCCCATGCTTTTTCTGTATATTCTTTGTAAATGCTGCTGATTAATGAGCCTCTTCCATGGCGCCGCTGATGTACATCATGGCCAGGAGCGTGAACACAAAGGCCTGCAGAACCGAGGTGAAAATCATGAGCACGAGCATTGGCATGGGAATGAGGAAGGGAACCAGGGCCAGGAGCACCACGAGCACCAGATCTTCGCCGAAGATATTTCCAAAGAGCCGCATGGTCAGTGAAAGGGGGCGCGCAAGGTGGCCAATGAGCTCCACCGGCACCATGATGGGGGCCATCCACCACACCGGGCCCATGAAGTGCTTGAGGTACTTCATGCCGTGTATTTTTAAGCCCACAATATGCGTCAGCAGAAATACGGTGAGAGCCATGCACAGGTTCGTGTTCAGGTTCGCCGTGGGCGAATAGAAGCCCGGGATGATACCAGCCATGTTGCAGGTGAAGATGAAGAGAGCGATGGTGGCTATCAGGGGGAAGAACCTCATGCCATGTTCACCCATGGTGTCTACCAGCAGGGACTTCAAACCGCCGATGATCACCTCCAGGAAGTTCTGGAGACGTCCCGGGACCAGTTTCAGGCTCCTGGATACGAAAAACCCTACCACGATGAGAAAGAGCATGTAGAGCCAGGTGTAGGTGACCTGATAGAAGTGATTGCCGTCGGTCAGGCCGAATCTCTCATGGAGGAATTCATAAATGGGGTGGGTGATGAAGTCCAGGACGAGAATACCATGATCCATACTAATGTCCTCCTGCGCAGATGTAGGTGTAGCATGCATAGCTCATGACGCCGAGCATGATGACGGACAGGCCCAGCAACAGGCCCAGGACGTTCACGTGAAGCATGGCGATGAGCACGTAGAGAATGGCTCCCGTCAAGGCAAGCCGAAGTATGTAACGTTTGATCATGAAGGCGGAACCCTGTTTGGCGGTGAATGTCACCGATGACCTGGCATGCCTCCAGAGCAGCTGATAGTTGGCCAGGCACACCCCTCCGCCCAGGAGGACCCCAAGGGAGAAATCCTTGCCGAACAGGGGCAGGCTCGCGACGCAGAAGGCAGCCCACATGGTGTAGGCGATGAACTCGATGCGTCTTTGGACAGGGTCTTTACTTGCGGGAATCATTGGATTTTTCCTCACTGAAAAACCGCATGTAGGTCTTGTACATCATCCTGAACCCCGCCATGATGCCGCCGAAGAGGAAAATGAAGGTGAAGATCGGCTCTGTGCCGAAATAACGGTCTAGGTAGAAACCCGCGATGAGGCCCAGGACGATGGAGAAAACCATGGCGAATCCCATGGTGCTCAGGTCCGCCACGGTAAGATACATCTTCTTTCTTTCTTTTCTTGCCTTGTCGTCTGTCATTGCCCGGGCCTGCCTTGGAATAGTTGCGTGACATATTACTGAATCACGATTCATAATGCAAGGGAGTTTTTGCGGGGGTGTTGGGCCCCGGAAGAATGGCTTGAGCAGATGATATCAGGGCTGCCGAACAGTGCATGTATTTTTTTCTTGTCATGTGAAAATAATTCCGGTAAATGAAACGAGTTTAAGCAGATGACTACACTACAGAGTGCACTATGGACGGTACACAAAGTAACAAGGGTCAGATGCGGAAACTCACGGTTTTATCTGTGTGTTTTATAGCATCACTGATTGGCGCAGCCTTGATACCCGCAAAGATGATCACGGGTATGAGTACAATTCCTGCGGTCCCAGATCAGGATATGACCATTCACTATCAATATACTGCGAGTCTGCCTGAAAGGCTTGGGCAGATTCAGGACGCACAGGAGCGTAAGCAGTGTCTCATCGAGATTCTGCTGCCCCTGGCATTGAAGGCCAACGAGACGATCCTGAAGCAGCGTCTCCTCATCGAGGAATTCAGGCGCAAGCAGACTAACCTGACCAATGAGGAAAAGAAGACCCTGGCCGCATTGGCTGACCTGTACATGGTCGAGCCCGGGTCGACGGGGGAGATGATTCAGGAGCTGCTCAGGCGTGCCGATGTGCTCCCCGTATCCCTGATTCTTGCCCAGGCAGCCATCGAATCTGGATGGGGTACCTCGAGGTTCAGCCTTGAGGGGAACAATATATTCGGGCTGCGTACACCTACCGGGATCGGCATGATACCTGTCAGCCGTTCCGCCAGCGAGAGCCATGCAGTATCGGAGTTCGACGACCTGCAATCATGCATCGACTACTACATCTGGAACATCAACACAAACCCGCAATACGAGGAACTCAGACACATCCGGAGTTTGACCGATGGGCCCTACGATGCATATGCGCTGGCACAGGGTCTTCGAAACTACTCCGAGCAGGGCGGCGAATATATACGAAAGGTCGAGAAGCTCATCAGCTGCAACGCTCTGAAGTATTATGACGATTACCGTCTCCAGTAGGTCTCGGGCCGTCGCAGAGGACACAGGCCGGCCTAAAGATACCATCTGTCTGTCAATGGGGGTCCTCTTTCTCGCAGGGATCGCTTGTCTGATTCTTGGACTTGCCGCTCCAGCCTCGGCTCATATCACGGTGCTTCTGTACCACCGCTTCGATGAGGACCGGTACCCCACCACCACGACCTCTTCCGCCCAGTTCGAGCAGCAGTTGTCGTATTTGAAATTGAACGGTTATACGGTCATGTCCATGGATCAACTGGCCGAGAGCCTGGGTGGCAGGAGATCCATTCCAGAGAAGGGCGTCGTCATAACCATCGACGACGGTTTCATCTCGGAATATGATCGGGCCGTGCCGCTGCTGAAGAAATATGGCTGCCCGTTCACGCTCTTTGTCTTCACCAGGGGTGTAGGCGCCGAGGGATACGTGACGTGGCAGCAGCTCAGAGAGCTGGAATCCCGGGGCGCCACCGTGGGTTGTCACACCGATACCCACCCCCGTTTGATCAACATGGCGGTCAAGGACATGGCAAGGGAAACCGTCGGTTCCAAGCAGATCCTGGAGAAGAACCTCGGCCACCCTGTCCATTACTTCGCCTATCCCTTCGGACAGTATGACGAGCGGGTCCGCTTGGTGGCGAAGAAGGCCGGGTTTCGCCTCATGATGAGTTCAGACCCGGGCAGCGTAGGGCCGGGCACCGAGGTCGACCGCATACCCCGCCAGGCCATCGTGGGTGCCGAGATGAGCATGAAAGACTTCATCCGAAAACTCGAGACACCTCCCCTGGCTGTTACGCGTAGGACTCCTCCATGTGGAACCCTTCCATCCTCAACCATCCATGAGGTGTCCGTCACCATCAAGGAACCGGGCCTGTATGATCCGTCCCAGTTCAGCATGTTCCTCTCTGAAAAGGGTCGGCTAGATGCCCGCTTCGACAGAATGAACGGCGTGCTGAGCTTCAAGGGCCCTGTTCATGTCACGAGAAAGACGAACCGCATCATCGTTTCCGCGAGGAGAAAGAGCGACGGCCTCTTCGCCCTAGATGCCTATCTCATAGTGCTACCCGGCACATGGGAGGGGATGAAATACACCATGCGCCGAGATGGACGGTGGTGAATGGTCTTCGGTGACGTGCTGGCGATCACCATCCGGAATCCATGATATCTCTGCCGCTGACATGGGTGGAAGGTGAACATCCAGCGGCGGGGTGGTGCTCATGCATTGTGGGACCATGCAACGGAGCGGCTTTCCTGGACCAAGTCGAGAAACATTGTTGACGGTACCTAGCGGGAATTATAAGATTCATTTCACCTTATGAGTCCGGCGGCTGACACCATGGAGACTGAGATTACCATCGCAGGAAATATGATCGGAGTGCCGGTGGCATCTAGGTAATGAAAACAATGAAGAAAATTGCAACTATTGGTGGTGGGACCGGCAGTTATGTCGTTTTATCAGGATTAAAAAAACACCCCGTCGTGATTTCAGCCATCATCGGCATGTTCGATGATGGTGGATCTACGGGTGTATTGCGGAGGGAATTGAAGGTCATGCCTCCAGGTGATTTAAGACAATGCCTGGTCGCTTTGTCTGACTCTGACCATTTGTTAAAAGACCTTTTTGATTATCGATTTTCTGAAGGTTTTCTATCTGGGCACAGTTTGGGGAATATCATAATATCCGCATTAGAGAAGAACACTGGCAGCATAACCGGAGCCGTTGATATAATCAGCAAATTAATGAACATCACCCATAATGTTATCCCTGTTACCCTCCAAGGGACAACACTCTGCGCCTTCATGAAGGATGGCGAAGAGGTTATAGGGCAGGACAATATTAATAAGTCGTTTCTCATAAGTCATTTGTCAAAGCTGGAACTTGTTCCAGATGTTGAGATAAATGCTCATGCTCAAAAAGCAATCATTGAGGCTGATAAGATAGTAATAAACCCAGGTGACTTATATACCAGCATCATCCCCCACTTCCTCGTTAAAGGCATGAAAGAGGCACTTTTGCAGTCTCGGGCGAAATTAATATACGTAGCCAATTTAATGACTATCAATGGACACACTGATAATCTGACCGTAGGAGACCACCGGAAAATATTGACAGGTTATATTCATCCAAGAAAGATTGATTATGTCGTATATAATACAGCTGTTCCTGATGAAGGGCTGCAACTTGTGTGCAAGGAACATAACCAACACCCGGTGAAACTTGGGGATCATGATGTGGGATCAGGAATTGGGTTTGTCGGAGAAGACCTCATAGATAGAAAAATTTATGAAAAAAGAAGAGGGGATAAGTTATACAGATCATTGATTCGCCACAATGCTGATAAACTTGCGGATATAATACATGAGCTGTGATTTGCCATTCTCACGGGTCAGCCAACAGCGCATATATCCTGAGAGACTCTCCCATGGCCAGGTTCCATGCCCCTTACACCGTTCATCCGTAACCCCACTTCCCCATTGATTCATTCAGGAACCTGTGGTGTGATCATCCCGATGCATCTCGATGATATCGACAAGGCGCTGCTTTCCATGGCAGAGGGAGATCTCGATGTATGCGAACGGCCCTTCGATGCATGGGCGGACAAGATCGGCATCTCCGTGGACGAAGTCATATCCAGGCTTCAAGCCCTGAAGCGGAAAGGCATCATCAGGGAGATCAAGGCCATCCTCAGGCACACGAAGGCGGGGTTCATTGCAAACGCCATGGTGGTATGGGCCGTCCCGCAAACCCTGATGGACGAGATCGGGCCGAAAATCTCATCGTTCAATGCAGTAAGTCACTGCTACGAGCGCACCGGATTCGGAAGGTATACTGTCTTCTCCATGATCCATGCGAAAAACAGGGACGAGGTTCAGCAGACGGTTCGATCTATCTCCCATGCTGTGGGCATTGATGATTTCCGGATATTCTGGAGCATCAAGGAGCTGAAGAAAACGTCCATGAGATATTTTCACCAGGAGGATTCGTGTGACGAATGAGGAGCTGTTCGAGGCTGCGCAACGGATAATTCCGGGGGGGGTGAACTCGCCGGTTCGGGCCTTTCGCAAGGTAGGGGGCTTTCCCCGCTTCATGGCCCGGGGCTCAGGCCCGTTCATTACGGATGCAGAAGGGAAGAGATACATCGATTTCGTGCTCTCCTGGGGACCGCTCATCCTCGGGCACTGCCACCCGGCAGTGGTGGAAGCCGTGAGACGGCAGGCGGGAATCGGCATGAGCTTCGGTGCCCCCACTGAGCTGGAGGTCGAAATGGCCACCCTTGTGTGCGAGGCCTTCCCATCCGTGGACAAGGTCCGATTCGTCAGCTCCGGGACCGAGGCCACCATGAGCGCGCTGCGGCTTGCCAGGGCGGCCACAGGGAGGCAACTCACCGTCAAGTTCGAAGGGTGTTACCATGGCCATGCGGACAGTCTGCTGGTAAAGGCGGGCTCAGGACTGCTGACCCTGGGAGTGCCGGACTCCTCGGGTATACCTGATGGGATCGCATCCACCACGGCAGTATTGCCCTACAATGACACGGCGAGCTTTGAAGAGTTCATGGAGAAGCGCGGGGCAGAGGTGGCAGCAGTCATTGTGGAGCCTGTGGCAGGGAACATGGGCGTCGTGCTGCCCAGGAAGGGATTTTTAGAGTCGATCCGGGAAAAGACATGCTCGTGCGGGACACTGCTCATCTTTGATGAGGTGATCACAGGCTTCAGGTTCTGTTTCGGCGGCTACCAGGACATTGCGGGAATCAGACCCGATCTTACCTGTCTGGGCAAGATCATCGGCGGCGGCATGCCGGTGGGTGCCTTCGGAGGAAGGGCGGATCTGATGGACCTCCTGGCCCCGGAAGGGCCGGTCTATCAGGCCGGTACCCTTTCCGGCAATCCCCTGGCCATGGCAGCCGGCATCGCCACCCTGCGCGCCTTGAAGGAACTCAACCCCTACGATGGCCTTGACAGGGCCATGGCTTCTTGGAGTGCGGAAATCCATGAAATGGCCCGTAAGGCAGGCCTGCCGATGACGCTCAACCGTGTCGGTTCCATGGCCGGTATCTTCTTCCTGCAGGGGCCTGTAGAGACCTTTGAAGATGTGATGACAGCCGATGCTTCGCGCTATACCCGGTTCTTCCATGCCATGCTGGAGAAAGGCATCTACCTGGCACCGTCCCCCTTCGAGGCTGCTTTCATCAGTACGGCCCATACCCCCGTGGTCATGGATCAGGTGGTCAAGGCTGCTGCGATGGCGTTTGCTTCAGTGGCGACCTAGGGGCACCGAGG
>JALOOZ010000049.1 GCA_025454155.1 Thermodesulfobacteriota bacterium
CAAAGTAATGGATTACTTGCTCAAGGACGTAATGGATTACATCGTGCAAAAACGAGGGGCTGTCCTTCTCGCCCTCCTGTTCATGTCCTGCATGTGGGCTTTCCCAGAACCGCTCCATGCGGGGTCAAGTGCCGCTGAAGCCTTTCAGAGCGCCAATGCCGCATCCGTGGAACTCTACAGGGAGGGGGACAAGAAAAGGGACCGGGTGAGCTGGATGGCGGTCATCCACAAGTTCCAGAACGTGGGAAAGAAGTATCCCCGATCGAGCTACGCACCCAAGGCCTGGTTCAGGGTGGGCAAGCTCTATGAAGACCTAAACAGTTTCTCTTCCAGTCCCAAGGATCTCGAAAAGGCCGTGGATGCCTACATGACCGTGGCCGACATGTACCCTTCGAGCTCCCTTGCCGACGACGCTCTCTATACGTCCGCCCGGATCTACAATGAAGGGCTGAGCTCTCCGCAGAAGGCCTACGGTCTGTATCAGAAGGTCATCAGCAAATATCCGGACGGGGATATGGTCCAGCTGGCCCGGGAGGAGATCAACTCCCTGAACATCGAAAAAAAGACCGTCACCGGGGCAACGAAAAAGGAACTCGGTGAGGTGAAGACAGTGCGGCAATGGTCGGATCGGGATTACACCAGAGTCGTGGTCAACCTTGACGAGAATGTCTCGTTCAAGACTTTTACGGTGCCTGCGGACCAGAAGGCGACCAGGCCCGACCGGGTGGTGATCGAACTGGACAATGCACGGGTCTCCCCGGAGCTGCCGGGCAGGACCATGGTCAACGATGGCATCCTCACGAACATCAGGGTCTCACAATACCAGGCCGCCAAGGTGCGGATCGTTCTGGACCTCGCCCAGAAGATCTCCTACCGTGCCTTTCCCCTGGATAATCCAGCACGACTGGTGGTGGACATAAGCAAGGACGGCTCTACCCCGAAAACCGTTTCCCAGGAACCATCACGGACACTGGGGGAGGATGATTCCGGCAAAGGTGTATCGAAACCAGAGAACGGGAACGGATTCAAGAAGGTCCCCAAGTGGTCCAAATCGCAGATGGGCGAGGATGTGCCGTCCATAGCAGCGCAGCTTTCTCTTAAGGTCTCCAAGATCGTTATCGACGCGGGGCACGGCGGCAAGGACCCGGGTGCCGTAGGGCCTGGAGGTATCCTGGAGAAGGACCTGACACTGGCCATCAGCAAGGCGCTGACCAGGAGGTTGAGGCTCGAAGGATTCGAAGTCTTCATGACCCGCGATAGTGATGTGTTCCTCACCCTTGAGGAGCGGACCGCCTTTGCCAACAAGAAGCGGGCCGACCTCTTCGTGTCCATCCATATCAACGCCCACAACGACAGGTCGCTGCAGGGAATCGAGACCTATTTCCTCAACCTGACAACCGATGCCTCGGCCATAGAAGTGGCCGCCCGTGAAAATGCGACAACGAGCAAGTCCATCAGCGACCTGCAGCTCATCATCAACGACCTCATGCTCAACTCCAAGATCAATGAATCCTCCCGTTTCGCGAGCAGCGTGCACAAGCATATCATGTCCTCCTTGCTCAATAACGGATACCAGGGCAAGGACCACGGCATTAAGCAGGCGCCCTTCTATGTGCTTCTGGGCGCGCAGATGCCTTCCATCCTGTGCGAGCTGGGCTTTATCACCAACGGGACCGACTCGTCGCTGCTGCAGTGTGATTCGCACCAGAGCACCCTCATCGATGGTATTGCAAAGGGGATCAACAAGTATATAATGAACACCACCTATGCATATCTGAGGAGGAAGCAGTGAGACGCCTCGCGTTGTTGGTGGTATGGATCTGCCTGGCCTCGCTCCCCGTCTGGGCCGACTACGGGTTGAGCAACGTGGTTGAGAAGCAGATCGACCGAGGCCAGCTGCCCGAGCAGCAGCCCCAGGCCGTTCCCGACGAGATGACTCCGCCCGCCCCTGCCCAGACCCCGGAGAAGGAGCCTCTAAGCAAGGTGCTGGAAGAGGCGGCGCCTCAATACAAGAAGACCGTATTCTACCCCTACACCATCCACATATCCTCGTGGCAGAGCAAGAAGGACGCCTTGAGCCGCTTCCGGCAGACGGCCCGGAATCTCGATCCGGTTTTTATTACCAAGATCGACCTGGGTGCCACCGGGATCTGGTACCGAGTCGACTACGGTGCCTTTCGAAGCCAGAGGGAAGCTGCCTCCCGCATGAGCGACCTGCAGGCGAAGGGCATCATGGACACGGAGTCCTTTATCGGGTCCGCAGTGCCCTATGCCATCGAGCTCGGGGTGTTCCCCGACAAGGCAGGGGCATCCGGCGAAGGGGGCCGGCTTGGACAGAAGGGCGTGGTGACGTACATCGTGAAGGAGTCCGAGTCCGCCTTCCGGCTTCTGGCAGGGGCATATCCCGGCCAGAAGAGCGCCGCACCGGCCTTCGAAGATCTCACTGCCATGGGATTGCAGCCGAAGATCGTCAAGAGATGAACCATGCGCTGATCGACTCCTTCCTGGAGTACCTCGTCGCCGAGCGATCTTCCCCGGACAATACCCTGGCAGCCTATGCAACAGATCTGGAGGATTTTAAAGCCTATCTCGATGGACAAGACCTCTCGGAGTACGATGTCAGCGGGATTGTCCTGGAAGGCTACTCCTCGCACTGCAGGACCAGGAAACTGAAGGCATCGAGCATCGGCCGCAGGCTCTCAACCGTCAGGCAGTTCTACCGGTTTCTCATCGAGGAGGAGATCATCGCCACAGACCCCACCCGAGACCTGGCCTCGCCGAAACGGGGCAGCTATCTCCCCGAGGTCCTGAGCCGGGATGAGGTCGAGCGCCTCATGGCCAGTCCGGATCCCGGTTCGCCCTTGGGCATCAGGGACAGGGCCATGCTTGAGGTCCTCTATGCCACGGGGCTGAGGGTGAGCGAACTCATCGGCCTCAAACTCCACCACCTCAACCTGCATGTGGGATATCTCGTCTGCAGGGGCAAGGGCGACAAGGAGCGGGTCGTCCCCATGGGCGAGAGCGCCAGGCGCAGGTTGGAGGAATATTTGCAGGACGCCCGGCCGTATCTGGTCGGGAAGCCCACGGACATCCTCTTCTGCTCGCGGAGAGGGGGGGGCATGACCAGGCAGAATTTCTGGTATGCCATCAGGCGGTATGCCGCTGCGGCGGGGATCCTCAAGCCTATATCCCCCCACATGCTCAGGCACTCGTTTGCCACCCACCTGCTCATGGGGGGCGCCGACCTGCGATCGGTGCAGATGATGCTCGGCCATGCCGACATCTCCACGACCCAGATCTACACGCACCTTTCATCAGGCAGGCTCAAAGAGATCCACGACCGGTACCACCCGAGGGGGTAGACGATGGAGGTCATCACCTCCCACATCCAGGCGGATTTCGACTCATTCGCCTCCATGCTCGCAGCCAGAAGGATCTACACGGATGCCATCCTCGTCTTCCCAGGCGCCCAGGAGAAGAACCTGAGGGACTACCTCGCCCAGGCATCGCCGGAGGTGACCTCAGCCATCCACAAGCTCAAGGCCCTGCGGATGGACAGGGTGAAGCGACTCATCATAGTGGACACGAGGCAGCTGACGCGCATCGGAGACTTTGCCGGGCTCATCGGCAGGGACGGTGTGGAGGTGATCATCTACGACCACCACCCGGCCTCGGCCGATGACATGACCGGGGTGGCCGGTCGCTGTAGAGAGTACGGATCCAACAGCACCCTGATGATCGAGGTCCTCAAGGATAATAGTATCACCCCTACGCCCGAGGAGGCCACCATCCTGGCCATGGGCCTCTTCGAGGACACGGGATCCCTCCTGTTCCCCTCCACCAGACCCGAGGACTGCACGGCCCTGGCGGATCTCATCCGCTGGGGGGCCGACCTGAGGGCCGTATCCCACACCCTGGCCAGGGAGCTCAGCCCGGACCAGGTGGATGTCCTGGACCAGCTCATCAAGAACGCCTACATCTTCCACGTGGGCGGCATCGACGTCCTTTTCACGCGCTCCGAGTCCTCGGGCTATGTGGAGGACTTCGCCATGCTCGTGCACAAGCTCAGGGGAATGTTCGAGGTGGATGCCATGTTCGCCCTGGGGCTCATGGGTGAGAGGATCTACCTGGTGGCCCGCAGCACAGTGTCCCAGATCAATGCCGCCGAGGTCGCATCCCACTTCGGCGGCGGCGGCCACCCCACGGCGGCGGCCGCTTCCATTAAAGAACGGTCCCTGGACAGCATCGAGGGCATGCTGGTCAACATCATCAAGAAGGAGACCAGACCACGGATCACTGCCCGGGACATCATGACTTTCCCGGTGATCACCCTGAGGATGGATGCCACCATCGATGAGGCGTCCGAAACCCTGAACCGCTACAACATAAACGCAGCCATCATCCAGTCCAAGGACGGCCGTGTGGTGGGGATGGTCACGAGACAGGTGGTGAGCCGGGCCCAGGGGCACAACCTGGGCGATGCCAGGGTCAAGGACTACATGATCCGCGACATCAAGTTCATCCGGCCGGATGCACCGGTCTGGGAGATCCGCACTCTCATCATCGAGGGCGGTCAGAGGCTGCTGCCCGTCGTCGAAGACCGAAACGCCATAGGCGTCATCACCCGTACCGACCTCATGCGGGTCATGCACGAGAAGATGGCCGAGGCGGAAGGGGTGGACTACCGGGCAACTCAGAAGAAGAACGTCCATTCCCTGCTTGAAGAGCGGCTGCCTAGGCATGCGACCATGATGCTCCACCAGGCAGGGGCCCTGGCCTCTTCCATGGGCTTCAACATCTACCTGGTGGGCGGCATCGTTCGCGACATGGTCCTCAGGATCGACAACCTGGACATCGACCTGGTGGTGGAGGGCGACGGCATCGCCTTCGCAAAGGCCTTCGCTCCCTCGGTCAGCGGGCGCTGCGCCGTGCACGAGAAGTACAAGACCGCGGTCATCACGCTGCAGGACGGGACCCACATCGATGTGGCCACTGCGCGGATGGAATACTACAAGCATCCGGGCGGCTACCCCATCGTGGAACAGTCGACCCTCAAGCTCGATCTGTACCGGCGGGACTTCACGATCAACACCATGGCCGTTTGCCTGGTTCCCCAGCGCTTCGGCGAGCTCATCGACTTCTTCGGGGCGCAGCGGGACATCAAGGAGAGGCGCATACGGGTTCTCCATGCGCTGAGCTTCGTGGAGGATCCGTCCCGGATCCTGAGGGCTGTGCGCTTCGAGAAGCGCTACGGCTTCGCGCTGGGCAAGCAGACGCTGTCACTGGTGCATGCGGCGGTGAGATCAGGGCTTCTGGGAAGTATCCCCGGAAGGCGCCTTTCCCACGAGATGCGCCAGATCCTCTCGGAAGAGGACCCCATCCCCGGCCTGGACAGGCTGAGAGAGCTGGAGGTGCTGGGCGCCATCCACCCCGACATCCTCTTCAATGCGGCCATCCGGGAGGACTTCGCCCGGGTGAAACAGACCATATCCTGGTTCAACCTCCTCTACACCCACGAGCAGTACCGGTCCTGGTTCATTTACCTCCTGGCCCTGGTGGAGCAGATGAAGCCCAAGAAGATCATCGCCATATGCCAGCGCCTGGGGCTCACCGACGAGAACGTGCGCAATATCCTGACAGCTAGGGCGCGGGTGAACGCCGTGCTCAGGGACCTGGCCACGGCGGAGAAGAAGACGCCTGCCGTCGTGGTGAAGGTCCTGGAGAAGGCCCGGCTCGAAGAGGTGCTCTTTGCCATGTCCAAGACGAAGAGCCCGGAGATCAAGGAAAGGATCTCCTCCTACATCACCACATGGCGGTCCTACAAGCCGCCGGTCACGGGAAAGGACCTCATTGCCTTCGGTTACAGAAAGGGTAAGATGCTCGGCGATGCCCTGCGGCTGATCCGCGACAAGGGGCTCAACGGTGAGATCCGTGATTTCAAGGACGCCATGAAACTGGCCAGGAAGCTGATCGAAGAGCCGGAACGGCCGGAGCATCAGAGCCTTGACGAAGGGTCGACCATCTAGTACACAGGAACAATCGCGTGGGGGTGTAGCTCAGTGGGAGAGCATCGCGTTCGCAATGCGAGGGTCGAGGGTTCAAATCCCTCCACCTCCACCAAATCATATTGAGATATCAAACAGTCAGAAGCGTCATTTTCGGTTGCCAACAGATTGCCAATACTTTTGCCCTGAATCCTGACAGCATAATAGATCTTTCATGTGAGAGTTTTCACCTTTTTGAGAAGGAGAGTTCATAAATTTGAATTCGACTATATGCATCGCATCTAACACTTGTCGTATAACGTTAAACGTTATAAATATCCCATGAGATAAAAACGTTCCGGTGCAAGGACACGCAAGCCCTGTTCGAAGGCAGGACACCAAGGCGGGTTAAGGCGTTCTCTGCAGTTGCCGAACGCAAATTACAGATGCTCGACTCGTCCGCATCCTTAGAGGATTTGAAGAGACCGCCCGGGAACCGGCTTGAATCCCTCAAGGGAGACCGCAAAGGACAATTGAGCATTAGAGTCAACGACCAATGGCGAGTATGCTTCAGATTTGAAGCAGGAGAAGCCTTAGATGTGGAGATAATCGATTATCACTAAGGAGCGATAGATGACTATTAAAAATAACATGCGGCCAATTCATCCAGGGGAAATCCTGCGGGAGGAATTCCTTGTGCCTCTTGGAATGAGCGCACACGCCCTGGCGCTCGAGCTCAAGGTGCCTGCACCTCGCATTTATGCCATCATGAACGAGGAGCGTGCAATTACCCCGGACACTGCATTACGCCTAGCTCACTACTTCGAGACCACGCCGGAATTTTGGCTCAACCTGCAGGTAGCCTATGACTTGAAGATTGCTCAAAGAGAGCTGGGACCTCGAATCGACAAGGAAGTACGTTCGAGGAACGCAGCATGATGTAGTTCACCTTCAGCCATAACCTTCTGCCCAGAATGATTTGTTGTAGCTCCTTGTGAAACACCATGTCTACGTTCCCTTTCAACACATGTCACGCCATCAAGGTATTGACGGGAAGATGAACATCTGATAATTTAACATGCGTTAGATTAACGGCAGTAAATTATTGTTGTTCTCCGGGGGCAGCCCATGCCGAAGTTGCAGAGGACACCCGAAGAGATCCATGCGATTAAAGACCGTATCCTGAAGCAGGCCGTGCATCTCATGAACGAGGTCGGTTACCAGGATTTCAGCATGAGGGGGCTTGCCCGCAAGATCAAGGTGACACCGCCCACCCTGTACAGTTATTACCAGGACAAGGACGAGCTTTACCTCTGCATTCTCACTGAAGGGTTCTCCCGGCTCTACGATCTGAATCTAAAGGCCTATAACAGTTCCCAGGACCCTGTCGTACGGATGCAGGCCATTGCCCGGGCCTATGTCGATTTCGGCCTGAACTGTGCAAACTTCTACAATCTCATGTTCACCTGGCACGTGCCGAAATACAACGACTTCCTGGGCACGCCCCTGGAGCCCGTGGCCAAGATCGAGCTCGAGACCTCCCTGCAGGTCACGAACCTTTCCATCAGGGCCATCAAGGAATGTGCAGGAAAGGATTACTTGATTACCGAGGAGGATGCCAGGTTCCTGCTGGTGTACTACTGGAGTACCTTGCACGGATACATCGCCGGTTTCAACAATACCCTGCTTAATTACATGCACGAGAATCCCATCTCAGTAAGAGAGGGGATTTTGAAGCACATCCACGACACCTTTGTCCGTGAAGTCAGGTCCCGCAGGGTGAAAAGGACGGGCCAACGTGATGAAAGAACGGCCGCCCGCTGTTAGCGGCCCGATATGATCCAAGCACCAGGAGGGTGAGATGTCAAATCTGCTCGATACCAATGAAGGAGCGCACTATCTCTACATGGGCAACGACGCCATCGTGCGCGGCGCCCTCGAGGGAGGCGTGAGCGTCGCAGCAGGATATCCCGGGACCCCGTCCTCGGAGATCATCGAACAGCTCGCGCGCATCTCCGACCGGAGGAGTCTCTACGTCGAATGGGCCACGAACGAGAAGATCGCCACTGAGATCGCGGCCGCCGCCTCCTTTGCCGGACTGCGTTCCATCTGCACCATGAAGCAGAACGGGGTGCACGTGGCCTCGGATTTCCTCCTGCACCTGACCGGCACCGGGGTGCGCGGCGGCATGGTGGTGGTGGTCTGCGAGGACCCCGGGGCGCTGTCCAGCCAGAACGAGGCTGATGCCCGCTATTTCGCCAAGATGCTCGAGGTGCCCCTGCTCGAGCCCGGGGATTTCCAGGAGGCCAAGGACATGATGAAATGGGCCCTCGAGCTCTCCGAAGAGCTCAAGACCTTCGTCATCTTCAGGAGCGTCACGCGCATGTCCCATGCCAGCGGCAACGTGGTGATAGGCGAGCTTCCCGAAAACGAGCCGCGCGCCTATTTCCAGTACAAGGGCCCGCTGCTGGATTTCCTCACCGGGCCCATGGTCACCGGGCCGGGGGTGGTCGCCTACGCGCGCACGGTCCAGCAGGGCAGGCTTAAGAGGGCGGTCTCTCTCTTCGAGCAGTCCCGGTTCAACATTTACGCAGGTCCAGAAAGGCCCGAGCTCCTCATCATCACGAGCAGCGCCTGCTACCTGTACAGCAAGGAGGCCATCCACACCCTGAACCTGGGGGACAGAGTGGGGCTGCTGAAGCTCGGAACCACCTGGCCGCTGCCCGAGGGGCTCGTGAGGAAACACCTCGCTGCGGCACAGAAGGTCCTGGTCGTCGAAGAGCCTCAGGACTTCATGGAGGAGAACATCAAGATCCTCGCGGCCGATGCTGCAGGCGAGGTCGGCGTGAAGACCTTCTACGGCAAGAAGTCGGGCCACGTCCCCACTTCCGGAGAACTCAATCCGGACATCATCATGAACACCCTCAAGGGCATCCTGGGCATCCAGTACGAACCGGTGCCCCAGGAGTATGCGACAAAGGCGTTCCAGTCCATGTTCAAATCCCCGGGCCGCGAGCTCACCTTCTGTCCGGGGTGCCCCCACCGGGCATCATTCCTGTCCCTGCACAACGCCCTTGCCCTGGACAACCGGGACGGCTTCGTGTGCGGCGATGTGGGTTGCTACGGCATCGGCGTGCTCCCCGCCGGGTTCAGCACCGTGAAGACCAACTTCTCCATGGGCTCCGGCCTCGGGCTCGCCACGGGTTTCGGCAAGCTCACGAAGTTCGGCATGAATCAGCCGGTCGTTGCGGTGTGCGGCGACTCCACGTTCTTCCACGCGGTCATGCCCGCCCTGGTGGATGCGGTGCACCACCAGTCGGATGTCACCCTCGTGGTGCTCGACAACAGCGGCACCGCCATGACGGGCTTTCAGCCTCACCCGGGGCTGGCGGTGGATGCCATGGGGGAGACCGCCCCCTCCATCGACATCGAAGCGGTATGCAGGGCCATCGGCGCGGATGTGGCGTCCAGCGACCCCTTCGACGTCGAGCGCACGGAGAAGACACTGCTCGGCATGCTGAAGAAGAAGGGCGCAAAGGTGGTGATCCTCAGGCAGATATGCGCCCTGAGCCCCGAGAAGCGCGGCAAGAAGAAGTACCAGATGTCGGTGCGCGAGGATGTCTGCATCGGAGAGAACTGCGGCTGCAACAGGATGTGCACGCGCATCCTGCGGTGTCCGGGCATTTACTGGGATACCGCCCGCAAGGTCTCGCGGATCGACGAGGTCATCTGTGCTGGATGCGGGGTGTGCGCGAGCGTCTGCCCGTCCGGGGCCATACAGAAGGCGGAGGTGGCATGAGCCATGGATATGAACACACTGCAGAAAGATCCTTACAATATCATCATCACGGGCGTCGGCGGGCAGGGGAACGTCACCGCGTCCCGCATGCTTGCAGGCATGCTGGTGGGCAGGGGCTATTCCGTAACCATCGGGGAGACCTTCGGCGCGTCCCAGAGGGGCGGTTCGGTCATGAGCCACATGCGGATATCCTCCCACGGCGCCTGGAGCCCCCAGATACCCAAGGGCAAGGTCGACCTGGTGGTGTCCCTGGAGCCGTCCGAGACCATCAAGGTGCTGTCCGGCTACGGCAATCCCGAGACCCAGAGCCTGAGCAACGACCGCCCCATCTATCCCGTGCGCGTCATTGCAGGGGATGACAAGTACCCGTCCATGGACGAGATCAGGGCGACCATAGAAAATCTCACAGCGCGGAGTTTCATGATAAGCGCCACCGAGGAGGCGCTCAAGCTCGGCAACCCGATCTATCAGAACGTGATCATGATCGGAGCGGTGGGCGGCATGGACCTGCTCCCTGTCTCGATCGACGATTTCAGGGAGGTGATCGGGCGGGGCATGCCGGAAGACAAGGCGGCCGTCAACGTGAAGGCCTACGAAATAGGCGAGGCCCTGGTCAGGAACTGACCGGGAGTTCCGTGAGCGCCTGCACGGACTATTGATCTGCACAGAGAGGGTTTGAAGCATGGACGAGAAAAAACACTTGGGACAGAAGGAACTCAACGAACGGGTCAAGCATGCCCGGCTCTGCACCGGCTGCGGCGCATGCGTGAACCTCTGCCCGTACCAGCGCGCCTACGAAGACAAGGTCCTGGCCATCTTTCCCTGCGACCTCGATGTGGGCAGGTGCTATGCCTTCTGCCCCCGGACCCCGGTGGACCTTGAGGCTTTGCGGGGCCTATTGTTCGACCCGCAGGACCTCACCCCTGAAGTGGGTGCCGTAAAAGGATTCTATGTCACCCGCTCGCGAAACACAAAGGAGCGCAGCAGGGCCCAGCACGGCGGAACCGTGACCGCACTCATGTCCCTGGCCCTCAAGGAGGGCATCATCGATACCGCGGTGATGGCGGACAGGGGGGGAACCTTCCTTCCGGAAGCGGTGACAGAGAACGACTCCAGGAAGGTTGCCATGCACGGGAAGAGCTCCTTCGTGGTGTCGCCCAATGTGGCCGAGTTCAACAGGCTCGCCAAGGGATCAAGCGAAAAGATCGGCGCAGTGGCCACCCCGTGCCAGGCCCTTGCCTATGCCAAGATGCGCATGAAGCCCATTCCGGAAAGGGACAACAACATCGACAAGCTCAAGCTTGTGGTGGGCCTGTTCTGCGGATGGGCGCTCTCCTGGGAACGGCTGATGGATCTGCTCGCCGCAAAGACCGAGCTGGCGGCCATAACCGGCCTGGACATACCTCCGAGCAGGTACCAGGCCATGCACATCTACACCACGAACGGCACCATCGAGGTGCCCATCGACGAGGTCAACCGGTGCATCAGGGGAGCATGCCACTACTGCTTCGACATGACCGCCGAGTTCAGCGACATCTCCGTGGGATCGGCGCGACTGAGCGAGGGCTGGGAAGAGGCCAGGGGTTGGAACCAGGTGATCGTGCGCACCGACCTGGGCCTGGAACTCGTCGAGCTGGCACGGAAGAAGAGGCGCCTCGAGTTCCGCGAGGTGCCCGAGGGCAACCTCCAGAGGCTCAAGGCGGCGTCCCTGAACAAGAAGGGCATGGCCCTGAAGAATCTGAAGCTCAGGACACACAGCCAGGACGATCTCATCTACCTGAACAAGGAAGACCCGGCCTTCAAAAACCTGATTAAAGGGGGGTAGTGCCATGGTATCCCTGTTCATCCCGTGCACGGTGGACCTGCTCATGCCGGAGATCGGCACTGCAGCCTGTGAACTTCTGGAACACCTGGGGGAGCAGCCGGTCTATCATCAGGACCAGACCTGCTGCGGCCAGCCCCTCTTCAACGTGGGCTACCGTGACCAGGCCAGGCGTGTGGCCAAGCACTTCATCGAGGTTTTCGGCCGTGACGAAAGGATCGTGAGCCCCTCCGGCTCATGCGTGAGCATGGTGAAGCACCACTACCCCGAGCTCCTTTCCCATGAGCCGTCCTGGTACGGACGGGCCAGGGAGCTGGCGGGAAGGGTCTTCGAACTGAGCCAGTACATCGTGGATGTCCTTGGAGTGACGGATGTGGGCGCGGCCTTCGACGGGTCCGTGACCTACCATGAGTCGTGCCACGTGCTCAGGTCCCTCGGTGTGTCCGATCAGCCGAAGAAACTCATCGGGGCGGTCAGGGGCGCCCGGTACGTGGAGCTGAACAACGCGACCGCCTGCTGCGGGTTCGGCGGGGAGTTCGCCGTCGGGTTTCCCGAGATATCCCAGGCCCTGGTCAAGGACAAGGCCACGAACTTCCTGAACACGGGAGCGGACGTGCTCCTGCTGTGCGAACCCGGATGCCTCCTGAACATAAACGGGTACCTGCACCGGAACCACCCGGAGAAAAAGGCCATGCACCTCGCGAGCTTTCTCGCCGGGAACATGAAGGAGGCCTGACATGGAGGCGCATACGGATCGGTTCAAGGTAACGGCAGGCAGGGAGCTGAAAAACGAATTGAGCCAGATCTTCCTCTCGCTGCTGCCCCCCGGGTTCACCATCCTTCGCCAGATCGGCATGTCCTCCTTCCCCGACCCGGAATCAGCGGTCGAACAGGCACGGGCCATCAGGGCCGAGGTCATCGAGAGGATGCCCGAGCTTCTGGAAGAGTTCGAGAGGAATGCGGTCTCCCGCGGGGCCCGGGTCCTGTGGGCGCGCGACGCCCGGGAGGCCAACGACATCATCTTGGACATCGCCAGGCAGCGTGGCATCACCTATGCCACCAAGGGCAAGTCCATGATCACCGAAGAGATCGGGCTCAACGAGCACCTCATCAGAAACGGGGTGGATGCCTATGAGACAGACCTCGGCGAGGTCATCACCCAGCTGCTGGAGCTCCCTCCTTTCCACATCGTGGGTCCAGCCATCAACGTGCCCCCGGAGGAGATCTCGGCCGTCTTCCTGAAAAAGGGCATCATAAAGGAGCCCACCACCAACCCCATTGAGCTCGGCAAGGCGGTCCGGGTGTACCTGAGGGAGAAGTTCAGGCACCTCGAAATGGGCATCGTTGGGGTCAACATGGCAGTGGCAGCCACCGGCACCATCGTCAATGTGGAGAACGAGGGCAACATCCGCATGACCAAGTCTTCGCCGAAGACCCTGGTGGCGGTCATGAGCCTGGAGAAGGTGGTGCCCACCATGGCGGATGCCGTGCACATGGTGAGGATCCTGTGCAGAAACTGCACGGGGCAGAAGATGTCCAGCTATGTTTCCATGGACACCGGCCCCAGGAAGCAAGGAGAGGTGGACGGCCCGGAGGAGCTCTTCATCGTCATCGTGGATAACGGGCGCTCCGAGATCTACCGTGACCGAGAGACCAGGGATGTGCTCAGGTGCATCCGATGCGGCGGATGCCTGAACACCTGCCCGGTCTATGCGAAGATCGGCGGCTACCCGTACGGGTTCGCCTATTCCGGCCCCATGGGGCAGGTTCTCAATCCCCTGCTGCTCGGAATCGAGGAAACCTCCGACCTCTACCGCGCCTGCACGCTGTGCGGTGCTTGCAGGCAGATCTGTCCGGCCGGAGTCGACCATCCCTCGCTGCTGCTGACTTACCGGGCACGGGAAGTATCTCGCAAGGGCAAAGACCGGAAGGTGGAGAAATCCCTGGCGGCACTGGTGACGCTGGGGATCAGCAGGGCCTGGATATGGAACCTGGGTGTAAGGATCATGAGGCCCCTCTTCAGACGCCTTGCTCAGAATGGGAACATCACCGACATGCCGCTGGGACTGAAAGGGTGGTTCACCTGCCGCGACCTACCGGATATGCCTGCCAGGACGTTTCACGAAAGGTGGATAGACCGGAGGGATGCGCCGCTACCTGAAAGACAGAGAAAGAAGGAGGTGTGACCATGCCTGCACGGGAAGAAATCCTCGGAAGGATGAAGTCCGCTGGAACGGGCAGGACTCCGAAGCGCCCCGTGATGCCCGCGCTTTCAGAGCTTGCCCTGGACCGTGAGCAGATGATCCAGCGCTTCACTGCCGAACTCAGCGCCCAGACGGGCATGGTCCACAGGGCCGCCGGAAAGGATGAGATCTTGCGCATCCTGACGGATACCGCGGCAGCGGAAGGGCTGAAGATGGTCGTAACCTCCGGCGACGAGACGGTAAGCTCCCTCGATCTCGAGTCCTGGGGCCTTGCCGGCGGGATCAAGGTCCTTACCGCCAAAGACCTCGC
>JALOOZ010000050.1 GCA_025454155.1 Thermodesulfobacteriota bacterium
GCTCCCTCCGGGCGGCGAGGAGACGAGGAAGGTTCTTGAGGATACGAGGGAAGGACTGTTCAAGAAAAAGTAGGGTTTCAGAAACGAAAACCACGACCCCCTGGGGGTCGTGGCGAGTGGTATGGATCGCTCTTCAGGAGTTATGGTCTCAGCGGGGATCTGCCGTTTTCGGAGCGCGGCCCGCGTGCCCGGTGAACCTCGCAGCGATGGCCAGGAATGCTGTAATGCCCGCGGCTACGATGATGGCTGTCATGGCCTTTCCCTCCGCTTGTCCAGCTGGTATCTAGCCCAAAAGATTCATGAGGAGCTGCCGTGCCGGACCGGTGTTGATGCCCACCAGGGTCACGATCATGACGAACACTGCGGTTGCTTCCACCGGGGTGAGTCCCAGGACCCTGTAGGTGAACCTGATGCCGATGCCGGTCATGAACAGTGCGCCGAGAACGATCCATAGAGTCATCATTGTCTTGCCCTCCTGGGGTTTGTTTTTTCTTTATGCTCTCTCTAAGGCAAAGGTCATGCCAGGGTTGGCCTGCTGATAACCAAATGAAATTATAGAACATTTAAAACTGTTGAAAAAATGTTTGTGACAAGATGTCACAGGGAGATCGAAAGAGGCCCCGTCCAGGTACAAATTGTCAAAACCATGGAAGAGCAGGACCGGGCTCGTGTCAAAATGGCAGGGAGACCATGCGGTCATTCATCAGCCTGTACTGCCCGGCCCAGGGGGTCACCCTGTTCCTCCAGCAGGGGGTCTGTGGCCACGTATTCATCCGGTGTATCCGCAGCCAGCTTCGGGGGAAAGACCATGATGATGGCAGGCAGGAACGTCATGGCCGAGACGGCGATGGTCATCATGTCGACTGCCACCAGGATGCCCATCTGGGATATGATGGCGAACTGGGAGGGGACCAGCACCAGGAACCCTGCCGAGATGGCCAGGGCATTGTAGATGATGGCCCTGCCCGTGGTGTTCATGGTTATGTCGATGGCCTGGGGAACGCTTCGGCCCAGCTTGATCTCGTGCCGGTACCGGCTGAGGAAATGGATGCAGTAGTCGATCCCCAGCCCGATGTCGATACTCGCCACGGTTGCGGTGGCCGCGTTCAGGGTCATACCCGTTGAGCCCATGATGCCGAAGTCCAGGGTGATGGGGATGATAAGCGGCACCATGCTGTATACGCCGAGCTTGAACGAGCGGAAGATGAGCGCGGTCACGAGAAAGCACAGGATGACCGACAGGACGAAGCTCTGGATCTGGCTGGTGACGATGATGCGGTTGAACTTCTTGGCCAGCATGGCAATGCCCGTGGTGATGATCCCCGAGACCTCACCGGAGACACGTTCGTGCTTTTGAAACCTCTCGACAGCGTCGTCCACGTCCTGGGTCAGGTAACCACTCTGGGATTTCATCTGGAGCAGGATCTGCGCGTCCTTGTAATCGTAGGTCACGAAGCTGTCCAGCTCGTCGCCGCCTCCTGAAAAGGAATACAGGAGCAGATACTGGGCCACGAGCTCCTTGGAGTCGGGCAGGGTGAAGAAGGCGGGATCGCCGTCGTGCATGGACTGGTTCATCCGTTTGATGAAATCGACCAGGGAGACCACCTTGCCCACCCCATCGATGTCCTTCAGCTCGTTCTGAAGCCGCTCCATGTCTCTGAGGACCGCCGGGTCCTTGATATCGTCCGGGGCCTTTCCCTTGAACACGACATTGTACTGGGACGTGCCACCGAAATGCTCGTTGAGGATCATGTCCGCTTTGCGGATGGGGCTGCGCTCGCGGAAGTTGTCGGCCAGGTTGAAATCGCTCCTCACATGCCTGCCCAGGATGACGGACACGACGAAGACTGCCAGGGAGACGGCGAAGATCCAGCCTTTTCTGTGCACGCTCAGATAGGAGAGGCCTCTCAGGATGGGGCTGATGATATCTTTCCTGGTGTGGTGGTGGGGGGTGTATCCCCTGCCCCTGGCCTCTATCACGGACATGACCGCAGGGATGAATGTCAGCACGAGGAACATGGCCACGCAGAAGCCGAAGGCCGAGAGCAGGCCGAACTGGGTCAGCGGGACTACCCACACGGAGATCAGTGACATGAAGCTGGCCACCTCGGTGAGTCCGGCAATGAGGACCGGGACCACGATCCTGGTCACGGCGCCCTTGATCGCCGGTCTCCCCTTCATGCCCGCTGCAAAGTCCGAGTAGACGTTCTCGATGATGTGGACCCCGTACCCAACGCCTACGGCCATCAGGGCCACAGGCAGGGCCGTGGAGATCATGGTCAGGGGGACGTCGATGATGGCCATGAGCCCGAAGGTCCATATACATGCGATGCCCACCGAGACCAGGGGCAGCAGCATGCCGCTGAGGTTCCTGAAGAACAGGAACAGGGATATGAGAAGGACCACCACGACCAGCGGAGGCAGGACGATGAGGTCCCTGATCATGTAGTGACTTTGGAGAGTCTCAAGAACCTTGGTGCCTGAGATGAAGAATTTTTCGGGTCCTTCGTATTTCTTTATGATCTTCTCCATCTGAAAATAGATGGGGATCATGTCTGCGGTCTCAACCTTTTCGTCGACCACGATAGATATGGCCGCCCCGGTGCCGTCCTTGGTGATCAGGGCTCCCTTGAATACGTCCCAGGAATCGATCTTGGCCCTGAGCACCGCGATCTCACCCGCTGTGGCCGGCGAGGTGCCGTCCTTGACGAGGGGGGCCACATCCAGACCCGACTCACCCCCCTGGATGTACTTCACGTTCAGGATGCTGGTTACCTTGTCGATCCCCTTGATCTGCTCGAACTCCTTTGTGATCGTGCGGATCTTGGCCATGGAGGCCGGATTGTAGATATCTGAATGGATCATGCCCACGATGACGTCCGTATGAGGCTTGAAGGAGGTCTTGTTCTCGACGAAGGTCACGACCGGGGGATAGTCGTGCCTCAGCATGACCTCGACCCGGGAGTCCATCCTTATCTTCGGTATCTGTGACGCGAACAGGAGGGTGACGACCAGGATAGCGCCTATGACCCAAGAAGGGTGATCAATACAGAAGTGGACGATCTTCTTCATGGATGTCCTTTTCAATGCAATCTTCACCTTATAGCAGCTTTTCGCGTGCAATGATATGTCGAGATGTCTTCATGTACCCGGCATGCTGTTCCGGGTCGGTTCGATGGAAGGATGCCGGTCGAGGTTCATGGATTCTTCACGGAATCCAGCTTCACACCCAGGTCATGGTAAGCCGACATGCGCGACTGGAAGCTGTTGCCCAGCATGCCGTTGACGTCGAGGTAGTCGTAGATCAGGGCCTCTTCCTTGCCCTCTGTCACCCGGAGGATCCGCCCTATGTACTGCTTGACGCGGCCCGTGAACTTTATGGGCGTGGCCAGGAAGATGGAGGAGAGCTGCTTGAGGTCGAACCCTTCGCCGATCAGCTGGGCCGTAGCCACCAGGACGCTGGACTGGTGGCAGTTGAGTTCCTCCACGATGCGAGTACGTTCCCTGACCGGCACCGAGCCGGTGAGCAGGCAGGCGTTCAATCCCCTGGAGCGGATGGACCGGTGGAGCTCCTCGCAGTGGGAGACCCGGTCGGAGATGACCAGCGCGATGCCGTTCTCGGCCTCCCATGAGCGGGCCACCACGTCGTCCACGATGAGGCTGTTCCGCTTTGCATCCGCCACGAGGGCCGAGATCATGTACTGGTACTCGTCCGAGTCGAAGAAGAAGGCGCAGTTGGTGTGGCGCACGATGAGCTTGGCCCTCATGATCCTGTTTAGGGTCTGGAGCTCGAAGGGGAGGAGCTGGTGCACCCGGTCTCCCAGGTAGAAGTAGATGATCCGCGTGAGCTTGTCCCTGCGGTAGGGCGTGGCGGACAGGCCCAGCATGAAAGTGGCGTCGAAAACGCTCACCGCGTCGGTGAAGGTGCGGGCCGGGGTGTGGTGGCACTCGTCGACCACCAGGTGTCCGACTGCGGGCTTCACCTCGTCGATCATCTTGTAGAGAGAGTTGATGAGCGCGATGGTGAGCCTCTCCCCCACGCGGCCATGGCCGTCGCCGATGAGACCGATCTCGTCTTCGCTCATGCCGAGGAATTCGCAGGCGCGCCTCTGCCACTGGTAGAGCAGCTCCTTGGTGTGCACGATGACCATGGCCGGCTGCATCCTGCGGGCGATGACCGACAGGGCCATGATGGTCTTGCCGGCCCCCGGGGGGGCCTCCAGGACCCCGAACCTCCGGGAGATGATGTCCCTGACCGCCGATGACTGGTAGGGGTGGAGGTTCGCCTTCAGGGTGAAATCCACCGGCGGGAGCGTGCGGGTCCTGTCGACCGTGGCGAAGGGAACCCCCTTGAGACGCTGACCAAGGGTGCGGATGTAGCCCCTGGGCATGATGAGCACCCCGCTCCTGCGGTTGTAGTACCTGATGAACTCGGGCTGGAAGTTTCTCCTGCGGCTCCGGCTGTAGGCCTGGACCTGCTCCCACCTGGGGTTGGGCAGGGTCAGGTCGGCCTCGATGGCCTGAACCACGGACTCGGGCAGGTCGGCCTCGAAGATCTTCAGGGCGTTGTCCACGTGGACCAGGACGTTCATCGCATGTTCCCGCGCCTACTCCAGGGCTTCCTGCAGGTCCTTCAGGAGCCTTGTCGCCTCGTCCCTGTCCATGGCCAGGCTCACCGTACCCCCGCCTGGATGGGCGATCTTCAGCGCCACGCCGTCCCGGGTTCTGTCGATGCGCGCCTTCGGCTTTCCCGGCATCCTCACGGAGGGCGACAGCCAGTCGTCCGGTGTGAACTCGGCGAGCTGCATGAGCACACCGAAGGCGTGTCTTGGGTGGATGAAGAGCTCTTTCCAGACCTCGCCGTAGTCGGCGGACCCGAAAGTGGGTATGTTCATCTCCTCGAGCGCCTCTTTTGCCTTCCGGAGGTCCGGCGTCTGCAGGGTTATGTGGTGAACGCCGCCCTGCCTGTCCTTCAGGAAGTTGTCCAGATAGCTGCCCGGGCCCGTGGGCGTGATCAGCTCGATCCTGCTCAGGTCGCCGAGCGAAAGGAGCTGCCATCGGTACTTCATGCCGGGATCCTCGGCTGCGGCTCCGGGTACGGCACCGAGAAGATCCACGAAGAACCCGGTGGCGGCATCGAAGTCCTTCACGGCAAGGGACACGTGGTCGATGCGTGATATCATGAAAACCTCCCTCAGAGGATGTATATGCACACTTGACCTCAGACTATCAGAATCCATGGGCGATATCCACAGCATGTCATGCTGATTTTTTCCCCGAGATGTGCTTTATGGTAGGGGATGACGGAAGAACTGAGAGACGTGCTTGTGCGTTCATGCAGGAAGAGTGTGGAGGTGTCCTGGAACATCCTCGTCATCATGATCCCCATATCGCTGGGAGTGACCCTGCTGCAGTATGCGGGGATACTCGAACACCTCGCATGGGCCCTGTCCCCGGTCATGCGCGTCATGTCCCTGCCCGGCGAGGCATCGCTCGCCCTCATCGCAGGGGCGCTCATCAACATCTATGCCGGTATCGCCGTCATGGGGACGCTGGGGCTGGATGCCTGGAGCATCAACATCATCGCGGTCATGATGCTCATCTGCCACAACCTCCTCGTGGAGTCCGCGGTCCAGTCCCGGACCGGGGTATCAGGTCTCACCATGACGGTCTTCCGCATCGCCGCCGCCCTGGCCATGGGCATTGGTCTTTCCCTGCTTCTGCCCGAGGACCTCAAGGGTGCGGGAGCGGGCATCACCGCAGCGATTGCAACCTCCAAGGGCACCCTCGCCGAGGTGGTCCTGCTGTGGTTCAACCAGACCTCGGCGCTGACCGTAAAGGTCATACTCATCATTGCAGGCATCAATCTCGCCATCGACGTGATGCGGTTCTTCAAAGCCTTCGATCCCGCGATCACGCTGCTGAAGCCTTTTGCCTACATCAACGGGCTGCCGGGCAAGGCCTCCTTCATGTGGATGACAGGCATCTTCTTCGGCCTGGCCTACGGTGCAGGAGTTCTCATCGCCGAGGCAAGGGCGGGCCACGTCGACAAGGACTCCATGGTGCGGCTGAACCTTTCTCTGGGGATCAGCCACTCCCTCATCGAGGACACCGCACTGTTCGTGGCCATCGGGGCGTCGCTCTTCTGGGTGCTCGTACCGCGCATGGTGGCTGCCGCCGTCATGGTCTGGGTCTATGCCCTGGCGACGTCGGTGATCAGGCAGAGGCGGCAGGGGTAGGGCTGCAGGGTCGTTCGGAAGGCTACTTGGGGGTCTCGAAGGAGTCTTCCAGAAGCTCGATCTGTTCGCGCCGGATCTTCCCGGAGGTCTTGTAGCTGAGTTTTTTCTCCAGGTATCTGCTGGTTTGGGTAAGGCCGAAACAGATGATGAAATAGATCACCGCGATGGTGATGAAGATTTCAGCCGGGGCGTTCATGGTGCGGTTGTTGACCTGGGTCGCCGCACGGGTGAGTTCCAGCACTCCGATGATGAATGCCAGGGAGGTGTCCTTGGTGAGAGAGACGAACTGGTTCACGAAGGAGGGTATCATGTTTCTCAGCGCCTGGGGCAGGACCACGGAGGCCATGCCCTGGAAGTAGGTGAGCCCCGAACTCCGGGCCGCCTCCATCTGCCCCCTGGGGATCGACTGGATGCCTGCCCGGACGATCTCTGCCACGTACGCCCCGGTGAATACCGAGAAGGCCGCCAGGGTGCTCCTCGCCTCGGGCATGGGTCTTTTCAGGAGGATGGGGGCGAGGAAGTAGAACCAGAAAATGAGCAGCAGCAGCGGTGTCCCCCGGATGATCTCGATGTAGATGATGGAGGGAATACGGACATACCATCTCTTCGAGAGCCTCATGAGGCCGAACACCAGGCCGATCCAGAAGGCGAAGAAGATACCCCCGATGGCCAGGAGTATGCTGAGCGCAAGGCCGCCGACGGGGCCGTCGGGATATTGCCCCAGCAGGAAGTATTCCATGTTGTTCCAGACGACGTCCCAGTGCACCGGTATCTCCTAGTACTTGATCATGCGCAGGTACTTCCTGTTGTACACGGTGATGGCGAACGAGACGATGAGCGAGATGGCGATGTAGAGGAGCGTTGCCACCGTGAACGCCTCGAACCCCCTGAAGCTGTAGGATTCGATCTGCCTCGTCATATAGGTCAGGTCCATGACCCCGATGGTCATGACCAGGGAAGAGTTCTTGATCAGGTTCAGGAACTGGGAGATCAGGGTGGGTATGACGATCCTGAAGGCCTGGGGGAGCACCACGAAGGACATGGACTGGATGAAGGAGAGGCCGGTGGCCCTGGACGACTCCATCTGCTCCTTGGGGATGGAGATGATGCCCGAGCGGATCTCTTCGGCGATGAACGCCGCGGTGTAGACGGTGAGCGACACCACCCCGATGGCGAATTCGTAGTCATGGGCATAGAGCCACTGGTTTACCGCCTCGGGCAGGATCACGTACGAACCGAAATACCAGAAGAAGATCTGGACCAGCAGCGGGGTGTTCCGGAAGAACTCGATATAGGAGAGGCAGATCCACTCCACGACCCTGATCTTGGTCATCCTCAGGGTGGTGACGATGGTCCCCAGGAGGAGCGACAGGACGATGGAGATGGCCGAGATCTTCAGGGTGACCATGAGGCCCTGAATGATCCAGTCCCGGTACTCACCGGTCAGCACCGCCATCCAGTTGAATTCGTAGTTCAAGGCCAGCTCCAGAGGGAACGTGCCCCCGGATGGGGGCACGTTCGCCGGGTGTGCAGCTTACTCGGGGATGGTCTCCATCTCCCAGGTCAGGGGCATGTAGAACTTGGTCTGGGGTCCGAGCCACTTGTCGTAGATCTTCTTGTACGTGCCGTCTCTCCACATATCCATGAGGCACTTGTTCACGAAGTCCCTCAGGTTGGACTCGTTCTCCCTCACGCCGATGCCGTAGGGCTCGCTGGAGAAGAAGTTGCCGGCGATCTCCCATTTATCCGGGCTCTCGTCGCTGCCCTTGAGGCCGACGAGGATCACGGAGTCGGTGGTGACCGCTGCGACCTTGCCCTGCTTGAGAGCTAGGAATGCCTCGGGGTATCCCTCGAAGGACAGCACGGTGCACTTGGGCTGTATGTTCCTCATGTTGATCTCGCTGGTGGATCCCTTGGCTGTGCCCACCTTCTTGCCTGCGAGATCCTTGTAGCTCTTGATCTTTCCACCCTTCTTGACGAGCAGCTTCTGGCCGTCCATGAAGTAGGTGATGCTGAAATCGATGACATCATCCCTGGCGATCTTGCGGGTCATGGTGCAGGCGGCGACGTCCACCATGCCTTCCGTGAGGGTGGGGATCCTGGTGGCGGAGGTCACCGGCTTCAGTTCGAGCTTGACTCCCAGCCTGCCTGCGATCTCCCGGCAGATGTCCACGTCGAACCCCACGATCTGCTTGGACTGTTCATCCACATAGCCGAACGGGATCACGGCATCCTTGACGCCTGCCACCAACACACCCCTGGCCTTGATGTCCGCCAGGGCGTCGGCAAAGGCGACGCTGCCCGTCATCAGCACCACGAGGAAAGCCAGTCCACACACGAACGCAGAAGATATCCTTCTCATATGCTTCCTCCTCTTTATTGAATTTCGTTACAGTATCTCCTTGAGGAACAGCTTCGTTCTCTCATGCTGCGTGTTCTTGAAAAAGTTCTCGGGGGTGCCCTGCTCGAGGATCTTGCCGTAATCCATGAAGAAGATCCTGTGCGCCACCTCGCGGGCAAAGCCCATCTCGTGGGTGACCACGATCATGGTCATGCCCTCCCGTGCGAGGTTCTTCATGACGCCAAGCACCTCGTTGATCATCTCCGGGTCCAGGGCGGAGGTGGGTTCGTCGAAGAGCATGATCTTCGGTTTCATGGCCAGGCCCCGGGCGATTGCCACCCGCTGCTGCTGGCCACCGGAGAGTTCGGCCGGATACTTGTGGGCCTGGTCATGGATGCCGACCTTTTCCAGCAGTGCATAGGCGATCTCGTCGGCCTCTTTCCGGTGCATCTTCTTCACCTTGACAGGGGCCAGGGTGATGTTCTTCAGGACCGTGATGTGGGGGTAGAGGTTGTAGTGCTGGAAGACCATGCCGATGTCTGCCCTGAGGCTGTTGATGTTCATGGAGTGGTCGTAGATGTTCTTCCCCTCCACGTGGATCTCGCCCTGCTGGATCTCCTCAATACGGTTGATGCACCGGATGAACGTGCTCTTTCCAGACCCGGAAGGGCCGCAGACAACGACCACTTCGCCCTTGGCGATGTGTTCCGTGATACCCTGGAGGACGTGGAAATCACCAAACCACTTATGGATGTTCTCAATCCTGATCAAGAGCGACCTCGGTGTGTGATGATGTGGAACTTGAATACACTAAGGGTGATGGGCGGATAGTGTCAAGCATTTAGATGCTGGACGCAGCCCTGAACGTTTCAGGGTCCGGGTTACCGGGTTTCACCGGGAAGGAGACAAGAAAAGGGAGGCCTCGAGGGGAGGCCTCCCTTGGTCAGCATGGGAAGACGGTGCCGGCGGGGTTACTTGGCGCGGGATGCAGCGGGCTCCTTGGAGGTTGCCTTTGCAGCGAAACGGGCCGCGATGGCGATGAATGAAACAGCTCCGATGCCTATGAATGCGAGTGTCATGATTCCCTTCTCCTTTCCACCAGTACCTCGTCGATGAAACCCTTGAACCCTATGGCGATACCTATCAGGAGACCGAGAAACGTGAAGTTGGGGGCCATGTCGGTGATCCTGTCCACGTACAGACCAAGGTAGAGGCCGAGAAAGGTCATGATGACCATGATGAAGCTCAGCGCGCTGATCCTGGTGATCTTCCTCAGCAGCGTTCTCGGCGGTCTGAAGTTGTTCAGCCCCTTCACGTCCGTATCTCCTTGGAATTCTTCCCTAGAACAGCAGTGCGAGGGCCTGTCTGGCCGGACCTGAGTTCAGCCCCACCAGCGTGACGATCAGGACGAACACCGCGGTTGCTTCAACCGGTGTGAGGCCGAGCACGCGGTACATGAACCTGATACCGATGCCCGTCAGAAACATGCAACCGATGACTATCCAGAGAGCTACCATTTCGTTTCTCCTTTGATTTTATATTCCGTGACATCATTGAGCAAGGTTTGTGCCAGGTTATGGGTATTCCTAACAATATGAAATAAAAGAGAAAAACAAGGCCGGGCATGAAGTCGAATGTCATTCTGACAAGAAGGCACCTCCGGGGGGCCGAAGCTATGACAAAATGACAATAATCTTGAAAGGGGGGCATTTTCCCCTGACAATGTGTCAGGTGCCTTTGGGTGTCATCATTCGTACCGTGGCGGTACGGTCACGGCATCGCCACGGAACCGAAACCCTTCTTGGTGGGGGTATACCTGACCTCGAGCCTGCGTGCGACCTGGGACATGCTGAAACTGCAGAGGAAATACATCACCGCAATGGTCGTGTATATCTCGAAGGGATAGATCATGAGCCGGTTGTTCAGGGTCTGGGCGACCGTGGTGAGCTCGAAGACCCCGATGATGTAGGCGAGCGATGTGTCCTTGAAGAGCGATATGAACTGCCCCACAAAGGCCGGGATCATCATCTTGAGCGCCTGGGGCAGCACAACGCGGCGCATGGTCTGGTAATAGGAAAGCCCCGAAGCAGTTGCTGCTTCGATCTGACCTTTTGGGATGGCGCTCACGCCGGCCCGCACGATCTCAGCCAGGTAGGCACCTGAAAAGATGGTGAACGAGATCGCCACGCTCACGAACACGTTGATCTGCATGCCCGTGACTATGGGCGAAAAGAAGTAGACCCAGAAGATGACCATGATCAGCGGGTTGCCCCTTATGATCTCGATGTAGAGCACGCTGGGTGTCGATACGGCGGGATTCTTGCTCAGTCTGCCCAGGCCGACGAACAGGCCGATGAAGAAGCTCACCACCAGGGAGATGAAGGCCAGGATCAAACTCAGCGAGAGCCCGCCGAGGCCGCCGAAGATCTCCCCGGGCCCGCCGCGCGGGAAGATCCAGATGAGAAGCGACCTCAGGCTGGAGAAGATCACCTGCCAGTTGTACTTGTAGACCATGATGCCCACGAGCACGATGACCCCTATGGAAAAGAGGCCGAACAGGGAGCGCCAGAAGAATACGAGGGACACCCAGACCTTTTCTCCGATCCTGACCCACAGGGAAGCAAAGACCTCTTCCTCGTGCACCGGGGCGAATTCTCCAAGCTTGAACACCCGCTTGAATGCCCTCAGGAGGGTCGAGACGCCACGGCCGGTCATCAGGACCGGCCTGAAGACCATGGCAAAGAACCGGTCGACGGCATTGAGCCTTTTCGCCTGCCCGATGGCCAGGTGGTGGTTGATGCTGTTCATGACGAGGGAGATGGTCAGAGATACGCCCAGGTAGATGAGCGATGCGGCCGAGGTGGCCTCGAAGCCCCTGAAGGTGAACGACTCGATCTGCTGTGACTGCCAGCACAGTTCGGAGACGCCGATGGTCATGGCCAGGGACGAGTTCTTCATGTTGTTGAGAAACTCGCTGCCCAGGGGGGGGATGATGATGCGGAAAGCCTGGGGCAGGATCACATGGCGAAGCATCTGGGCCCCGGTGAGCCCCGACGCCATGGCAGCCTCGATGTGGCCGTGAGGTATGGCTTGGATGCCTGCCCGGACGACCTCCGCCACAAAGGCCCCGGTATAGATGCCCAGCCCGCAGGTGGCTGCCCAGAATTCGTAGCTGTGCTCGTTGAGGAAGGTGCTCACCGCTTCCGGAAGGACCATGGGGAAGGCGAAGTACCAGAAGAAGAGCTGGACCAGCAGAGGCGTGTTGCGGAAGAACTCCACATACGCCGTGGCCAGGGCGTAGGTGGGTTTGAAGCGCGACAGCCGGGCGATGCCGAAGATGGTGCCGAGGGCCAGGGCGATGCCCGTGCTGATCAGCGAGATCTTGATGGTGAGGAGGAGTCCCTGGAGCAGCCAGTGCCCGAACACCACGTGGTAGGTGGGGTTCATGTCCCACAGGACTTCCCAGTGGAATTGGTAGCCGATGTCGCCGTGGCGGAAGATGGCATAGACGAGGCCGATGATGAGGAGGACAACGCCTGTCTGCTTGAGCGTATACAAGGTGTTCTGCTTCATGGTTCCGTCGTTGTCTCCCCGGTTGCCCTCTCTGTGCCGGCGGCGGTAAAAAATCTGCGGCCCTCAATGGCAGGGCCGCAGATTTTCGTCATTCCGATTGTGCCTCAAGCCCCCGTCACGGCCACATTTCGATCTCTTCGGTCAGGGGGAAGTAGTAGGGGGTTTTCGGCCCGTACCACTTGTCATAGATCTTCTTGTAGGTGCCGTCCGCCCACATGTCCTGCAGCGCGAAGTTGATTGCATCCCTCCAGTCGCTGTCTCCCTGGGGCACGCCGATGCCGTAGGGCTCGCTGCTGAAGAAGTCGCCCACCAGCTCATACTTGCCGGGCTCCTTGGCCGCATATCCCAGGAGGATCGTGCTGTCCGTGGTCCAGCCGGCCACCTTGCCCTGCTGGAGGGCCAGGAAGCAGGACGGCTCGTCCTGGAAGCTGATGACGTTCTTCATGTAGTTCGGATCACCGAGCTTCTTCAAGAGCTCCATGGCGTTCTTCTCGCTCGTGGTGCCCTGCTGGGATGCGAGCTTCTTGCCTTTGAAGTCCTTGAGGTCCTTGAACTTGCCCTTCTTGGCCAGGATCTTCTGGCCGTCGAAGAAATAGGTGATGGAGAAGTCGATGGTCTTGTCGCGTTCGCGCTTGTGGGTCATGTTGGCCACGGACATGTCGATCTGGTCCGAGGTCAGGAAGGAGATCCTGGTCTTGTTGTTCACCTTGACCCGCTCCGCCTTGAGCTCCTTGCCCATGGAGACGCCGATGCGCTTGACGACCTCCTCGGCGATGTCCACGTCAAAGCCCACCCACTCGTTGTTCTCGTTGAAGTATGCAGCCGGGATGCTGTTGTACATCATGCCCACCCGCACGACGCCCGCCTTGCCGATCTTGTCGTAGATGGCGCCGGCAGAGGCAGGGCCGGCAAGTACCATGAGAACCAGTGCTACCATGAGACCCGTCAGTACCTTTTTCATACCCTCCTCCTTCTCTGATATGTCTTCCTCATAACCAATAAGATGCGTTGACACCCCTAATGGGTCAAGATCTTGCTGAGGAACAACCTCGTTCTCTCGTGCTCCGCCCCGGTGAAGAAGGTCTCCGGTGAAGCGCTCTCGAT
Source organism: Thermodesulfobacteriota bacterium (assembly GCA_025454155.1). GTDB lineage: Bacteria > Desulfobacterota > Desulfomonilia > UBA1062 > UBA1062 > MWEI01. The sequence continues at coordinate 13,258 of JALOOZ010000050.1, forward strand.
GAGCTGGCCTTCGTCCATGAACACCACCCGGTTTGCCACCTCGCGGGCGAAACCCATCTCGTGGGTGACCACGACCATGGTCATGCCTTCGCGGGCCAGGTTCTTCATGACATCGAGCACCTCGTTGATCATCTCCGGGTCCAGGGCCGACGTGGGTTCGTCGAAGAGCATGATCTTGGGGCGCATGGCCAGGCCCCTGGCAATGGCCACCCGCTGCTGCTGGCCGCCGGAGAGCTGATCGGGATAGGATCCCGCCTTCTCGGCGATGTCCACCTTTTTCAGCAGCTCGTGGGCATAGGCCTCGGCCTCCTCCATCTTCTGCCTGCGCACGTGGATGGGGGCCAGCGTGATGTTCTCCAGGGCCGTCATGTGGGGGTAGAGGTTGAACTGCTGGAACACGAAGCCGATCTCCTCGCGCAGGCGACGCAGGTTGATCTTGGGGTCGTGGATGGGCATGCCGTCCACCCAGATCTCGCCGCTGCCGATGGGCTCGAGCTTGTTGATGCAGCGGATGAGCGTGCTC
>JALOOZ010000051.1 GCA_025454155.1 Thermodesulfobacteriota bacterium
CGGCTGGACGCCTCCGTGCAGGGTCACTTCGGTGAGACCGGGAAGATTCCGCGGGATGGAGACGCTTTCGGCATGGCCGGTGTAGTAAACGGGCAGTTCTCCCATGGGGAAGGGGAACCGCACGATCTTCCTGCCTCCACCGGTGGGTACCTGTATCTCCTTGCCACGTATGGTCTGGAGCGTCGTGCCGTGAAAGATATTGAAGAGATGGGTCAGGTTGGCAGGGCCGGCCGCTTCGTTGGAGCCTGCCGCCCAGTGCACGTTGATGCGCCTGGGATGTTCCATGGAATTATATCCTTGGCGGGCCAGTGCCTGGGTGAGCCCCGGCGAATTGCCCCAGCCCGTCAGAAGATGAACACCTTTCTGCCTCGCCAGGTCATCGAGAGAAAGGACATCCAGGTAAGCCTCATAATCGTCCGCAATCGATATATAGGGTTTGCCCGCATCCAACGCCGCCAGGGCCAGCCGCTTTTCGAAATGGTAGAACGGACCGGCGAAGCCCAGGGTGATGTCGTGCCGCCCCATCAGATCAACCACCTGTCCATGGTCCTGTGCATCGAGCCGGTACGCAGAAAACCGGCCGCCCCTCAATGCCGCTTCCCGCCTTGCCTTATCCAGGTTGAGGTCGGCAATGGAAACCGACTTCACAGCAGCCTCTTTCTGAAGTTCATCAAGGACATCCCTGGCCATGTCCCCTGCTCCTCCAAGCACCAGGATCTTCATTGTGGATTCCTCCTTGCACCGTCTATTCTACTTATATCACTCATCTGTTTCTATATATCTATCGTTGTTTATTATATGCCTTTATTGTCGCCGACCTGTCCATGCTTGCATTCAATAACATGATATTATTTTATTTATTTAATTAATGCAATTCAGGATAATATATATTTCGAAACGCCTCTGCCATCAGCGGCCTGGTGGCTTTGCGCTCCGTATGCGTTCCCCCCAACATGTTCGGCCGGAGTGCGGACCTTGGGGCGGGAGGGGATCATACCCTTTCATTGTTGTGAAGAAATAGGGCTTTCGCCGTATCCCATCTGGTGATAAGATACGGGGGAATACGTACAAACGACCGCAGGCAAGACCTGTGCTGTGGCCCCCAGCTGGGCAAGGGAGGGTTCCATGTACACACATCTTCCAAGGGTTGCCGGATGGCTCCTGATCATGACAGTCATAGTATCTCTGGCGGGCTGCAAACACAAGCCCCCGGTCGAACCTCCCCTGGGCTCCCTTCTCGAGGACATCTTCACGACCGTGAACACGAACACCGACATGGCGGCGTTCGCCAGGTCCATGCCGGGATACCTCGATGAACTTGACGGCCTGATGAAAAAGAACATTTATGATCTCCCCTTGATATTCAGGGCATCCGGAGCACACTACGGGTATGCCTACTGTTTCCTGGAGGACACCGACAGACAGGAGGCCAGCAAGATCTACCTGAAGGGCAGAGATCTGTCTCTGGGTGAACTGAGAAGATATAGCTATTTTGACCAGGCCTTCGATGATACGGGGGCAAAATTCCAGCAGGCTCTTTCCTACAATTTCGACAAGAGGAATGTTCAGCCCCTGTACTGGGCGGCACTTAACTGGTTCGGATGGATCAGTCTCAACCTCGAGACCCCTGAGGCCCGGGCTGACATCCCCAAGGTCGTGGCCATGCTCGAATTCGTCAACAAGCTGGACAGGTCGTATGGCAACGGCACCGCACATGCGTTCCTCGGGGCCCTTTATGCGATCGCCTCCAAAGAGGAAGGGGGAGACCCCGAAAAGGCCAGGCAAGAGTTCGAGAATGCCTTTCTCTACACCGGCAACAGCATCTTTTCCGTCCATGTCATGTATGCCAAGTTCTATGCTCGACAGGTCCAGGACAGGCAGCTGTTCGAGAAGACCCTCAAGCAGGTCCTCGAAACACCTGCGGACACCTACGCGGACAAGACCTTTATAAACGAGGTCGCCAGGAGGAAGGCCCAGCTGCTCATGGCGAATGCCGATGCACATTTCTCAAAAGCCCAGGAACCAAAGGTCCAGGAGGACACGGCCCCGGCTCAATGAGGGGCGACGCCTTCCCCTGGGCCCGTTACGGCTTTGTGGCAGCAGACACCTTGATGTCAACCTGCAGGTGGTTCCCCGCCTCCAGCAGTGCAGCCTCCCATCCTTGTCCCATCAGGCCGGGCGGTATGACGACAAGGGCGGTCATGGAGAACAGCGTGGCCCCGCTGTTGGGAGCCTGGGTGGTTCCCGTATCCATGGATTCGATGTTGATCCCTCGCAGCGAGAGGGCCTGGGCAACATCGTGAATGATGCCCTCGTGGTCAGCGCCAAGCACCTCGATTGTATATGGCAGCCAGTCGGCATGAGCTTCGGCATGGGCTTGCCCGGTCCGGGTGGTCGTCACCTTGAACCCCTGTCCATTGAGGGTCTTGATGCTCCTCTCAAGAGCCGCCTGATGCTCGACAGGCAGGGAGACCAGCATCAATACGGCGAACTCACCGCCGAGCCTGGCCATGCGGCTCGTTTCCACGTTACCGCCATGGTCGAGCAGCCTCTTCGTCAGGTCTTCGACGATCCCGGTCCGGTCAGTTCCCGTGAGGGTGATCACGATTTGTGTATGCATGCAGCGATGTCCTTCCGTGCCGGGGATGAAGCCGGCGGTCTTCAGAATGCCCTTAGGGGCTGCGCTCGAGAAGGAGCATAGCAGCAATAAGAATAAAAATCATCCCTCAAGAGGTCCTCGCAGGGCGCCTCCGTCTTGGATCAGGTCCCCCTGCTCCTGGGACAGCTCCCCCTGCCAGACGCCACCCTGATGCTTCCCTGCGTGCAGATCGACTCCGGCCTCTGGGCGGATATCCATATCATCAGGCACGGCCGCAGGCACTGGGTCCTCTTCCTTATCAGGCAGTGGTGGCGGCCATGAAAATACTTTCCGCCGTGCGCGAACTCAACCGACAGTTTCATGAAACCGGCAAGCCCGTGCTCGAACCAGGCATCGACATCTCCACCGGGCCTGTAGCCGTGGGCATCCTGGGCAGTACGGCGAGGAAATCCTCCAGTGTAGTGGGGCACCATGTCAACCTTGCCGCCCGCCTGCAGGAGCATGCTGAGCCGATCGAAATCCTGGTGGACGAAAACACCTACCGGGAGATTGTGACCTACCAGAAGGGCTTCCGGGAGACCTCCATCCAGCTCAAGGGCCTCGCCGACCAGGTGCGGGGCTTTGCCTACCGTATGCATCGCGGGGGCTGATGCTCGAGGGCGGCAGCGCCCCGGGCGTCCTATTCCTCCGCGTCTTCCTCGCTGACGTACTTCGTGAAGTCCACGATCTTTTCGTCTTCCTTCATGCGGATCGCGCGCACGCCCTGGGCCGAGCGTGTCCTCGTGGTCCGGATCTGCGACACCGGCATGCGGATGATCTGGCCAGAGCTCGAGATGATCATCAGTTCGTCCGTGTCCTTGATCACCCTCACGCCGATCAGGTCGCCTGTCTTCTTCGTGATGTGCACGGTGTAAACGCCCTTGCCGGCCCGGTTCTGCACCGGGTACTTGCCCACGGGCGTCTTCTTGCCGAAGCCGTACTCGGTCAGGTTGATGACCATGTCGTCATCCGCCGTGATCACATCCATGCCCACCACTCTATCTCCCTCGTCCAGTTTGATAGCCCGCACGCCCGCTGCCTGCCGGCCCATGACTCGGACCTGGTCAGACGGGAAGATGATGGCCTTGCCAGACCTGGCCGCCACGATGATGCGCGTGGAGCCTGTGGTCAGCCTCGCCGAGATCACCTCGTCGCCCTGCTCCAGCGTGCATGCGATGATGCCCGTGCGGACGATGTTCCGGAAATTCCGCAGCTCGGTTCGCTTGATGGTGCCCAGGGCCGTCACCATGATAACCTCGGCGGCCATGGCCATGTCCGTGGCCACCAGGATGGCACAGATGCGCTCGTCCTTCTGGATGGGCCGGATGTTCACGATGGGCACGCCCTTGAGCACCCGGTCTCTTTCCGGGATTTCGTAGACCTTGGTATGGTAGACCCTTCCCTTGGTGGTGAAGTAGAGGATGGAGGTGTGGTTGCTGGCCACGAAGATGTGCTCGATGAAGTCCTCCTCTCCCATGGCTGCACCCTTGACGCCCACTCCGCCACGCTTCTGGGTCCGGTACTTGACGATCTCGGTGCGCTTCATGTAGCCCTTCTTCGTGATGGTCACCACCATCTTCTCGTCCGGGATCAGGTCCTCCACGTTGAAGTCGCCGATGGCGCCCTTGAGTATCACCGTGCGCCGCGGATCGGAGTAGTCTGCCTTGATCTCGGAGAGCTCGGTCCTGATGACCTTCAGGAGTTCTCTGCGGTCGGAGAGTATGAGCTCCAGCCTGCGGATCTCCTTCACGAGTGCCGCGTGCTCGTCGGCGAGCTTCTCGCGCTCCAGACCCGTGAGACGCTGGAGCCGCATGTCCAGGATGGCCTGGGCCTGCACCTCGGAGAAGGCGAAGCGCTCCATGAGGTTGGTCCTGGCCTCCTGAACGTTGGCAGATGCCTTTATCAGGGCCACTATCTCGTCGATATGCTCCAAGGCCTTGAGCAGGCCTTCCAGAATATGGACCCGGTCCTTCGCCCTTTTGAGCTCGAAGAGGCTTCTGCGGGTCACCACCTCCTCGCGGAAATCCAGGAAGGCCTGGAGCATCTCGAGGAGCCCCATGACGGCCGGCCGGCCGTTGTGGATGGCCAGCATGTTCATGGAGAACGACGTCTGCAGCGTGGTCAGCTTGTAGAGCTGGTTCTCGATGACCTCGGCAGGCGAGCCCTTCTTGAGCTCCACCACCACCCGCATGCCGTCCTTGTCCGACTCGTCCCGGATGGTGGCGATACCGTCGATCTTCTTTTCCTGGGCCAGCAGGGCTATCCGTTCCACCAGGTCGGCCTTGTTCACTGCATAGGGGATCTCGGTGATGACGAGGCGGTTCCTGCTGGCATCCTCCTCTTTCTCCACCTTGCCGCGGACCGCGATGATGCCGCGGCCGGTGCGGTAGGCCTTCTCAATCTCGCCGCTTTCGAAGATCATGCCGCCTGTGGGGAAATCGGGACCGGGGATGATCTTCATGACCTCGCTCAGGCTGATTGCCGGGTTGTCGATGATCGCTATGAGAGTGCTCAAGAGCTCGCCTGCGTTGTGCGGCGGGATGCTCGTGGCCATCCCTACGGCGATGCCAGAAGAGCCGTTCAGCAGCAGGGCGGGGATCCGCGAGGGCAACACGTCGGGCTCCACCATGGACTCGTCGTAGTTGGGGTGGAAATCCACCGTGTCCTTGTCGATATCCGCAAGCATCTCCTCTGCGATGCGCGACATGCGTACCTCGGTGTACCGCATGGCCGCCGGGGGATCGCCGTCCACCGAACCGAAGTTGCCCTGGCCGTCCACCAGGGGATACCGCATGGAAAAGGGCTGGGCCATGCGCACGATGGCGTCATAGACCGCCTGGTCGCCGTGGGGGTGGTATTTACCGATGACGTCGCCCACGATGCGGGCCGATTTCTTGTAGGGGCGGGTGTGGGTATTCCCCAAATCCTGCATGGCAAAGAGGATCCTTCTATGCACCGGCTTGAGGCCGTCCCGGGCATCTGGGATGGCCCTGCCAATGATAACGCTCATGGAATAGTCGAGGTACGAGCGTCTCATCTCCTGGTCGATGGCAACCGTGGTCGTTTTCATCAAAACTCCTTGCATGGTATCGGATCGTTAGATGTCGAGGTTGGAGACCTTCAGGGCGTTCTTCTCGATGAATTCCCGCCTGGGCTCCACATCATCGCCCATGAGGGTGGAGAAGATCTGGTCGGTCTCCAGGGCATCGTCGATGGTCACCTGGAGGAAGGTCCGCTTCTCCGGGTCCATGGTGGTCTCCCAGAGCTGCTCAGGGTTCATCTCGCCCAGGCCTTTATATCGCTGAATGGTGTATCCTTTCTTGGCTTCGTCGAAGATCTTGTTCGCGGCGTCCTTCAGGTTCGCCACCTCGTAGGTGGCTTCCCCCTTGATGACCTTGAAGGGCGGCTTCCCAACGCTCAAGAGCTGGTGGTGGATCTTCTGGAGTTCCTCGAAGCCCTTGGACTCCATGAGGCGGGTGTCGATGGGGGTCTGCTTGCGGATCCCGTTCTTCACCGAATGGAACACGATGTGGTCTTCGAAGAGGTCGCAGGTGACCGGCCCCACTTGGGGAAACCACTCGCGGATAATGTGCAGGATGGCGTCCTTGACGACCCCGGGGACAAACGGTCCCTTCATGTGGACCTCGTCCAGGTAAGACACGGACTGGACGATCCGCTCGTCCATCTGCCGCATCTCGTAGTTGGCCAGGATGTTTTTCCGCCGGGTGATGAGCTTGAAGTATCTGGCCAGTTCGCTCCCGGTGATCTCGGAAGATCCTTTCAGGACAATGTCCTTGGTGATGTTCTTCAGCAGGAAATCGTCCAGGACCTCCTCGTTGAGCACATAGGAAACCTTCTTGCCCTTGGCGAGCTTGAACAGGGGGGGCTGGGCGATATAGAGGTGGCCCCGCTCGATAACCTCGGGCATCTGGCGGTAGAAAAAGGTGAGGAGCAGGGTGCGGATATGGGCCCCGTCCACGTCGGCATCGGTCATTATGACGATCTTGTGGTAACGGAGCTTGCTCACGTCGAAGTTATCGGAACCGATGCCCGTTCCCAGGGCGGTCACCAGGTTCTTGATCTCCTGGCTCGAGAGCATCTTGTCCACCCGGGCCTTCTCGACATTCAGGATCTTGCCCCTCAGGGGCAGAATGGCCTGGTTCTTCCTGTCCCGGCCTTGTTTGGCGCTCCCTCCTGCCGAGTCGCCCTCGACGATGTAGAGCTCGCAGAGCGAGGGGTCTCGCTCCTGGCAGTCGGCCAGCTTGCCGGGCAGCAGGGCGTTTTCCATGGCGGTTTTTCTGCGGGTGAGTTCCCGGGCCTTGCGGGCCGCTTCCCTCGCCTGCGCGCTGTCCAGGATCTTCTTCACGATGGCCGCCCCGTCGGCTGGATTCTCGTTCAGGTATGCTCCCACCGCCTCGTTGGTGACGCTCTCGGCAATGCCCATGATCTCGGAGTTCCCCAGCTTTCCCTTGGTCTGCCCCTCGAACTGGGGTCTCGGCAGGAGCACGCTGATGACCGCGCACAGGCCTTCTCGGGTGTCGTCGCCCTGGATGGCGATCTTCGTGTTCTTGAGCATCCCCTTGTCTCGCGCATACGCGTTGATGGTGCGGGTAAGTGCCTTGCGGAAGCCGCTCGCATGTGTCCCGCCGTCATGGGTGTTGATGTTGTTCGCAAAGGAGAAGAGGCTCTCGGAATAGGAGGTGTTGTACTGCACCACGCACTCCACCACGACGTCTCCCCTGGTCTTCTTGAAGTAGATGGGGTTGTGGATGGGCTTCTTCTTGGCGTTCAGGTACCCGATGAAGTCCTTGAGCCCCTCCTTGTAAAGGTATGCCGTGGTGGTGTCTGTCCTCTCGTCCTCTATTTCGATCTTGAGCCCCTTGTTGAGGAAGGCGAGCTCTCGGATGCGGTTTGCCAGGATATCGTACTCGAAGGTCGTGGTTTCGAAGATGTCCGGGTCCGGCTTGAAGTGTACCGTGGTCCCCCGCCTGTCAGTTGGTTCCATCTTTATCAGCTCGCTGACAGGCACGCCCCTCTCGAATTTCTGCCGGTAGCGGTGTCCGTCGCGGTAGACGTCTATCTCCAGGGACTCGGAGAGGGCATTGACAACGGACACGCCCACCCCGTGAAGTCCTCCCGAGACCTTGTAGATGGAGTTGTCGAATTTGCCGCCGGAGTGCAGCGTGGTGAGAACTACCTCCACGGCTGATTTCCCCGTCTCCTTGTGGGTGTCCACCGGCACGCCCCGGCCGTTGTCGATGACCGTGATGCTCTCATCCATGTGGATGATGGCCTTGATGTGGTCGCAGAACCCCCCGATGGCCTCGTCCACGCTGTTGTCCACCACCTCGAAAACCAGGTGGTGGAGGCCCTGGCTCGATGTGGACCCGATGTACATGGCGGGCCTCAGGCGAACGGCCTCGAAGCCGTCCAGTACCTTGATATCATCAGCGGTATATTCTTGCATGGTCTTCCTTTACCTTTGTGGTGTGATTAAAACCTCATGGGCATGATGATCCACTTGCATTCTTCGTGGGCCCCGTCCATGACCAGACAGGGTCCCTGAGGTCCCTTGAGGAGAATTTCCGCCTCTCCTTCGATGAAGTTGAGGCAGTCGACGAAATAGCGGGGGTTGAAGGATATCTCCACCTCTTCTCCGGTATGGTCGGAGGTTATGGCGGTGTCTACCTCCCCCTGTTCGGGGTTGTTCGCATAGACGACCGTCTTGTCCTTCATGAAAGACAGCCGTACGCAGCTGGCGAGTTCTGATACCATGGCGACGCAGACCTTGAGCACCCCGAGGAGTTCTTGGGCATTGATCCGGGTGACAATGGGGTAGGTCTCGCTGGCGACAATGCTCCGGTAGTCCGGAAATTTCCCGTCGAAGAGCCTTACCGTTGCCGTTGTTTCGCTGGACACATAGTACAGGGAATCCCTGTTCAAAACGATCCGCGCCCCCTCTTCCTTGCTTTCCATGAGTCTCTTGATCTCCTGGAGACCCTTCCGGGGCACGATGATTCCTTCCCCCGTGTCCGCCTTCCCCTCCACCTTGTACCGCGCTATGGATAGCCTCCTGCTGTCGGTGGTGACCATCTCTATGTACGTGCTCTTGGGTTTGTCTTCCCTGACCACCAGGAGAGCGCCTCCCAGGGAATATTTGGTGTCGCTCTCCGACGATGTCGGTATGGAAAAGATAGTCCGTTCTATCAGCGGCTTCATGACTTCGACTGGTATGGCAAAACCGCCTGTCGGTTGCGTCAGGTCAATGGATGGAAATTCCTCCGGATCCATGATGTTCATCTTCACGTTCTTGTTGCCCAGGGAGATGTGGGCCCGTGAATGATCATCGGTCCAAAACAAGAGGTCCTCGTCCGGGAGCTCCCGGATAATATCATAGAACCCCTTGGCGTTCATGGCACACGACCCTGGGGAAGCTACAGGACAGGCGGAAGTGACCTGTATGGAGGTGTGGAGATCCGTCGCCTTGATGGACAGGGAATCTCCCGACGTCTCCATGAGCACATGGCTCAGGATGGGGAGGGTGGATTTCCTCTCCGTAAATCCCTGTACCTTGCCGAGCATGTTCTGCAGGACGCTCTTTGAGATCGTACATTTCATATCTCTATACTCCTCATAGGAATAGATCTTATATTACTAATGATCTTGTCAACATGTTAAAAACTCTTATAAGATCCTTTATTTACTCACATAGTGATGTCCTGTTGAAAGTCGGTAACTTCCTTTTCCTACCTGCTTTCACGAGCACGATGTTCATATGTTCATAATGAAACGACAGGATCACAGAGGAGAACCTGAACGTGTAATTTCATCGACTATCCTGCGGAGCTCTTCCCGGGATGATATCTCAATGGTGATCTTTCCTTTGCGCTTCGACCAGGAACAGGAGACCCGAGCAGAAAGCAGTTCAGAAAGACGGGAAGAGAGTCTTTCAAGATCCGGATCGTGCCGGGAATGGCGAGAGGACTCGGTTCTGGCCTTGGTCGCACGCTGCTCGGCCTCACGGACGCTCAATCCCTTGTCGATGATCTTCTGAAAGAGCACCCGGCGACCTTCGTCCGAAGCCACCATGAGGATGGCCCTGGCATGACCGGGGGTAATGGTGCCTTCCCTGATGGAGTCCTTCATGTCATCGGGAAGACCGAGGAGGCGCAGGGCATTCGTGATGGTGGACCTGTCCTTCATGACGGATTCCGCGATCTCCTGATGGGTGAGACCGAAATGCTCCTTGAGCGTCGCGTATGCCTCGGATTCTTCCAGGGGATTCAGGTCTTCCCGCTGTATGTTTTCTATGAGAGAAAGCTTGAAGGATGCATCGTCCGAGGCATCCTTCACGATGACAGGGACCCGGGCTATACCGGCCATCCTGCATGCGTGGTATCGCCGCTCTCCGGCGATGATCTCGTACCTGCTGTTGAATCTCCTGACTAGGATGGGAGAGATGAGCCCATGTATCTTGATGGATTGAGCGAGCTCGGAGAGCTTTTCCTGGTCTATGCTCTTCCTTGGCTGTATGGGATTTGGGCGGATCTCATCCAGAGAGAGGTCCATAACGTGGGAAGAGGAAGAGAGGCTTTCATCGATGGGGATGAGGGCATCGATACCTTTACCGAGACGAGGCCTTGTTTTCATCAACAACCTCCCTGCTCAATATCTCCTTGGCGAGCAAAAGATAGTGCTGGGCACCCTTGGATGAGATGTCATAGAGACAGATGGGGAGCCCGTAGCTTGGTGCCTCACACAACCTCGTGTTGCGTGGAATAACGGTATGAAAGACCTGCGAGTCGAAATGATCCCGCATGTTTCCGGCAACCTCATGGCTGAGCCTGGTCCTGGAGTCGAACATGGTCAGGAGGAAGCCTTCGATAACAAGGGACGGGTTCAGCCGTTTCTTCACCAGAGAGAAGGTGTTCAAGAGGCTCTTGAGACCCTCCAGGGCATAATACTCGCATTGTACCGGGATGAGGAGGGAATGTGACGCGGTCAGCGCATTGAGCGTCAGGAGGCCAAGAGAAGGAGGACAGTCTATGAGCAGGAAGTCGTACGGGGAGGCAAGGCCCTGTATGGCCTTTGTTATGATCCTCTCCCGCATGTAAACGTCCATCAGTTCCACGTCTGTCCCCACGAGGTCGGTGTGGCTCGGCGCGATGAACAGGCCGCCGACCTTTGAGGCAACGACCACGTCATCCAGCACCTGTTGTTCCAGCATGACATGGTAGATGTGGCCCGAGAGGGTTGCGGGATCTATGCCGAGACCGGTCGTCGCATTGGCCTGGGGGTCAAGATCGATGATGAGGGTCCGCTTCCCCAGGAGGGCCAGAGAAGCCCCCAGATTAATGGCGGTCGTGGTCTTCCCCACGCCGCCTTTCTGATTGGAAATGCTGATTATCCTTTGAGGCACAATGGAGCACTACCATAAATATGACCAAAGATGAATGGAAAAAAGTTTCACGTGAAACTGCCGGGTGTTGGCCGGGAAACCGGCTAGAAAAGAGAGAGGCCCGGGAAGAAGAGGACGACATTGCAGAGGATGAGGAGAAGCACGACGATCCAGGCCATGGTGATGTCGCTCCTGCGGTTCACAATGTTCGCCCTCATCTGTGCAAGACCTTTCCCGAGGGTCTCTTCACGAGCCAAGGCACTGATATCGTCTATGATGGCGGCAAAGTCGTCAAAAGAGTTCGGAATGAGGAGGTACTTTTTAGCCGTGACACCGATGAACTGCCGCGATCCGAAGCTGATTCCGTCGATGAGCTTGATGTCGGCGAAGGAGGCGGAGTTCGACCCGAACAGGCTCTTCAGCACCACCCCCGAATCACTTACGGTGAGGCGCTTGATGAGGTTGTTCAGGGTGAAGAGATAGAAGAGGATAACCAGCAGTGATGCCATGACGAGGATCCTTGCCTCATAGCCGCGCCTGAACACATCCACGAACACGGGAATGGAGATGAGAACCGCAAGGATCATCGGTGTCTGTAGTGTCTTTTTTATCTTGTAAACCCGTTCCATGTCCTTTATGTTACATAAAACTGATTTCTTGACAAGTGGAGCCATGCTGGATTTTGCCATCCGTCTCGGGAAAAGGGCGGGAGAATACCTCAGAGAACATCTCCATGATGAGATAACCATCGAGCACAAGGGTCGCATCGATCTGGTGACGAACATCGATCGGCAGTCACAGAACAGGATCGTCAGCGAGATCGAGAGGGCCTTTCCCGACCACTCCATCCTTGCCGAGGAAGGGTTCCGGAAGAAGGGAGGCTCACCGTTTACCTGGGTCATCGATCCCCTCGATGGGACGAACAATTTCATTCACCGGATCCCTTTTTTCTGTGTCTCCATTGCGATCATGAAGAAGAAGGAGCTCCACATCGGGGTATGCTGCAATCCTGTCAATGGTGACCTGTTCTGGGCTCAAGCCGGGCGGGGTGCATACCGCAGCGGCGTGCAGCTGAGTGTCTCCCGGACGCTGCGGATGATCGATTCGATGGTGGCCACCGGCTTTCCTTATGACCAGGATAACGTGGAGGCTGTCATCGGGCGCTTTACCCGGGTCCTGAAAAAGGCCCGGGGCATAAGGAGGCTCGGATCGGCCGCCCTGGACCTCTGCCATGTGGCCTGTGGCTCCTTCGATGCCTTCTGGGAAGAAGGCCTGAAGCCCTGGGACATGGCGGCCGGCGTGATGATTCTGCAGGAAGCCGGGGGCTTGGTGACCTGTCTTGACGGCAGCCCCTTCGACCTGTACAGGGGCGATATCCTTGCCAGCAACACGAGGGTTCATGATGAACTGCAGCGATGCCTGCGCGGCGACCATGATTGATTCACACAACCACATCCATTTCAGGGCCTTCCGCCAGGACCTGCCCGAGGTCATGCACAGGGCTGCATCAGGAGGGATCCGGGCCATGCTGACCGTGGGTATCGACCCGCGGGATTGTTCGAAGGCCTTGGATATCGCCCGGATCTACCAGGGGGTGTATGTGTCTTTGGGCATCCATCCGCAGAACGGTGGCCGGTTCGCCGGGCAAGAGGTGTTCGGGCTCAAAGACCTCTGTTCGGAGCCGGTTGTGGCCATAGGAGAGACCGGGTTCGATCTGTACCGTACCCCGGAAAGCGAGGACGCACAGAAGGACCTGTTCCTTGCGCACATAGATCTGGCACGAGAGCTGAAACTCCCGCTCATCATACATGACCGGGCGGCGCACGTGCAGACCATGGCCGTGCTCAACGATAGGGGGGCATGGAGTCTTGGTGGAGTTTTTCACTGCTTTTCAGGAGATGCAGCCCTAGCCCGAGAGGTTGTACGGAAAGGATTTCTCGTCTCCATCCCCGGGGTGGTTACCTTCAGGAATTCCACCCAGCTCAAAGAGGTCGTGCAGACTATACCGCTGGAGTGTCTGCTCGTGGAGACCGATGCCCCGTACCTCACGCCCGAGCCATTCCGCGGGAAGCGCAATGAACCGCTCTTCACCGCACAGACCGTTGAGGAAATTGCCCGGATCAAGGGTGTTGAGCCGGACGAGGTAGCCCGGCAGACCACAGTGAACTTCTGCCGGCTCTTTCTGGCTGGCAAGCAGCTCAAATCCATGGATGGCACCTGACGTGCCCAGGGGGGATCGATGATCAAGCGGCTGGAGCTCCAGACAACGTCCCGGATTCAGCTTGTTGACATAACAGCCCAGGTGAAGGGGATACTCCGCAATGAAGAGATCTCGTCGGGGATCATCACGGTGTATGTCCCTCACACCACCTGCGGGGTCACCATCAACGAAAACGCCGACCCTTCAGTGAAAGATGATATCATCGCCCTCCTCGGGAAGCTGGTGCCGGCCGGCGGGGAGTACCGGCATGCAGAGGGGAACGCCGATGCGCACATCAAGGCAAGCCTCCTGGGCTCCAGCGTGAACGTGATAGTCGAGAGCGGATCTCTGATCCTCGGGACGTGGCAGGGAATTTTTCTGGCCGAGTTTGATGGGCCGCGGAAGAGGTCTGTCCTCATCAAGGTCCTTCCCGGATAGAGGCAAGCGGTTAGACCGGCCCATGGCAACGATCCATTGCCTTCTTTCCCGGGCCCTTCGGTGATCCCCATGGCAACGATCCATTGCCTTCTTTCCCGGGCCCTTCGGTGATCCTGGGAGTATAACTGCGCCTATCCAAAGACCTCCTTGACAAGTAACAGCGTCGTATTTTATTAGAGGGGGCAATGCGGGCATAGCTCAGTTGGTAGAGTGTCAGCTTCCCAAGCTGAATGTCGCGGGTTCGAATCCCGTTGCCCGCTCCACATGTTTTGGGAAGCTTAAAGACAGGAACGAGGGAGGCGATGAAGTGGGCACTTGCCCACTTTTTTATTTCGTATGGCGAACAAGGAAAGGACAGAAAGGCTGTTTCATATGGTGAGCCCGGAGCTTGCCATGATGGGCTTCGAGCTCATCGAGCTTGATTTCACCGGAAGCAGCCTGCGGCTCACCATTGACAAGCCGGGGGGCGTGTCAATGGACGACTGTGTTGCTGCAAACCGCCGCATCAGCCTCCTCCTCGATGCCGAAGATCCCATAGAGGGCTCCTACCGCCTCGAGGTATCATCTCCTGGGTTGACCAGGCGGCTGAAGTCGCCCAGCGAGTTCGAGCATTTTTCCGGCAGGAAGGTAAAAGTCCAGACCGCCCGAGGGGTGGTGCGGGGAACAATCAGTGGCCTGAAGGGAGAGGCCGTGGTCCTTGATGTGGAAGGAACCGAGGTCTCCATGGACATGAAGGACATCATCAAGGCCAATCTTGATTTCTAGGGAGATGGTATGGTTCTGAATCTTTCAAAGGTTATCGAGCTCATCGTCAAGGAGAAGGGCCTCCGGCAGGAAGACCTCGTACAGGTCGTCGAGGCAGCGGTTCAGAGTGCCGCGAAGAAGGTCTACGGGGATTATGACAACATCGAGGCCCACTACAATCCCGAGTTGGACGAGGTGGAGGTCTTTCAGTTCAAGGTGGTGGCCGAAGACGTGGTGGACACCAATATCGAGATCGAACTCCAACAGGCGAGGAAACTCGATCCCAATTGCCAGATGGGAGACGAGCTGGGTGAAAAACTCGATGCATCCAAGCTGGGCAGGATCGCCGCCCAGAGCGCCAAGCAGGTCATCGTCCAGAAGGTCAAGGAGGTGGAGAGGGACGCCATCTACAACGACTTCATCGATGTGAAGGGCGAGATCGTCTCAGGGTTCATCCACCGATTCGACCGCAAGGATGTCATCGTGAATCTCGGCAAGGCCGAGGCAATCCTCCGTGAAAAGGAGCAGATCCCCGGAGAGAGCCTCAGGCGGGGAGATCGAGCCCAGGCCCTGGTCCTGGATGTGACCAAATCGCTCAAGATGCCCCAGGTGGAGCTCAGCAGGACCCATCCGAGGTTCCTGGTCAAGTTGTATGAGATGGAGGTTCCCGAGGTGGCAGAAGGCATTGTGGAGGTCGTGGCAGTGGCCCGGGAACCGGGTATCCGGGCAAAGATCGCCGTGCGGTCCCATGACTCGAAGGTGGACCCGGTGGGCACCTGCGTGGGGGTCAAGGGGGCGCGGGTCCAGAACGTGATACAGGAACTCAAGGGCGAGCGGCAGGATATCGTGGTGTGGTCTGAGGACCCGGTCCGGTTCGTGTGCAACGCACTCTCTCCTGCCAGGGTATCCAAGGTGATCGTGGACAAATCGGACAGGAGCATGGACGTGGTGGTCTCCGACGACCAGCTGAGCCTGGCCATCGGGCGGAAGGGACAGAACGTGAGGCTCGTGGCCAAACTTACGGGATGGAAGATCGATGTCAGGGCCGAGGGCACCGAGGTGGTGGTCTCTTCTGAAGACAAGCGATCCCTGGAGAGCCTTTCCGAGATCGATCCGGGGGTGGTGGAGGTCCTGACGGAAGCAGGATACAAGACGCTGGACGACCTCGCCAAGGCCAGGGAAGAAGACCTGCTCGAGTTTGAAGGAATCGATGAAGCCTTGGCAAAGAAGATCCTGGCCATGGCTACGGTAGGAGCCCGTGAAGCATAAGGAAGGACCACACAGGCAGTGTGTGAGCTGCAGGAGGGTGTTCCCTAAGGGTGAACTCCTGCGTTTTGTTTGCGCCGTTCCAGGCGAGACCGTCTTCGATGAGCGACAGAATGTTCACGGCAGGGGATTTTACCTCTGTCCAGACCTTCACTGTTTCAGGGGAGAGAGGACAAAGAAGAGAACGCGCGCCCTCTGGAAGGATGGTTCTACAGGAGAGATGCTGTGTCAGAAGGCTGTCGCCGGGCTCCTCGCTGCGGTGGAAGACCTGATTGCGGCGGGACCGGGGGCATCCCCTGAAGGGCTTCAGGGATCGCTTGAGACCGGGGATCTCCTTCTGGTGAGTGAGGAGAAAGGCCCCCTGCAGCAGGAGGAGCTCCTCAGGGAAGCTCGGGAGAGCGGGGCCCAAGTCTTCATGGTCCCCGGAACTCTCCTGCGCGGAGAAGAGAACGTGATCATCACGAAGAAGTCTCCGAAGATCTCCCCGTTATTGAGAAATCTTCGGTTATATGAGAGGTTGTCTTCCAAGGGGCGAGCACTATGAAAAAGATGAGAATTTTCGAACTGGCCAAAGAGCTGACCATCGATGCAAAGGAACTTCTGCGCATTGCCAAGGACCTGGCCATCTCGGTGGAAAACACCATGAGCGTACTGGATGTCCATGATGTGGACAGGATCAAGAAACGGCTCGAGAAAGACACCCAGAAGAAGGAAGAGCAACCGACCCAGGATGTCTACGAGGAGAAGAGGGTAAGCACGAATATTATCAGGCGCAGGGCCAAGGCGGTGCCGATCCCGGAGATCGAAGAGGCGCCTCTGAAAGCCGCCGAAGGTGTTGTCGCAGAGGCAGCGCTGCCTGAGAAGCCCGAGGAGGAGAAGAAGAAGCCTGCGAAAAAGAAAGAGGCCCCCAAGAAGGAAGTCGCCCCTGTCGAGGGAGCCCCGGATCGCGCTGCCGAGAAAGCCGCCAAGGAGCCGGCCTTGCCGGAGGGTATGGGCGAATCCGTCATGGCCAAGGCAGGAGAGCCGGCGGAACCCGTCTCTGCCGGGAAGACACCAAAGCAAGCACCGGTCGAGGTCCCGGAACTTCTCGGTGTGAAGGTGAAGCCTCTCGAGATAGAGAAGGAAGAGCAGAAAGAAGCGAAAAAGAAGGAAAAGAAGAAAGGAAAGAGACCCCCCAAGACCATAGAGATCCTCCAGGAGGAAGAGGGTGTCGACGAAGAGGCCGAGGCCGGCCTCGCCGCCGCGGAAATTCCTCCTCAACCTGGCCTGCAGCCCGAACAGCCGCAACCGCAGCAACCAGCACAGCAGCCGGCGGAGATGGAGGTCTACACCCAGACGGATCTTTACGGTGCCGGCAGAGGGTCGTCCGGGAAAAAGCTCAAGAAGAAAAAAGACAGGCGGGGCATGTTGCAGGCCCTGCCCGTAAAAAAGAAAAAGCTCAAGATCGGGGCCACCATCACGGTGGGGAACCTTGCAAAGGAGATGGGGGTCAAGGTTTCAGAGGTCATCAAGATCCTCATGAACCTCGGGGTCATGGCCAGCCAGAACCAGTACATATCCCCGGAAGAGACCACCCTCGTGGCCAACGAGCTTGGATTCGAGACCGAAGAGGCCCGGGACACCATCCATGAAACGTTCTTCGCGGAGCAGGTGTATTCCGAAGAAAGCCTTGTCCTCCGGCCTCCTGTCGTGACGGTCATGGGGCACGTGGACCACGGCAAGACATCGCTTCTCGACGCCATCAGGTCGGACAATGTTATGGACAGCGAATTCGGCGGGATCACGCAGCATATAGGCGCCTACCAGGCCCACTGCAAGGACAAGCTCATAACCTTCATCGACACCCCCGGGCACGAGGCATTCACTTCCATGAGGGCCCGCGGCGCCCAGGCCACGGACTTTGTTGTCCTGGTGGTGGCTGCTGATGATGGGGTCATGGATCAGACCAGGGAGGCCATCAACCATTCGAAAGCGGCCAAGATCCCTATCCTGGTGGCCGTGAACAAGATCGACAAGCCCAACGCAAACCCCATGCGTGTCCGGGAACAGCTGTCCGAATTCGGACTGGTTCCCGAGGACTGGGGCGGAGAAACCATCTATGTGGATGTCTCGGCAAAGAAGCACATCGGCATCGAGGATCTGCTGGAGATGATCCTGCTCCAGGCGGAGATCATGGACATCAGGGCCCAGATACACGGTCCGGCAAGGGGTGTGGTGCTGGAATCGAAGCTCGACAAGAATAAAGGCCCCATGTGCACACTGCTTATCCAGCAGGGCGAACTGAAGAGGGGGGACGTCTTCGTCATCGGCTCGAAATGGGGCAAGGCCCGGGCCATGTACGATTTCAAGGGCTCGCCCATCGACAGCGCCACCCCGGCCACCCCGGTGGAGATCATAGGCCTCACCGAACCGCCTTCTGCAGGGGACACCATGTTCGTGGTGCCGGGAGAAAAGAAGGCCAAGGAGATCATCGAGTATCTCCAGGAAAAGGATAAGATCATACGGCTCCAGGCCCCCGAACAGAAGGTGCAGGTGACGCTGGAAGACCTGTACAGCCAGGTCCAGGAAGGCAAGCTCAAGGAACTCAACCTCATCATCAAGGGCGATGTACACGGGACGGTGGAGGCCATCGTCTCTTCCGTGAAGGGCATCGATACCGGACAGGACATGAGGATCAACGTGATCCACTCGGCCGTGGGAGGCATCACGGAAAATGATGTGCTCCTGGCATCGACCTCCACGGCCATCATCCTTGGTTTCAACGTGCGGCCCGAACCCAAGGTCAGAGACATGGCCAAGAAGAACAGCATCGATATAAAGCTCTACACGGTCATCTACGACCTCATCGAGGACATCAAGCAGGCCCTGCAGGGTATGCTTGAGCCGGAGTATCGGGAGGTCATCCAGGGCCGAGCCGAGGTCAGGGATATCTTCAAGGTGCCCAAAATCGGCATCATTGCAGGATGCATGGTTACCGAGGGGACCCTGGTCCGAGGAGCACAGGCGCGCCTGCTCAGGGACAACGTGGTCATCCATGAAGGGAAGGTTGACTCCCTGAGGAGGTTCAAGGATGACGCCAAGGAGGTGGCGACCGGCTTTGAGTGCGGCATCGGTCTCGGCAGCTATAACGACATCAAGGTCGGCGATGTCATAGAGGCCTTCACCCAGGAGAAGGTGGAGGCTGCAGCCAGGTGGTAGTCGGCTCCTGCAAGGTGAGGCTCCGGATCCTCGGGGCGCGGTCCCTGAAGGAAAAGCGGAAAGTCTTGAAATCAATGAAAGACCGGCTCCTTCGCATGAACCTGTCCGTAGCTGAAGTGGAGGACAACGACAAGTGGCAAGCGGCGACGATCGGCCTGGCCCTGGTCAGCAATGATGCGGCTTTTGTCAATTCGGTCATCGATAAGATCATCCTGGAGATAGAAGAGAATGGAGAGGTGGAGATCCTCTCCGTCGGAACAGAGATCATGCACATATGAAGATACTCAGCATACGGCAGGCCAGGGTGGGCGATCTGATCCGCCAGACCATCGCGGAACTCATCCAGCGAAGGGTCAAGGACCCCCGGGTGCAAGGGATCACGATCACCGGAGTAGACGTGAGTGTGGACTTGAAGGTCGGGCGCATCTATTTCTGCGTCCTGGACCCGGCCAGGAAGGATGATGCCCTTGAAGGGCTCAGGAGCGCCGCAGGGTTTCTCAGGCACGAACTCAAGAAGGGCCTGCACCTGAGGGCCGTGCCGAGCCTCATCTTTTCCTACGATGAATCCTTCGATTACGGATCGAAGATTGACGGGATACTGGACCATATCAGCAAGCATGAAAACCACGATAGCTGAGATCATACAGGATCACGATACGTTCGAGATCATCACCCATGAAGGCCCGGACGAGGACGCCGTGGGCTCTTCGAAGGCCCTCGGGCTCGCCCTCGTGTCTCTAGGCAAGACCGTTGCGCTTGTCTACCCCACCCCCATCCCTGAGCACCTGGCCTTCACCGAACCCCATGAAGTCCGGGGAATTGACAACCCCGAGATCTCGATCCTTGTTGATCTCTCCGATGAAATCATGCTGCAGGGCGTCCGGCCCCGCGGAAAGGTGGTGGTCATCGACCACCACAGGACCGATGGCCCGCACGGCGTTGCTTCATGGATCGACCCGGAACGGTCCTCTTCGGCGGAGATGGTTTATGAGCTGCTCGGGGAGATGGATGTGAAGATCACGGCGCCCATAGCAACAAACCTCTACATGGGCCTCTTCGGAGATACCGGTGGGTTCATGCACGCGAACACCAACGAGAGGGTGTTCCGCATGGCTCACGAGCTGATCATGAGCGGAGCAGACCCCCACACCATAGCCTACCGAATCAAAAAGACAAAGGCCCTGGCGTTCTATCGGATTCTCTGTACGGCCATGAACCGCATGGTAGTCAGGGACGGCGTCTTCGCGAGCTATATCAGCAACGAAGAGATCAACGCCTTCCGCGCCCGCCCGGAAGACACCTCGGGCATCGTGGAGGAGATGGCGTCCCTTGCCGGAGCCGATCTCATCATCTTCCTCAAGGAGGTTCACAAGGGAACGGTCAAGGCCTCCCTCAGGAGCAGGGTCGCCGATGCTGCACTGAAGACAGCCAACGCCTTCGGGGGAGGAGGCCACGGGTTGGCTGCCGGATTTACCGCGCAGGGAAGACCGGAAGAACTCATCCATGCGGTGGTGGAGGAGGGGCTCAAGTGGGTATGCAGGGTATAGTCCTCATCGACAAGCCCATGCACATCACCTCCCGCAAGGCCGTGGACAAGGTGATGGCCATCATGAATGTGAAGAGGGCAGGCCATTTCGGCTCCCTGGACCCTTTTGCCACGGGGCTTCTCTGCATGGGCATCGGGCAGGGGACCAAGCTCCTGCCCTTCCTGCAGGATAACCAGAAGGAATATATCGCGGTGGTGGGATTCGATCTGTTCACGGACACCGATGACCACACCGGGGCGGTTATGAAGCGGTTTGATCAGGTCGTGATCGACAGGGAAAAGATCGAACAGTGGTTCGAGGGGAACAGGGGGTGGGTTCACCAGCTCCCCCCCGATTACTGTGCCCAGAAACAGGGAGGGAAACCCCTGTATAAGCTCAAGAGGGCAAACAAGGAGGTCTCCCCCAGACCCAAGCAGGTCCACCTGATTGATTCGGAGATCCTCAATGCCGGACCGGATTGGATTCAGGTTAGGATCGTGTGCTCCCGGGGCACCTATATCCGATCCATTGCAAGAGATCTCGGGAGGCATCTCGGTGTGGGAGGGTATCTTCGAGAGCTGATGCGGACGAAGAGCGAGGGGTTTTCCATCGATCAGGCGCATACCCTGGACGCGCTCGAAGGAATGAAGGAACAGGCGGTCATACCATTGGTGGATGCACTCCACATCCCCAAGACCCGCGTGACCAAGACCGGCGAGGCAGGCATACAAGCAGGTCAGCCGATCCAGCTGTCGTGGGTCATAGACGATGTGGTGGCCCCCGAGGGCGACCATGTGGCCATGATCAGTGGCGAGGGAGACCTCCTGTGCATTGCCCGTGTCAAGCGCGAAGGAGGACTGTGGGGATACATCGAGAGGGGATTCAAGCCTTTTTAGCTATTTACAGCACAAATTAAGGTGTGGTAATCTCCGGATCTCATTCAAGGGCAGGCGTGTGCCAATTTACACAGAGAGAAAAATACGAGGACTTACCTATACCCAGGAGGACGAAAGAAGTGGCGTTACATGCAGAGGAAAAGAAGCAGATCATCGAACAGTTCAAGCGGCATGAGCAGGATACTGGCTCGCCCGATGTGCAGGTGGCCATCCTCACCAAGCGGATCAACGACCTCACCGAGCATTTCAAGGCCCACAAGAAGGATCACCATTCCCGTCGCGGACTCCTCATGCTCGTCGGGCAGAGGAGAAGGCTGCTCAATTACCTTCGTGACCATGACATCAAGCGATACCGTGAACTGGTCCAGACCCTGAACCTCAGAAAGTAAATCGGAAAGCACAGAAGACCATGAAAATACAAACAAAAGGTACTGGAACACCCCTCATCTTCGAGGTGGGGACCGTAGCAAGACAGGCAGACGGCGCCGTGCTTGTACACCAGGGCGACAGCGTGGTTCTCGTAACGGCTACCGTTGCAAAGGAAGAGCGCAAGGGAGTCGATTTCCTGCCCCTCGTCGTCGAGTATCAGGAGATGAGCTATGCAGCCGGAAGGATCAAGGGCGGCTTCATAAAAAGGGACGGCAGACCCGGGGCCCAGGAGATTCTGACGGCACGATGTATAGACAGACCCATACGACCCCTCTTTCCGCACAACTTCCACAACGAGCTCCAGATCATCGCCATGGTCCTCTCCGCAGACCCGGCGTGCACCCCGGATGTCATGGCGGTCAATGGAGATCATCGCCATGGTCCTCTCCGCAGACCCGGCGTGCACCCCGGATGTCATGGCGGTCAATGGTGCATCAGCAGCCCTGCACATCTCCAGCATTCCCTTCCTCGGACCTGTCGGAGGCGCCCGGGTCGGCTTGATCGACGGGGAGTTCATCATCGATCCATCGGTTTCACAGCTGGAAAAAAGCTCCCTGGACATGCTGGTCGTGGGGACGAGGGATGCCATCGTGATGGTGGAGGGCGAGGCCGGCGAGGTCTCCGAAAGCACGGTCATCCAGGCGATTTCCTTTGCCCACAAGAGGATCATCGAGGTGGTGGATGCCATTGAAGAGCTCGGCCGGGCCGCAGGCAAGGAAAAGATGAAGGTCTCCCTGCCCCAGGAGGATGCCGG
>JALOOZ010000052.1 GCA_025454155.1 Thermodesulfobacteriota bacterium
CCGGCTCAAGCGGATCGTCAAGGCTCCTCTGGGCAGAATCCTGAAGACCATGAACATCCGCTACTATTCCGACATCTACGGGCAGCTCGATTTCCCGGAGACATACGAAAGGTTCTTCAAGCACACCGGCCGGTGCCCTTTCTACAGCAAGGCCATATCATCACGTCACTTCGACGCCATCGGCACCAAGACCTGTCAGGTCATGCCGCGGGGGAGATTCAATGACATCCTCGTTGCCGACCAGCATTACATCTGCCTCGAGCATGACTTTTCCAACATCGACGATGCCATGAAACGCTTCATGGATGACGGGTTCCGGCAGGCCATGGTGGACCGCGCCTACGAATACGCCATGGACAGGCATACCTACCGCCACCGTGTCGATGCGGTCCGTGATCTGGTGCAGCACGACAGGTCATCCATGCCGGCGCATCATACACCGTTGCCTTAACCGTCCAGGGACAGCCCCATGTGCAGGATCACCGGAATCTGGAGAAGCGAAGACAGAGACGGCCTTGCCCGGCTCTGCACCGCCATGCGGGACACCATGACCCACGGCGGTCCCGATGACCACGGCATCTTCGTGGACACCGCTGCCGGGCTGGCCATGGGCCACCGGCGCCTCACCATCATCGACCTCACCGAAACGGGCCACCAGCCCATGACAGGTACCGACGGCAGGTTCACCATATGCTACAACGGCGAGGTCTACAATTACCGTGAGCTCCGGCCAGAACTCGAGGCGCTGGGCTTCACATTCCGGGGGACATCGGACACCGAGGTGGTGCTGAATGCCTTCGCCGCCTGGGGTCCGTCATGCGTGGAGCGGCTCATCGGCATGTTCGCCTTTGCCGTGTGGGACAGCCGCGAGAGAGACCTGCACCTCTTCCGTGACCGCATGGGTGTCAAGCCTCTCTACTACTACCTCCACGACGGAACCTTCGCCTTCTCCTCCGAGCTCAAGGCCCTGCACGCAGGCCTCGACGACCGGCTCGAGATAGACTGCGCCGCCCTGGCCGAGTTCCTCCACTACGGGTACATAGCCGGGCCCCGGTGCATCTATCGCCGGGTCGCCAAGCTGGAGCCGGGCTGCCGGATAAGGGTGGACGGATCTCTTGCCATGGAGCATCACCGGTACTGGGACCCGGCGGTCCTCGCACAGATGCCATCGTTTCAGGACAACGAGCGGACGCTCACGGACAGGCTGGAGGAGATCCTCACCGATGCCTTCCTGAAGCGTCTCATTGCAGATGTGCCAGTGGGTGTCTTCCTCTCGGGCGGCATCGATTCCTCCCTGGTGACCGCGGTCCTGGCCCGGCACACCGACAGACCCATCAGGACCTTCACCATCGGCTTCGCGGAGAGGAGCTACGACGAATCGGGGTGGGCCCGTGCCGTGGCCCGCCACCTGGGGACCGAGCACATCTCCGAGACCGTCACCCCCGATCATGCCAGGTCCATCCTCCCGCGGTGGCCTGAGATCTATGACGAGCCCTTCGGAGACATCTCGGGGATACCCACCACCATCGTCTCGCAGATGACCCGGAGGCACGTGAAGGTCAGCCTCTCCGCGGACGGCGGTGACGAGCTGTTCTGCGGATACCACCGCTACTGGGTCATGGAGAGGCTCGAGAGGTACCTGTCGTGGCTGCCCGGGATGCTTCCGAGGGCCCTGGGCAAGGCCGTGGCCCTCATCGGTACGGACACGGCCGCCGATTTCGCCACGGCCCACCCCGGGCTCAGGCTGCCGGCCATCAGGGACCGCATGCGCAAGTTCCAGGCCGTGCTCGCCCACTGGCAGGGCGATGCGGGAGGCGCCTATCCCTATGCGGTGGCCTACTGGCTGCCCCGGGAGATCAGCGCCCTCATGGGTGCCTACCGGGATCCCCGCCCATCGCTCTCAGACATGGGCCCGTCACTCATGGCCTCCATGATGCTCTGGGACATGAAGAACTATCTGCCCGAGGATATCCTCACCAAGGTGGACAGGGCCACCATGTCCGTCAGCCTGGAAGGCCGGGATCCCTTCCTGGACCACCGGATCGCGGAGTTCGCCCTCAGGCTCCCCCTGGAATACAAGTACCGGCAGGGAGCCATGAAATATCTCCTGAGGAAACTCCTGAGCAGATACCTTCCCGAACAGCTCTTTGAGAGGCCCAAGCAGGGCTTTGCGGTCCCCATCTACACCTGGCTCCACGACGACCTCATGCACCTGGTGGACGAGCACCTCAACCCGGACGCCCTTGCCCTGCAGGGCGAATTCGATCCTGTCCCGGTCCGCCGGATCATTTCCGCGTTCAAGGGGAGGAAGGGGTCCGTGGCCGTGGATCGCGTATGGCTGCTGCTCGTGTACATGATGTGGAGGAGGAGATACGTTGGCTGACGGGCACGGCAGACCCATCAAGGTCCTCCACCTCATCTCCACTCTCGATGTGGGGGGCGCCGAGCAGAACCTCCTCCGGCTCGTCGCGTCCATGAACAGAGACCTCTTCGCCAACGAGGTGGTCTGCATGACGGTTCCAGGTCCCTTGGGCAGCAGGCTCGAGCAGACAGGGACCCCTGTCCGCAGCCTGGGGATGAGAAAGGACAGGCCGGAGGTCGGTGCCGTTCTGAAGCTGCGGTTCCTGACAAGGCTCTTCCAGCCCGACGTCATCCAGTGCTGGATGTATCATGCAAATCTCCTGGGCATGACCCTGTTGAGCCCCCGAAAGCTTCTCTGGAACATACGCTGCTCGGACATGGACCTGGTGCACTACAGCCCCCTCTACCGGTTCACGGTCCGGGCCGGGGCACGGCTTTCAGGCATGCCTGCCGCCGTCATAACGAACTCGGTGGCCGGCAGGTCAGCCCACGAAAAGATCGGGTACCGCCCCAAGAAGTGGTTTACCATTCCCAATGGGTTCGACACAGATATATTCAAACCCGATGCGCAGTCACACTTCGCGATGCGTGCAAAACTCAGGATTCCTCAACATGCCTTTGTCATTGGCATCATCGGACGCATGGACCCCATGAAGGACCACTCCACCTTCTTCAGGGCTACCCGCCTCTTTCTCGCATCACACCCCGGCACCCACTTCATCCTGGCAGGCAGGGGGATCGCCCATGGAAATCAGGACATGAACGTTCTCATGCAAGGCCTACCGGACAGCGGCACCTTTCATCTCCTCGGTGAACGCTCTGACATGCCCCAAATCCTCGCGACCCTGGACATGTTGACCTCTTCATCAGTCTCCGAGGGATTCCCCAATGCCATCGGCGAGGCCATGGCCTGCGGGGTACCCTGTGCAGCCACTGATGCAGGCGACACAGGAGCCCTCATGGGCGACACGGGGATCCTGGTGCGGAAACGATCGCCCGAGGATCTCTGCAATGCCTGGGATGCCATTGCCCGGATGAAACCCGAAGACCGCCTGGCTCTGGGATCGCGGGCACGGGAACGGATCATGCAGCACTTTACGCAGGACAGAACCACGGGCCTCTATGAACAAATCTATCAGGAGATCGTCAAGGCGTAAGCCTCAGGAAAAACCGCCGGACGATCTCCGGGGCATTGTAATCCCCGAGAGAGAAACGGACCACCACACTTCCCGGCTCCAATGCCAGGATTCATAATCCACCTTCCCCGCTTCACCCCCTTACCTCCATGATTTCCCTGCCTGCATCAGACCACCACACCGAGGGGGAACAGCGCCCTGAACCAACACCCCTCTTTCACCTCCTGCATATCCCATACAGCACCCGCCAGGGAGAAGGACCCTTGACAGGCAATGAACAAGGTGATTTAATTGAATCAGATTCAAATTTAAATTTGTATTATTTGACATAGTCTGTGCCTGGGAGGGTGAAGCGCCATGGGCGTCATCGAAACGAAGGTCGACACGCATTCCCTGGAGTACAGGAGAAACTACGAGGCCATGGAGCGCCTGGTGGCCGATCTGAAGGAAGAGCTGCGGAAGGCCAGGGAAGACCGCCCCCAGAAGGCGAAGGACCGCCTCGCCTCTCAGGGCAAGATGCCGATCCGCGAAAAGCTGGAGCTGCTCCTGGACCGGAACACCCCCTTTCTCGAGATCGCACCCCTGGCGGCCAGGGGCATATATGACGGCACGATCCACGGGGCGGGGCTCGTGTCCGGCATCGGGGTCGTCTGCGGCAAGGAAGTGCTCGTCAGCGGCAACGACGCCACCATCAAGGGAGGGGCCACCTACCCCCTGACGGTCAAGAAGACCCTGAGGGTGCAGACCATTGTCATGGAAAACCGGCTGCCGGCGATCACCCTTGTTGATTCGGCGGGTGGATATCTGCCGCTGCAGTCGGAGGTGTTCCCGGACATCGACGACGGGGGGAGGATTTTCTACAATCAGGCCCTCACCTCGAAGATGGGGATCCCCATGATAACCGCTGTCATGGGGCTCTGCACGGCAGGGGGCGCGTATGTCCCCGCCATGTCGGACGAGACCATCCATGTCCGGGGGACCGGGGCCATCTTCCTGGGCGGACCACCGCTGGTCAAGGCGGCCACGGGAGAGGAAGTGACAGCCGAACAACTCGGGGGCGCTGACCTGCACTGCCGGGATTCGGGGGTCTCCGATTACTATGCCGAGGACGACCGCCATGCCATCGAGATCATCCGCAGCATCATGGAGTGCCTGCCCCACGCGGAAAAGACTCGCCTGCCCATGCACGAACCCAGGCCGCCCCTGTACGACCCGCAAGAGATCTACGGGATCGTCAGCCGGGAATTCAAGGTGCCCTATGACGTGCGGGAGCTCATCGCCCGCATCGTGGACGGCAGCGAATTCCTGGAATTCAAGGAGCTCTTCGGCCCCACACTGATCTGCGGCTGGGCTTACATACACGGATACCCCGTCGGCATCCTAGGCAACAACGGGGTCCTCTTCCCCGACAGCGCGCTGAAGGCGACGCAGTTCATCCAGCTCTGCGACCGCCGGAAGATCCCCCTCATCTTCCTCCAGAACATCAACGGCTTCATCGTGGGCAGCGAGTACGAGAGGCTGGGGATCACCAAGCACGGTCACAAGATGGTCAACGCCGTGGCCACGTCCACGGTGCCCAAGTTCACCGTCATCGTCGGCGCATCCTTCGGTGCGGGGAACTACGCCATGTGCGGCCGGGCCTATTCCCCGCGGTTTCTCTGGATGTACCCCAATGCGGAGATCGCCGTCATGGGCGGAGAACAGGCGTCCGGCGTCCTGATTACGCTCCGCAACGACCAGCGCGCCAAGGAAGGGCTCCCCCCCATGAGCCGGGAGGAGGAAGACGAGATCCGCAATCCACTCGTCGAGGCTGCGAGAAAGGAGAGCAACGCCTACTACAGCACGGCCAATCTCTGGGACGACGGCATCATCGACCCCATGCATACCCGGGATGTCCTCGGCCTTGCCATATCGGCATCGCTCAACGCGCCCATCCGCGACGACGTGTTCGGCTACGGCGTATTCCGGATGTGACCCAAGGAGGGCCTCCTGCATGTTCAGGAAAGTACTGGTGGCAAACAGGGGAGAGATCGCCCGCCGCGTCATGAACACCTGCCGGGAGATGGGCATCGCCACTGTCGCCGTGTATTCCGAGGCGGACCGGAAGGCCGTGCATGTCCTGAAGGCCGACCAGGCCGTCTATCTGGGGGAATCCGATCCCGCACATAGTTACCTCAACATGGACAGGATCATCGATGCGGCGAAACAGACCGGGGCCCAGGCGATCCATCCGGGATACGGATTCCTCGCCGAAAATCCTCAGTTCGCAGAGCGCTGCGAACTGGAGGGGCTGGTATTCATCGGCCCGCCATCGCAGGTCATCCGCGAGCTGGGCGACAAGACGACGGCCCGGCGGACCGTCATGCGCAGCGGCGTCCCCGTCATCCCGGGCATGACCCGGTCCGAATCGGACCCCGTGGTCCTGGCCGAGGAGGCCTCGGGCATCGGATATCCGGTCCTGATCAAGGCAGCGGCCGGAGGCGGTGGAAAGGGCATGCGCACGGTCGCTTCCCCGGAAGACCTCCGCGAGGCCTGCATCTCGGCATCGAGCGAAGCAGAGAGAGCCTTCGGCGATGCCTCCATCTACCTGGAGAAGTACCTTCCCCGCCCCCGGCATGTGGAGTTTCAGATTGTCGCCGACCGGCACGGCCATGCGGTCCACCTCTTCGAGAGGGAATGCTCCATCCAGAGACGTCATCAGAAGATCATCGAGGAGACACCCTCACCCATCATGACGCCTTCCCTGCGAGAGCGCATGGGGGCTGCCGCGGTGGCGGTGGCAAAGGCGTCCGGATATGTGAACGCCGGCACGGTGGAGTTTCTTGTCGACCGGGAAGGGGCCTTCTATTTCCTCGAGGTCAACACCCGCCTCCAGGTGGAACACCCCATCACGGAAATGATCACCGGCCTTGATATCGTGCGCATCCAGCTTGAAGTTGCCGCCGGGAATCCCCTGCCTATGGCCCAGGAAGACGTGCGCAGCAGGGGGCATGCCATCGAGTGCCGGATCTACGCTGAAGACCCGGAAAAGGGATTCTACCCCTCACCGGGGAGGATCATTCACCTGGAGGAACCGACGGGGCCGGGGATACGGAATGACTGCGGGATCTATGCAGGGTTTCAGGTGCCCGTCGAATACGATCCCATCCTGTCGAAGCTCATCGCGCATGCACAGACCAGGGAGCAGGCCATCGAACGGATGATCCACGCGCTCAGGGACTATGTCATCCTCGGGGTGAGGACATCCATCCCGATCCTCATCGACCTGCTCGAATCGGCGCCATTCAGGAAGGGGGATACGTTCACGGACTTCATCGATACCCATTTCCCCGACTGGAAGCCGGACCGGTCCGAAGAGGATGTGGCGTGCGCGGCGTTCATCATCGACGAGCTGTCCAGGCCAGGAAAGGCGCAGGGCGCTGGGGCACACGCCGGTGCAGTGCAGTCACCCTGGCAGACCATCGGCCCCTGGGGACGCTGACGGAAGAAGGGCGAAAGGGAAGGAAGAGACATGGATTACCGGCTCAAGATCGGAGAAAGGGCGGTCTCCTTCCATGCCGAGAGGAAAGGGGCCCACGGCATGACCCTCTCACGCGAAGGCAGTCTCCTCGATGTCGATTATACCATCATTTCCAGTCACCACGTGCACCTCACGGTGAACGGCTCCCCGGTGAACGCCTACATTGCAGAGGACGGCGACACCAGGACGGTGCTGATCAGGGGGATCACCTACTCCATCGAGCATGCCGATGCCTTCGACAACCGCGGCCGGGGGAAGAAGAGGTCTCAGGCCGTTCAGCAGGACATCACCGCACCCATGCCCTCGGTGGTCATCAGGATACTGGTTTCCGAGGGCGATGCGGTCAGCCAGGGCGATAACGTGATCGTCGTCTCGGCGATGAAGATGGAAACGACGCTGACCGCGCCCTTTGACGGGAGCGTGCGGGCCGTGAACGTCGCGGTGGGCGACAAGGTGATGCCCGGCAGGATCCTGATCGACATCGACAGGACCGTTGAACAGGCGATCGAGGATGAATCGCACTCCGGCTGAAGGCCGGCAGGACCATACCTTTGAGGAGGGATCAGATGGAGGATCGTCACTTGCTCTATCGCGTCGATGAAGGCGTTGGATACATCACCATCAACCGGGAGGCGCAGAGAAACGCGATCACACCCGAGGCGCTGTCCCTGTTCCATGCGTATCTGGACGAGGCGGAAAAGGACGTGCAGGTCCGTGCCCTCCTGATCACCGGTGCAGGTGACAAGGCCTTCTGCACCGGGGCACAGCTGAGCGGAGGGGTCTCCACACAGGGCAAGGATGTCTTTGGGAGCTACGCAGACCTCCTGAACCGGATCGCGGGCTTCCCCAAGCCGACCGTTGCGCGGGTCAAGGGCTTCTGCCTGGCCGGAGGCATGGGGTTCATGCTCGGCTGCGACATCGTGATCGCCAGCGACGACTCACGCTTCGGAACGCCGGAGGTGAATGTCGGCCTGTGGCCCATGATGATCGGCGCGCTGATATTCCGCAATGTCCTCCAGAAGAAGGCCATGGAGATGATCCTGCTGGGTGAAAGGCTGACGGCCCAGGAGGCCCTGGCCATGGGGCTCATCACCCGGGTGGTCCCCGCGGGCGACCTCGATGATGAGGTGAAAAAGGTCATGGCGGGTCTCACCGCGAAGAGCCCCATCGGCATGAGGATCGGGAAACAGGCCTTCTCTGCCATGGCCGGCCTGCCGCTGCATGAGGCCCTTCAGTTTCTCTCCGAAAAGCTCAAGGAAGTGGTCGGCACGGAAGATGCGAAAGAGGGCATAACGGCCTTCATAGAAAAGAGACAGCCGCGTTTCACTGGGAAATAAGATGAAAGAGGGGGATCTATCATGAGTGCCGAGAATCGAAGGGGAAGGGACAAGGTGATCATCGCCAACTGCAGCGGCTTCTTCGGAGACCGGCTCGCCGCCGCCGCGGAGATGGTCCGGGGAGGGCCCATAGACGTTCTGACCGGGGATTACCTGGCGGAACTCACCATGGCGCTCCTCTTCCGTCTGAGGCTGAAGAGCCCTGAGGCGGGGTATGCCCCGACCTTCCTGAAGCAGATGGAAGAGGTCATGGGAGAATGCCTCGACAGGAAGATCAAGGTCGTGTCGAACGCCGGCGGACTGAATCCCCGCGGGCTCGCACAGGAGCTTCTCAAGATAGCCGAGAAGCTGGGGCTCCATCCGAAGATCGCCTGCATCGAGGGCGACGACCTCATGCCGCGGCTCGGTGCCTTGCAGGAGGCCGGGGAGCCCTTTGTCCACCTCGACAAGGGGACCTCCCTGAAAGATGCGGGCGCCGTACCGATCACGGCAAATGCCTATCTCGGCGGCTGGGGCATCGCCGAAGCCCTTGAACGGGGCGCCGACATCGTCGTGAGCGGACGGGTCGCCGATGCCTCGCTCGTGATGGGGCCTGCGGCCTGGTGGTTCGGCTGGCGGCGCAGCGACTGGGACAAGCTCGCCGGCGCAGCAGTGGCAGGACACGTTGTCGAGTGCGGGGCCCAGGCGACGGGAGGGAACTATTCCTTCATAGACGAGGTGCCCTCGTTCCTCAAGGTCGGGTACCCCATAGCAGAGATCTTTTCAGACGGTTCATCGGTGATCACCAAGCATCCCGGAACGGGTGGCCTCGTGTCGGTGGACACCGTGAAGGCCCAGCTCCTCTATGAGGTCCGCGAACCCGCCTATCTGACACCCGACGTCACCGCCCGGTTCGATACCATCAGGATATCCCAGGAGGCTCCCGAACGCGTCCGGATCACAGGGGTGCTCGGGACCCCGCCCCCCGAGACCACCAAGGTCTGCATCAACTGCCTGGGAGGGTACCGGAATTCCATGACCATCGTGCTGACCGGCCTCGACATCGAGAAGAAGGCACGGATATTCGAGGACGCCCTCTTTGACAGTCTGGGGGGGAGGGGTCTGTATGCCGTGGAGGAAGTCCAGCTTGTCCGGTCCGACAAGGACGACCCGGAGACAAACGACGAGGCCTTTGCGTATCTCCGGGTATCCGTCATGGATCGTGACCAGAAGAAGGTGGACAAATTCTCCTCGAAGATCGTCGAGCTGGGCCTGGCAAACATCCCCGGGTTCACGGCCACGGCGCCCCCGGCGAAAGGGACCCCGGCGATTCTGCACTGGCCGGCCCTCGTCTCGGGGCGTCACATCACGCAGAAGATCCTGATCGACGGCGAGGAATTCTCCGTGGGCTTCGTGCCGGCCGAGTCATCCGTGCCGGCCCCTGAGGTGGAGAAAACACCCATACCGCCTGTACCTTCCGGGAAGATGGCGAGGCTTCCCTTCGGCCGCGTCTTCGCCACGCGGTCCGGGGACAAGGGCGGCAACGCAAACCTCGGGGTCTGGGGCAAATCGCCTGAGGCATATGCCTTCCTGAAGGAGTTCCTGACCGTGGAAAAACTGAAGGAGCTGCTCAAGGACATGCGTGGCTACACCATCGAGCGCTACGAATTTCCCAACCTGTTCGCGGTCAATTTCTACATTCGAGGCGTGCTCGGAGAAGGCGTTGCCGCGTCCCTGAGGAGCGATCCCCAGGCAAAGACCTTGGGCGAGTACCTCCGCGCGAAGACGGTCGAGGTGCCCGAGGCCATAATTCCATGAAGGAGGATGACAATGTATTTCGATGAGACACACGAGGCGTTTCGGGCATCCGTCAAAAAATTTGTCGACAAGGAGATCAACCCCCATATGGATGAGTGGGAGGAGACGACCGTCCCCCTTCACGATCTTTTCAAGAAGATGGGCGCCCTCGGCTTCCTGGGCATCCGCTACGATCCGAAATACGGCGGGCAGGGGCTGGATTACTGGTATGAGACCGTACTGCTCGAGGAGATCGGCCATGTCCACGGCATGGGCGTCCCGACTGCCATAGCCGTCCAGACCAACATGGCGACACCGGCCATCGAGGCCTTCGGGAGCGAGTACCTCAAGGAGACCTATCTCAGGCCGGCCATTGCCGGCGACATGGTCTCGGCCATCGCCGTGACCGAACCGGATGCGGGGTCCGATGTCTTTGCGATCAAGACCAGGGCGGTGAAGAAGAACGGCCACTATGTCCTGAACGGGTCGAAGACATACATCACCAACGGGACCCAGGCGGATTTCCTCACCCTCCTCGCGAGGACCACCGATGGCGACGGGTATCACTCCTTCGGGCTCTTCGTGGTCCCCACCGACCTGGACGGGTTCCACGTGAACAAGAAGCTCGACAAGGTCGGCCTGCGGAGCAGCGACACGGCGGAGCTGTTTTTCGACGATGTCAGGGTGCCTGCCGAAAACCTGATCGGCGACGAGCACGAGGGCTTCATCTACCAGATGAGGCAGTTCCAGCACGAACGCTTCGCCGTCCTGCCCGGAAGCGTGACGGCGGTGCAGGACATGATCAGCATGACGGTGGACTATCTTCGGCAGCGTGTTGTCTTCGGCAAGCCCCTGATAACGAAACAGGTCCTGCGGCATCGTCTGGCGGGCTGGATCACGAGGAACGAGGCCCTGAAGCAGCTGACCTACCACATCGTCCGGATGAAGACGGAGGGGCGCGACGCCACACGTGAAGTTTCCATGGGCAAGCTCCTAGCCGGACAGCTGATTTCCGAGGTCGCCACAGGGTGCCTCCAGATGTTCGGCGGGATGGGCTTCATGAACGAGACCCTTATCTCCCGGTATTTCAGGGACACCCGGATCATGTCCATCGGCGGCGGGGCGGATGAAGTCATGTGCGAGATCATCTCCCGGATCGAGGGGTTTTAGGGGGCTGGCAAGGCGACACGCACCAATGACGAAGAGAGGGAGCGGAGCGGCATATGGCCAAGGCGAATGACCGGGGGGGTACGCTTTCTCGCAGTGCACTGAGGCGGCAGCGGGAAAAGGAGCAGCGGTACAAGACCGTTCTCAGGGCGGCCGAGACCCTCTTTGCCCGGAAGGGGTACCATCAGACGAGCATCGAGGAAATCGCCGACCTTGCAGAGGTTTCCACAGGTGCGGTCTATTTCTATTTCAAGAACAAGGAAGACCTTCTCATCAAGCTGATGCACGAGTTCGGCTTCTTTCTGAGGGAATGGCTCGGCAAGGAGCTGGAGAAGAACGATCCGACCCTCGAGGGATTCAGTCATATCGCCGAGTCCTTTCTGCGCGACTTCTGCGTGAGCTATCCGGAGAAGATCACCATCTTTTTCCGTGAGTCCGTCGGGCAGAGCCGGGAAGTGGAGGAACAGCGCAAGGACATGTTCGTCAGGCTGACCTCGGATATCAGGGATGTGCTCGTCGATATCGCCAGCCGGCTCAGCGGGAGGTTTGTCTCGGATGTGGCCCCGGAGGTCGTGGCGGTGTGCATCGTGGGGATCTATGAAAGGCTGGCCTGCCACTATGTGCTCTGGCAGGACAGGGCCGTGGACATCACGGATATCGTCGATGAGACGGTGTCATTCACCCTGGGTGGGGTCCGCAGCCTTCTGGCGCCGGAGAAGAAAAAAAAGGGCTGACCTGCTCCTCCTGCAGCTGAAAACCCCGGCCGGTGATCTCACCTGACGACCTTCTCCACGAGAAAATAAAAGAACGCGGCGCTGCCGAGGTAGAGCTGCATCACCAGGAACGCCACCGGCACGATGGCCCCGAGGCCCCTTCCTTTCACCGAGTTGTAGCCGTACAGACATGACAGCCCCAGGATGATCTCCGGAACAATGATGTAGAGCGCTGTATGCCCCCACATCACCACATCACGGGCATACCACAGGGGCAGGCGCCAGGCCACCATCTCGGACATGCCGAAAATCACCAGCGCGGCGAGGGCCGCCGAGATATAGGCCATGTCGGCGGAAGATCGGTCCCGGACCCGTTCGGCCAGGAAGATGATCACGAACAGCGGGATGGTCCAGAGGCCGGCCATGTAACCGGCAATGGTGCCGATGCTCCAGGGTCCGTGGTCCGGAAAGACCAGGATCCCGAGCTGGGCGGAGAGGAACCAGTCGGGGAAGACCTGGAAGAGGCTCAGGACGAAGGAGAAGAGCCAGATCCGGGTCCACTGCCTGTCTTTTCTGATCACACCATGAAGAGGAAGCGCGACATTGTAGAGAATCACCAGCCCTAGGACCCTGGCGCCCATGGCTGCCATTGGCACGAGCACCACCAGGGTGCAGATGAGCGTGAAGACCGCATGGAACGCGACGAAATGTTTTTCTTCCGGCTTGAGCTTCATGATTCACTCTCCTGCTGAACGGGACCGTGGTCTCCACAATAAAACGGAACTGCGAACAATGCAAGAGCCCCCCTGAATCATGAGCCGTTCAGAAGGCCTCGGAGCGCGGATCGTGCTGACCTGGCCGGGTCGGCCGCGTTCATGATCCCGTCCATGAGGAAGCTCCCCACGATGACGCCGTCGGCGAAGCCCAGGAGTTCGTTCACCTGGGAAGCCCGCGACACGCCGAACCCCACGCACACCGGCAGGTCGGTATTCGCCTTGATGGAGGCCACCTGGTCTCTGAGCCCTGCAGGCAGGACCTCCCGCTGGCCCGTCACGCCCTTGATGGAGACCGCGTACACGAACCCGCCGCACTGGGCGAGGACCTCCTTCGCCCTCGCGGGCACGGTGGTGGGCGCATGCAGGCGGATGAGGTCGAGGCCGATTCCGCGGCAGTCGTCGAAGATCCTCCTCGCATCGCGGGGCAGGTCCGGGATGATGACCCCCCTGACCCCGCCGCCCCTCAGCCTCGAGAACGTCTCTCTGAGCCCCCTGCGCATGAGCGGGTTGATGTAGGACATGACGATCAGCGGTATGTCGAGCATGGCGCTCCAGCCTTCGAGGCGCTCCATCAGGGCATCCATCCTGAACCCTGCCTGAAGGGCCAGCTGCGACGCCTTCTGGAGCACGGGTCCATCTGCCATGGGGTCGGAGAAGGGTATGCCTATCTCGATGGCCGCTGCCCCGGCATCGGCGAGTGCCGACAGGATCCTGCCCGTGGCATCGAGGTTGGGCAGCCCTGCCGTGACATAGGGAATGACCGCCTTTCGCTGGCTTTGTATGCTCTTCCTTATCATGCTGTCCCCCCGATCACGGTGTGGATGTCCTTGTCTCCCCTGCCGGAGAGGCTGACCAGGACCTTTTTTCCCTGATTGACCCTGCTGT
>JALOOZ010000215.1 GCA_025454155.1 Thermodesulfobacteriota bacterium
CGGAGATCCTCGATGCTGAGCAGGGCTGCCATCCTATGCTCCCTCCTCGTCCTTGCCGAGGTATGCCTCGATGACGTCCGGGTTGTTGTAGACCGTCTCTGGCGTTCCCTCAGCGATCTTTCTTCCTTCGTCCATGACTACCACCCAGTCCGATATGCCCATGACCACGTTCATGTCGTGTTCGATGAGCAGGATGGTGAGGTCCTCATGCGCAATGAGCTTCTTCAGGAACTCCATGAGGCCGTGGGTTTCCCTGGGATTCAGCCCGCTGCTGGGTTCGTCCAGCACCAGGAGCTTCGGCTCGGAGGCCAGCGCACGGGCGATCTCCAGCATGCGCTGGGAGCCGTAGGCGATGTTCTTGGCCAGTTCGTCCCTGAAAGGTCCGAGGTCCACCTGGGCGATCCGGTCCTCGGCAACCTTGAGAACACGCTCCTCCTCCCTCCTCATTGCTGGTGTCCTGAACACGCAGGAGAAGAGCCCCGAGGATCCCCTGCAGTGCTGGCCAGCCATGATGTTCTCCAGGCATGTCATGTCCGGGAAGAGCCGGATATTCTGGAAGGTCCTGGCAATACCGGAACACACGATCTGGTGGGGCTTACGGCCCGTGATCTTCTCGCCCTGGAAGATGACGTCGCCGTGCTCGGGCCTGTAGATGCCTGACACCACGTTGAACACCGTTGTCTTGCCCGCCCCGTTCGGTCCGATGAGGCTCAGGATCTCCCCCTTGTGAACGGAGAGGTCGAAGTCGTTCACGGCATGCAGGCCTCCGAAGATCTTGGTGAGGCCCCTGGTCGTCAGAATGGCCTCGTGGGAGGCATGGCGCCTATGCATCCCCATTGCCGGTGTCCTCCATGAGGGATCGCCAGGCCACGCCCCCGCGTTTTCTCGGCCAGAAGCCGCCGGGGCGGACCATCATCATGATGATCATGACCGAGCCGAAGACGAGCATGCGGTACATGGCAAAGGGCCTGAAGATCTCGGGGAACAGGCTTATGAAGGCTGCGCCGATGATGACCCCGGGTATGGATCCCATGCCGCCGATGAGCACGATGCAGAACATGAGGCACGACTCCCAGAAGGTGAAGCTCTCGGGCGAGACGCACATGAGCTTGCTCGCGTAGATGTTACCGGCCACACCTGCCAGACCTGCACCGATGACAAAGGCCAGAAGCTTGTAGTGCCGCACGTTGATGCCTGCGGCACCGGCCGCTATCCCGTCCTCCCGGATGCAGTTCCACGCCCTGCCGATGCGTGAATGCTGGAGGCTGATGAGTCCTAGGATGGACAGTCCCACCACGACCCAGACGAGGAAGTAGTATTCTATGGAGGAATCGATCACCAGCGCGGGCGAGAGCTTGGGGAAGTCCACCCCGAACACCCCGTTGGGACCGCCGGTGAGGTCGAAGGGGTTGTTGATGAGGGCCAGCCGCACGATCTCGCCCATGCCGATGGTGACTACGCAGAGATAGTCCCCCCGCAGGTGGATGATGGGCGAGCACACGGCGTAGGCAAACAGGGCTGCGGCCATTCCGCTGATGGGCAGCAGGGCGAGGATGGGGATCTGGTAGCGCGTGTTCAGGATGGCGGTCACGTAGGCTCCGATGGCATAGAAGCCCGCGTGCCCGAGGTCGAAGAGGCCGACCTCCCCGAGCACGATGTTGAGGCTCAGTCCCAGGAGGGCATAGATCCCGAAGAAGAAGGCTATGTCGATGAGATAATCGCTCACGAAGAACGGATAGGTCGTGATCATGGCGGTGAAGACAACGGGGACATACCATGGGGTAGTCTTGAAAATCCTGGAGAAGGTTGATGCCTGTGGGCTCATGGCCTCACACCTTCTCCGCGGTCTTTTCGCCGAACAGGCCGGTGGGTCTGAAGATGAGCACCAGAATGAGGATGAGGAAGACGAAGACGTCTTTCCATGCCGCCGAGATGTAGGCGGCTCCGAGCATCTCCAGAACCCCCAGGATGAGGCCCCCGAACATGGCCCCGGGCAGGTTCCCGATTCCGCCGAGGATGGTCGCCGTGAAGGCCTTGAGCCCGTAGTTCCAGCCCATGGTGAAGCTGATCTGGCGGTAGTACATGCCCACCATGACACCGGCCATGGCCCCCAGCGCCGGGCCCAGCGTGAAGATGAAGAGGATGACCCGGTTGAAGTTGATGCCCATGAGCGACGCCGTGTTCCGGTCGTAGGCCGTTGCCCTGACCGCCGAGCCGAAGGCGGTCCGCTGGATGATGTAGTACAGTGCCGACATGAGTATGAAGGACAGGGCCAGGATGATGACCTGCAGCAGGGTGAGGTTGATCTGGCCGAGCTGGAACCGCACCGAAGGTATGAGTTCGGCGGGATAGGCCTGGTAACGGGGCCCCCAGATGACCATGATGGTGTTTTGCAGGAAGATGGAGGCACCCAGGGCCGAGACCACTGCAGGGAGCCTGCCGGCAGGGTATACAGGCCGATAGGCGGCCCGCTCCACCAGGATGCCCACAACAGCGATACTGATGGCCGCCACCAGCATTGCCGCCACCATGCCGGTCCAGGGGCCGAAGTGCGCTGTGGCCGCAGCGACCCCGAAGACCAGCACGGTGTAGCCGATGTACGAGCCCATGGTGAAGAAGTCACCATGGGCGAAGTTGATGAGCTTGAGGACCCCGTAGACCATCGAGTATCCCAGCGCGATGAGCGCATAGAATGACCCGATGGTCAGGCCGTTGATGAGCTGCTCGAGCAACAGTTGCATGATTTTCTTCGGTGCAGCCCTTTCCCTGTTACTTCGAGATCACGATCTTGCCGGCATCGTCCACCACATAGAGGTAGAACGGTACGCCCTCGCGGTCTCCCTGGGCGGTGAAACCGATGGGGCCCGTGATGCCGGGCACACCGTTCACCTTGTCACGAAGGTAGGCGGCCAGCTTGTCCGAATCCATGGATTTGGTCTTGTCCACGGAGTAAGCGATGATGTTCACCGCATCTGCCGCATAGATGGGCCACGGGCTCGAGGGAATCTCGCCGTACTTTGCCTTGTAGGCGGCGAGGAATTCCTTGGCTTCCTTGTAGGGAAGGTCCCCGGGCAGGGGTTCGTTGGTCATGTAGCACCCCTTGGCGACCTTGATGCCCGCGATCTTCACGAACTCGTCGTTGATGGCCGCATTGCCGCCGACAAAGGGGCAGGTGACTCCTATGTCCCTGGCCTGGGTGACAAGGAGGGCTGCCTCGGCGTAGTAGCCTGTATAGTACCAGACATCGGGCTTGCTTTCGCGCATGTTGGTCAGAGATACCTTATAATCCTTCTCTCCCGGGGTGATGGCGTCGAAGTACACGATCTCGACCTTCTTGGCCTTCACCATGGCGTCTAGGGCCTTCTTCGTGTCCTCGGCCAGACCTTTGCCGAAGGCGGTGTTGTCGTGCATGATGGCGATGCGCTTTGCCTTGAACTTTGCGGGCACGGCGTCGGCGAAGAACTTGCCCTGGGAGTCGTCACGTCCGCAGGTGCGGAAGAAGTA
This sequence comes from Thermodesulfobacteriota bacterium, assembly GCA_025454155.1. GTDB lineage: Bacteria > Desulfobacterota > Desulfomonilia > UBA1062 > UBA1062 > MWEI01. The sequence continues at coordinate 3,505 of JALOOZ010000215.1, forward strand.
CTTGAAGTCGCGCTCGGTGAGCCTCACCGCGGTGACGCCGTAGCCGATGTTCACCTTCTTGAACTTCTCGTAGATGTTTGATGCCGGCTCACAAACCGAGGAGCCGTAAGTGGACACCGAGGCCACCACGTCCTTCTGCCCCACGAGCTTCTGTGCCGCCAGCGCTCCTGTCTTGGGTTCGCCTGCATCGTCCTCCACCTTGATGACGACCTTGCGGCCGCCCAGGATGCCGCCTTTCTTGTTGATGAGATCCGCCGCGATCTCACAGGACTGCTTGGCCATCTGGCCTTCGTAGGCCCAGGCGCCGGTGATGGGTCCCTGGAGCCCGATGACCACCGGTTCTTTGTCCGCCGCCATGAGGGCCGGTGCAGACACGAAAAGAATTACGGTTGCAACGAGAACATACTTCATGAACTTCATGTGAACTCCCCCCTCGGATTAAAGTTTTGAATCATTGGTGGATATGCATGCCCTGACATCA
>JALOOZ010000216.1 GCA_025454155.1 Thermodesulfobacteriota bacterium
CCTTCTTCTACGGCAAGGATGTCCCCTCGGTGGAAAAGGTCCTGGCATCCGACATGCTCAATACGCCCCTGCACAAGCGGGAGAGCAACGTGCTCGGCGACGGTGGGTGCGCCATGGTGGTCGTCTCTGCCAAGGATGCGAAAAAGATGAGGAGGCCCGCGGCCTACAAACTGGGAGAGTCTGTCCGGTATTTCAGCGGGACCTGCGTCATGAGGGATTTCAAAAAGGTCTACGAAGGCTTCCGGGTGACTGCCAAGGAAGCCCTTGCCCAGGCGGGCATCACCAAGGAAGACGTGAGCATCTGGAACTGTTACCTCGCCTATCCCCTTGCACATCCCCTGATAGCAGAGCTGCTTGAAGTGGCGCCTCCGGGGCAGGGAGGGAAATATTTCCTCCAGGGCCGGATGTCCTTTGGCGGAGACATTCCCTGGTCCACCATCGGCGATGCGCCGGGCAGGGGTCATACCGGCTCGGGCGTGAGCGCTGCCACCTATGTGGAGACGGCCAGGCAGCTCATGGGAAAGGCGGGCGGACGTCAGGTGGAGAACTGCAGATATGTCTATCAGAATACCGGGGGTGGTTCGGGATTCAACAACATCGCCACCATCTGGGGCAAGGAGATCTGACATGGATTTCGATATGAAAAAACCGGTACCTGAGACGCAGCCCTGGTCCGGGAGATTCTGGGAGGGGACGAGGGAAGGCAAGCTCCTCATACAGGTCTGCAAGGACTGCAACTCCAAGATATTCTATCCCCGAAAGTTCTGTCCCGAATGCTGGTCAGGCAACCTGGACTGGATAGAATCCGCGGGAAAGGCCAGGATCTATACCTTCTCCACGGCATACAGCATGGTGGAGCCGAAGTTCATGGACGAGCTGCCGTACACCATTGCCTATGTGGATCTTGAGGAAGGCATCCGCATGATGACACGGATTGTCGAGTGCAAGCCCGAAGACATCCGTTTCGACATGGAGGTGGAGGTGGTTTTTCACGAGCGTGAAGGCTTCTTCCTGCCGTATTTCAGGCCTGTCAGAAAGTAAGCCCGGGAGGACCAACGTGAGCGCTTACACGACCATTCTCTATGAGATCAAGGGCCCGGTGTGCAACATAACGCTGAATCGGCCGGACAAGTACAACGCCATCAACCGGGAGATGGCCACCGAGCTCCTCGATGCATTCCGCAAGGTGAGGGATGAGGCAGGGGTTGCAGTTGTGGTCCTTTCCGGCAACGGCAAGGCTTTCTGCACGGGCGGTGACCTGAGCGTGTTCCCGTCACTGGCCGAGCACATGGAATCCATGAACTGGCTCGCCCATGAAGGGTACGGGATCGGCAAGGCCATAGAGCTCTGCGAGAAGGTGGTCATTGCCAAGGTGACGGGCCACTGCCTGGCAGGCGGTCTCGAGCTGGCACTCATGTGCGACCTCGTCTATGCGCGGGAGTCGGCCAAGTTCGGCACCACCGAGATCAACATGGGGATCCTGCCCGGATGGGGCGGCACGGTGCGCATCGCCCGGGCCATGCCCATCTACCGGGCCCGGGAGATCATCTACAGCGGCCGCAAGGATTTCCTGGCCAGGGACATGTATGAGATGGGGTTCCTGACCCGTGTGTTCAAGGACGATGAGTTCGAGGCCAGGTTCAGCGAAGTGGTTGCGAACATCAGCTCGAAAAAGGTCATCGCGCTGCGCATGGCAAAGGAGGTCATGGGGCGCTCACTGGAGTGCGGCAGCCTTGATGCAGCCCTGACCCTGGAGCGCAATGCAATCCAGTGGCTGACCTATGCACCGGACATTCAGGCCATCATGGACACGTTCAGGAAGAAGCCCGAAGACCTGGTGGCCTCACAGAAGCAGGCTAACATCGCTTCGGACGAGAAGAAATAAGGAGGCACAGATGGATTTCAGCTTTAACGAAGACCAGATCCTGATCCAGCAGACCTTCCAGAAGTTCTGCGAGAAGGAGCTGAACTATGAATATGTCCGGTGGATGGATGAGAACGTGGACTTCCCGCCGGACGATCTCTGGAAGAAGTTCGTGGATATCGGGTTGTTGTCCGGGCCTGTCCCGGCGGAATACGGCGGGCAGGGCATGGGTGTGGTGGACACCATGATAGCGTATGAGCAGATCTGCAAGGCGTCCATGTCCGTTGCTCTTGCGATCGGTGTCACCACGGGCTTTGGCCTGCGGTTTATCCATGAACTCGGGACAAAGGATCAGAAGGATACGTACCTGCCGCTCCTGGCCCAGGGCAAATTCAAGACGTGCATGGCCCTGACCGAACCCGGCGGCGGCACGGATATCCTCGGGGCGCTGTCCACCTTTGCCGACGACAAGGGCGACAGCTGGGTGATCAATGGCCAGAAGGTTTTCATCACCGGCGCCCATGTGGCCGACTCGCTCTTCACGGTCTGCAAGACCGAGCGGGACGTGAAGAAGAGCATGTCCTGGACCACCATCATGGTTCCCCGCGAGACACCCGGGATCACCATACACAAGATCGGGAAGATCAGCTGCCACCACTGTGAGAGCGTGGAGATCTTCTACGACAATGTGGTAGTGCCCAAGGCGAACACCATCGGCACTCGTGGCAAGGCCTTCTACGAGATCATGACCGTGCTCAACCCGGAGCGCATCGGGGTTGCCATGATGGGCGTGGGCATCATCGCGGCCATCTACGAGTACTGTTTCAAGTATGTCCAGGAGCGCAACGCATTCGGCGGACCCATCGGCCGCTTCCAGATCCTCCAGAACTACCTCGCGGACATGTACATCAATCTGGAGAACTCCCGGAACCTCACCTACAAGGCCGCATGGCTCTGCGATCACGGCAAGCCTTATCATCTCGAGGCGACCATGGCCAAGCTCGTGGCCGCTGAGGGCGCCAGGCACGCCGGCACTTACGGCTCCGAGATCTTCGGGGGCTACGGCATCTGCAACGAGTATCCCGTTTCGATGTTCCTGCGCGACGCATACCAGATCCAGTTCTCTCCCATCTCCAACGAGATGAGCCGCAACATGCTCATGCAGTTCCAGGGGCTGCCCAAGTCCTGGGCATAAGGACAAGGAATGACGAGGGCATGACATGTACACGCTCGGTGACATACCCAGAAACGGTGCAATCAATTTCCCGGACAGGACCGCGGTGGTGTTCGAAGGAACAAGATACACCTACCTCGAGTTCAACACTCGGATCAACCGGTGCGCTCATGCCCTGATCAGTCTCGGCTGTGTGAAGGGCGACCGGGTTGCCGTCATGGCTGACAACTGTTCGAAGTATCTCGAAGCATACTTCGCAGCAGCCAAGATCGGCATGAGCGTCACCCCCATCAATGTCCGCCTCGGTGATGACGAGGTCACCTTTATCGTGAATGACTGCGAGGCAAAAGTCTTCATGGCTGGTGACGGGTATGAAGACCGGGCGGTGAGGATCAAAGGCAAGAATCCTGGCATCCAGATCTGGATCTCATTGGACAACCCTGTCCAGGGATTTCTTTCCAATGAGGAACTTCTCGGGGAGTCATCAGATGAAGAGCCTGGAGTTGACACCTATGATGTGCACGAAGACGATCTGGCCATCCTCATGTACACAGGTGGCACCACAGGGGCGCCCAAGGGGGTCATGATGAGCCACCGCAATGCGCTCATGTCAGGCATCGCATCGGCGCTTCAGGGTGGTGTTACCAAGGATGACTCGACCTGCTTTGTGCTCCCGATCTTTCATGTCTCATGGTGGCCCATACTGACGATCCTTCTGGTGGGCGGCAAGGTATGCATCAACCGGAAGCCAAACCTGGACATGATCTTCAGGCTCATCGAGGACGAGAAGTGCACCCACATGAATCTGGTGCCAACCATTTACGGCTGGATGGTGGATTATCCCAATGTGGAGAAATACGATCTATCGAGTCTCAGATTGTTGACCTATGCGGGCAGTCCTTTTCCTGTGGAGATTCTCAAGAAGTGCATTAGGAAACTCGGGAA
>JALOOZ010000217.1 GCA_025454155.1 Thermodesulfobacteriota bacterium
GGTTCCGCACCGGCATCGGCATATCCCCGGCCGGGAATCCCCGTGCCGAGATCGATCCCTCCTGATAGTCGGCGAGGAATCTCCACAGTGTGTCGGCCCTGCCCATGGTGGTCTCGCCCGATGTAACCTCGGTGGCCAGCGGGGAGCGGTGCCTGAGGGTGATCTCCCACAGGGAGCCCTGTTTCACGGCCCGTATGACCACCTTCCCTGCCGCGGTGTCCGACGAGGCCTCGTAGCCTCCCTTCATCAGCCAGTCCTTGATGATCTGCTCGGCCTCGTACCGGGGCATGTTGAAGACCCTTGTCAGGCCTGTATCTTCTGCATGGGCAAAAGAGGCGGATAGGAGAAGGAATACGATTACCGCTCCCAGATATCGTGGTTTCATAGGGGCTCTCTTCCCCTCATGCGAACACCTCATTGGATTCTTGCCAGCACCACCGTTATGTTGTCCTTGCCGCCGGCGGCCTTTGCCCGAGCGATGAGCTGAGCGGCCACAGCCTGAATGCCCGCAGACGGGTTCAGACACTTCATGATCTCCTCATCATCGATCATATCGGTCAGGCCGTCCGAGCACAGAAGGAAGATGTCGCCAGGGACCGTCCTGCCCTTGAGGAGATCGAGCTCCACAATCTCCTTGGACCCCACTGCCCGGAGGATCACGTGGCGCATGGCATGGGTGCGGGCTTCCGCCGCGCTTATGATCCCCTTGCTCACCTGCTCCTGCACCAGTGAATGGTCGACGGTGAGCTGCCTCAGCTCGCCGTTCCTGAGCCGGTAGGTCCGGCTGTCCCCCACATGACCTATGACGACCTCGTCGCCCTGCACGGCGAGGATCTCGGCGGTGCACCCCATGCCGGAGTGATCGGGCCGGGCCGCCACATGGTCGAGGATCCTGGTGTTCGCCAGGGTGAAGGCATGCTTCACCTTCTCATCCATGCCGCCTGCCGGGAGCGCGCCCCCGAAGACCTCCGAGACCGTATCAACGAAGATGCGGCTCGCCACCTCCCCTGCCGCGGCACCGCCCATGCCGTCGGCAACGGTGCAGAAGCCCAGATCCGGCCTTGCGGCAAAGGCGTCCTCGTTGTTCGTGCGCTTCATCCCCACATCGGTGATACCGAAGCCCTCGACACTCATACGTTCTTCCCCTTATGGTGGTCCTGTTTTCCTGTTCGTTCAGCGCCTGCGGGGGCTGCCTGGGCTCCCCGCCTGGGCCGCCATCCTGCGAAGCCGTTCCCTGGTGAGATCCGGAGAGGCCGATGTGGCGGTCGGCGCAGGCTGCCTGGTCACCGGGGCACTGGCGCGGGGCATGGCAGTGGTGGCGGGAGTACGGGCCGGGTATCCCGGCCTCATCGCCGTGGACATGGGGCTCAGGGTAAGAGGAGCTCTCCGGGAAGCGCCGGGCAGTGTGGCCGGTTGCGGATCCGGAATATGCATGTCCCGTGCCGTGCGGGAGTCCCTGCGCCTTCCCGTTGTCCCCGAGACAGACCTGATGTAGGCATGGTGGTTTGCCATGGCATACAACTGGAAAACATGCCCCGTCGCCCTTCCTATGGTCATGGCTGTCCGTGAATCCATACCCCTGCTCCGCTGCACCACATAGGACATGGCGCAGATCGGGTCGCCGCGCAGGCTGTCCAGGTCGGCAAGTATCCGCCGCCGCTCCTCCTCCACCGGATCCGTCGTGGCAAACTCGTCTTCCGGGGTACCCGCTGTCCAGGCAGGACCGCCTCTGTGCCGGGGCTGGGGAATGGCCATCCTCCACTCCTCGGGGATGTACCGTTCACGGATCGTCTCATAGGATGGCGGCGGGACGACACCCTCGACATGGGGAAAATCCCTCATGAGAAGGGTGTGCATGACCTGCGGGTCCTCCAGGTTGTAACCGCCGCCGCGATACCGCTCCCTTACCGCCTGGAGCATGTCCAGGAACTCTTCTGCCGTGACGTACATGAGGGATACCTCTGTTCTGTCATCCGGCGCCGTCAAGGCCGCCATGTACCGCTCTGCTATCCTCTTGACACATGAGCACCGAGCCTGTAATTTCTTCAAACGTATGAAGGAACTGCCGGTCATCGTCGTCCAGCTCGTGCATATCCAGGGCCCGCTCATGGGACAGATCCAGGAGTTCACCGAACCTCAGATCACCATAGGCAGGCACCCTTCCTGCAGCGTGCAGTTCCCCACCGATCTCGCCACCATCTCGCGCACCCATGCCGAGCTCGTGCGGGAGGGCAACCGCTACAAGGTCGTCGACCGCAGCACCAACGGCACCTTCGTGAACGGCAAGAGGGTGAGTGAAGCATTCCTCAAGGACGGTGACGTGATCATGTTCACCGAGGGTGGCCCCAAGATGAGCTTCCTTGCCCAGATCACCGATGAAGTGCAGGCGGCTCCCGTGAGCGCGCCGCAGGTGCAGGAGATGCCGCCGGCACCGAGACCAGCCCAGGGTGCACCCCCCGCTCCACCTGAAAGACCCGTCCCGCCCGTCGAAGCGGCCCCTCCTGCTGCGCCGAGGGAACGGGCAGCACCTGTTCATGAGCCCTCCAAGCCTGCCGAACAGCCCCGCCAGTCGGTCCAGAAGGTGCAGGCCCCTCTCATCGTTCAGTTCGGGCCCACGATCCGTACCTACAAGGAACTGCCCATCGTGATCGGGAAAAAGGCTGACAGCGACTTTGTCCTGGACCATCCCGCGCTGTCCGATCACCATGCCCAGATCTTCTTCAGCCAGAACATGTACTGGATAAAGGACCTCTCCGGCAGGAGCCTGATAACCATAGGCAGCAGCCGCATCGGATTCGAGGCCCCTCTCAAGGCCCAGGACGTCATCTCCCTGGCCCCCGGCGGACCGGCTCTGCGCTTCCTCGGCGAAGGTCGCCTTGCCGAATACGAGGATGCCCCGGCCGAAGAGTCGCCGGTCCCGGCGAAATCCGCTCGGTCCGAGCCTGCAAGAAAGGAAAAGCCCTCGAAGTCCATCTTCGACATCTTCAAGAAGTAGCGGCCGTCTCCACGCATGACCGTCATCGTTCGGCCCACAGCGGGTCGAAATCAAAGCCGAACATACGGGGGTTCTCGCAGATCACCGCTGCGGAAAATATGTAGTACACGTAGTCATAGGTCTCTTTCGGGATCCTGGCCTTCTTCATGAGGAGCCAGAAATTCCTGTCCTTCGGGTTCTCGGGCATGGTCCTGATGATCTCCCTGATGTTGTTCTCGCCCCAGTTGTACGAGGCCATGACCAGGAGCCCCGATGCCTGGGCCTCGGTGTTGTTGATGTCCCTGAGATACCGGGCCGCGGCCCTGGTCGCCTTATCGACATGGAACCGCTCATCAAACGGGTCGTACACCGCTTCCTGGTACCGCGGGCCGATCTTCAGGCCGTAATGCTCGGCTGTCTCGGGGATGAACTGCCACATGCCCTTGGCATAGCCGTACCTGGTGATCTTGCCCACTGCATTCGGAAAGAACTCGCTCTCGCGCAGGGCCAAGAACAGGAACTGCTTCGGAAGGTTGTTCTCCTTCAGGGCCTTCCCTATCGTCTGGACGTATCCATACGATCGTGCCCGGTTGAGAGCGGTCTGGAGTCGTCCCGTGGACCTCCACATGGCTATGTAGCGCATCACCTCGTCCACGAACCCCTCGGGCACATTGACATCGCACTCGCCGAAGACGCGTGCCATCTTGAAGATGACCTGCTTCTCCACAGGCGCCTTCTTGTACACCCCGATCTCCGATACGAAGTTGTCATACTGCGTTGACAGCTCGCCGAGCTGCCTGCGCTTCTCGAGCAGGTCTTCGATCTGAGCCGCATCGGCGTTCAGCAGGACGATGTCTTCGAGCTGCCCTATCTGGATCTCCAGGGACTTCATGGCATAGTAGATCTTTTCCGCCGTGCTCCGCATGGCCTCGAGCTTCTGCTTCTGGCGGAGGATGACCTGCTTCTGGTGGTAGATGATCCCGCTCGTGACGGC
>JALOOZ010000218.1 GCA_025454155.1 Thermodesulfobacteriota bacterium
CATGAACCTGCCAGGGACAACCCGGACCCGGTGCTGGAACTGCTCAAGATCCAGCGGGAAATCGACAAACCCATTTTCCTCGTACCCCAGCGCATCGTGTATCAGCGTGCACCGCTGAAGCTCAAGGACACCTCCGATGAGGAGCAGTTGAAGGTGACGGGGTTCAGAAAGTTTGTCACCCTCATCCGGGGCCGCGAGCACGGTTTCGTCGAACACGGCGAGCCCGTCAACCTCAAGGACGAGCTGAAGCGGGCAGTGTCAGGCCGGAAGTTCTTCGAGGAGCTTGCCCCGGAAATCAGGGGCGAGCTGCTCCACAGGCTCGCGGTGCTGGGCAGCAATATCTCGGGGGCACCCATCCGCGACCGGTCCTTCCTCATCGGCAAGACACTGCGCGACCCCATACTGCAGACCTATCTGCAATCCCAGGCCAAGGGAGATCATAAATCTCTGGTAGAGGCTGAATCCACCGTCATGCGCCACCTCGACCAGATCGCCGCAGACCTGAGCCCGACTGCCATCAACCTCCTCGACCGTACCCTCACGTGGATCTTCAACAATATCTTCGAGGGCGTGGACATGGACACCAGGGGCCTCCAGTCCGTTCGAGAGATGGCGCGCAACGGCTCGCTGGTTTATGTCCCCTGCCACAAGAGCCACATCGACTACCTGATCCTGTCCTACTGCCTCTACCAGAACTGGATGAGCGTCCCGGTCGTCGCTGCCGGCATCAACCTGGCCTTCTTCCCCATCGGGGGGCTCCTGCGCAAAGGCGGTGCCTTCTTCATGAAACGCACCTTCAAGGACAACCCCGTATACGCCCAGACCTTCGGCGCCTACGTGCGCACCCTGCTGGGGGAGCGCATACCCATGGAGTTCTTCATCGAAGGCACCAGGAGCCGCTCCGGCAAGCTCATGCTCCCCAAGAAGGGGCTGCTCTCCATGATCGTGAGGGGCTGGGAGTCCGGGGTGAGCAGGGACGTCATCTTCGTGCCGGTTTACGTGGGATACGACACCGTCGTGGAGGAGAACGTCTATATCCAGGAGATGAAGGGCGCACCCAAGACAAAGGAGAACTTCTGGCAGCTCCTCAAGGCCGGATCCATCCTGAAGAACCGCTACGGCAAGGTGTACATCCGCTTCGCCAAACCCATCTCCCTCAACCGCTACATGCAGGACAAGGCCCCCTACTCCCAGCTGAACCTGGAGCAGAAAGAAGGGGTATACGACGACATGGCCGACCGGATCATCTCGGCCATATACCAGCAGACCGTGGCCACACCGATGGCCCTCATGTCCTGTGTGCTCCTGAGTTCGGGCGGGGCCGCGGAGGAGGAGACCCTGAAGAGAGGCTTTCATGTCGCCCTGGAATACCTGAAATACCTCGGATGCAACTTCTCCTCCACCCTGACCAACGAGGAGGAGGCCTTCAGGGACTCCCTCGCGCTCATGAAAATCAAGGGTCTCCTGACCATAGACGAAGGCGAATCGGATGCCGATCCGAACCTCATCATGGTGGAGGACGAGGACCGGATCCACCTCGAATACTACAAGAACACCATCCTGAACTTCTTTGTGCCCATATCCCTGATCGCCAATGTACTGCTCAAGAATCGTGGTGGAATTGTCGAAAAGAGCCTGCAGGAACAGGTCAGGAACCTTGCTGCACTGCTGGAGAACGAATTCATTCTCGACATCAGGAGCTTTCTGCAGGCGGTGCGGTTCATGACCGATACAGGGATCGTGACGGAAACCAAAGGCATGTATGCCGCAGGCAAGAACGCATTGGATATCCTCAAGATGTTCGGGGGTCTCATAGAAAACTATCTGGAATCCTACCTGTGCGTGGCCAGCAACCTCGACAAGGTCAAGGACGCGAGCAGCAAGGAAATCCTGAAGGCAATCAACCGCCATGCCACCAGGATGTTCAAGAAAGGCGAGATCAAGCGCTTCGAGTCTCTCTGCCTGCCGGTCTACAAGGGGGCATTGGATGCCTTCAGGACCAAGGGCCTCATCGACGAGAAATACCGCATCGTAGATGAGGGCCCCATCAAGGAGCTCGTGCATGAGATCAAGGAGTATCTCGAGACTTAGCTGCTTCGTTGTGCTTTTCGCCGGATTGCTCTTCAACGGATGCGCACATCAGTACCGGCCAGGCCCCGGATGGGTGGAGACGGGCATCGCCTCTTGGTATGGAGAGGATTTCCACGGCAAGCCCACGGCGCAGGGCGAGCCATATGACATGTACGGCATAAGCGCCGCCCACAAGACCATCCCCCTGGGCAGCAGGGTGAGGGTCACCAACCTGGCGAACGGAAACCAGGTCATCGTGCCCATCAATGACCGGGGTCCCTTCGTGGGGGATCGCATCATCGACATGTCCTACGGCGCAGCGCAAAGACTCGACATGGTCGATGCCGGGCTTGCCAGGGTGCGGGTCGAGGTGCTGGAGATGCCCCGGTTCTATTCCGGTGGCAGATATACGCTCCAGTTCGGGTCTTTTTCCGCCAAGGACAACGCCCGAAGACTGGCCATCATGATCGAGGCACGCGGCTACACGCCCAATATCGAGGAAGCTGTCGTCTACGGCAATACCGTTTACCGCGTCCGTCTCGGGGCGTTCACCTCCATGGATGGAGCGAAGAACCTCATGCAGTCATTTACATCCCAAGGCATCACCTGCTATATTGTGGGTCTCTGATACTGCACCCGGGAATGGACCACAAGCCTTTTGAGGAGGAACAGATATGAGCGAGATACTCGATGTCGTAGCACGGGAAATCCTGGATTCACGTGGAAATCCGACCGTTGAGGTCGACGTCTTCCTGTCCACCGGCGACATGGGCAGAGCTGCCGTTCCCTCGGGCGCGTCCACGGGCGCCAACGAGGCCATCGAGCTCCGCGACGGCGACTCCAGGCGCTACAAGGGCAAGGGAACCACCAAGGCCGTGGACAACGTGAACAAGAAGGTGGCCCCCGCCCTGGTGGGCATGGACGCCCTGGACCAGGCGGGCATCGACGGCCTGCTCCTCGAGCTGGACGAGACCGAGAACAAGTCCCGGCTCGGCGCGAACGCCACCACCGGCGTGTCCGTGGCCGTGGCCAAGGCGGCCGCCAACTTCCTGGGCCTGCCGCTCTACCGCTACCTGGGCGGCGCCTTTGCCCGGGAGATCCCGGTTCCCATGCTGAACGTCATCAACGGCGGCAAGCACGCGGACAACAACGTGGACCTCCAGGAGTTCATGATCATGCCCATCGGCGCGCCGGACTTCCGCGAGGCGTTGCGCTACTCGGCAGAGACCTTCCACGCGCTCCGTGACATCCTCATCAAGAACGACTACGCCACGGGCGTGGGCGACGAGGGCGGCTTCGCGCCCAACCTGAAGTCCAATGCCGAGCCCTTCGACCTCATCGTCCAGGCCATCGAGAAGGCCGGGTACAAGCCGGGCAAGGACGTGGCCATCGCCATCGACGCCGCTGCCAGCTCCTTCTACAGGGACGGGGTGTACATCCTGGCCTCCGAGAAGGACCCGGAGCGCACCGCGGACGAGATGATCGAGTTCTACGAGGGGCTCGTGGCCAAGTACCCCATCGTGTCCATCGAGGACGGCCTGGACGAGGCCGACTGGGACGGCTGGAAGAAGCTCATGAAACGCCTGGGCGGCAAGGTCCAGATCGTGGGCGACGACCTGTACGTGACGAACTCCAAATACCTCTCCCGGGGCATCAAGGAGAAGGCCTCCAATTCCATACTCATCAAGGTGAACCAGATCGGCACGCTCACCGAGACCATCCAGACCATCGAGATGGCCCGCAGGGCCGGGTTCACCACGGTCATCTCCCACCGCTCCGGCGAGACCGAGGACGCGTGGCTGGCCGACGTGGCGGTGGCCACGAA
>JALOOZ010000053.1 GCA_025454155.1 Thermodesulfobacteriota bacterium
GGGTTGGAAAGGATCGCGAAGGCCGATCACCTGGTATGCAGGTTTGCTCTGTTCCTCCTCCTGAGCCAGTACCGGCTTCACCATCTCGGTCTTTTTCGCGGCAGCCGGGCGCTGAGCCTTCGCTGCGGGAGAGGTGGGCTGTTTGTCTCCGGTGCAGGAAACAGGGATCATGAGAAGACCGAGGATGAGGAGAGAATATATGATCCTGTTCATTTCTTCTCCTCCTTTGAGTTCTTCTTATCATTCATGTCTGCAGCTTCGGTCTTGGCTCCTTCAATGAACTTGTAGGTAACGGCATTGCAAGAGGTGCTCACCATGGTGCCACCCGATGGATCTTTCTTGGATTTGTCCATGATGATGTTCACGATGTTGACGATCCTGGGCATCTTGGAGACGTTGTCGAAGAAGCTCACAACGTCCCGGTATTTTCCATCAACCTGGATATCCACCGGGATCTCCGCATAGAAGTTCTTGGAGACCTCTGGCATGGGCTTGAAGAGCTTGAACTGAAGACCGGCGGCAGTGCCCAGCGAAGAGACATTTTCCAGCAGTGTGGGGATCTCGCTCTTGTCCGGGAGCTGTTTCAATGCAATATACAGTTTCGCCCTGGTCTGTTCGAGTTCCGCAATGTACCTCTCTTTTTCCTTGACGATCTCTTTCTTGGCAGCGAGTTCCGCCTTGAGCTTGTTCAGTTCAGGCTCAATGACTGCGATCTCAGCCTGTACCGGCCTGTAGAGAAACTGCCAGTAGAGCCCGATGATCGCCCCCAAGATGACGATGAGGGCAAGCACCTTGATGAACGGCTTTTGCCTCAGCAGTGTTTCGATGATTTTATCCATTATCCACCTCAGGACGTCAGCTTGATCTTGCAGGTGATGGAGAACTTCTGTTGACCAGACTCCTGCTTCGAGAGAACCAGGGTAACGTTATCGAAATGCTTCGATGCCTGGAGTTGCTTCATGAAGGCGGCGATGGTGGTGTTGTCAACCGCTGATCCTTCGAGAACAATATTGTCCCCCTGGTTTGTGATGGACGCGAGCCAGGCCTTTTCAGGGATGATCAGGCTCAGTTCGTCGAGCATCTCCACGGGTCCGGTCTTCTTCGCATTGAGGTCCCGGATCACATCGAGCTTCCGTTCCAGTTCCTGTTTCTGCTGTTTGAACTTCTCGATCTCGCCGGCCTCGGCAGTGAGTCGCTTGATCTCCACCTTGGTGTCGGCGACCTCTTTCTTGAGGGAGTCCCTCTGCTGGATTATCGTATGCTGGACGAAGTATTCCCCGATGAGCACCAGGACAATGCAGAGCATGAGGAGAATCAGGTGCTCGAACAATGCCTTCTTTCTCAGTTCTACTCGGATGGGTAAGAGATTGACCTTTACCATTTATAGTCGGCCCTCCTTAATGCAAGGCCCACAGCCACAGCCATCTGTGGTGCGATATAGGCCATGTATTCCGGATCAAACATCCGATCGTCCCACTTGATGTTATTGAACGGGTTGACCATCTCCACAGGTATCTCCATTTGTTTCTCCAGCAGTCTGGTGAGGCCTGGTATCCTGCTGGATCCACCGCTCATATAGATCTTCTCGATGTTCTCGTTGACCATGGTTGACAGGAAGAAGTCCAGGGTCCGTCTTATCTCCTGCACGTAGGTCTCTGCAGCCATTTTGAAGATATAATTGATCTTCTCCAGATCTATGCCTTCTATGTTCGCGCCGGTCTTGATATTCTCCGCCCGTTCAAAGCTCACGTTGAATTCACGCTGGATCCTCTCCGTGAGCTGGCGTCCGCCCATCGAGATGTCCCTGGCGAAGATGGACATCCCGTCCTTTATGACGTTGACATTGATCATGGATGCACCGGCGTCAACCAGCGCTACGATGCTTTCGGGTGCATCCGGATAGTTGACTTCATACATGGTCTCGAGAGAAAAGACATCGATGTCGATGAGCATGGGCTTCAGCCCCGCATTTCTCACAGCGGACGCATACTCGTCAACGAGCTCCCTCTTGGCAGCAACGAAGAGTACGTCCATCATGTCCGTGCGTTCAATGCTCTCGCCGAGGATGAAGGTATCCAGGTATACATCATTGATGTCGAACGGTATGTACTGTTCAGCCTCTATGGGGAGGGTCTGCCTGAGTTCGCCCTCGCTCATGAGTGGCAGCTCAGCCTTCTTCACGATCACCGAGTGACCGGATATGGCGGTTGCGCTGCCGCGGGCGCGGACCTTCAGGTTTTCCCGCAGGTTCTTGACCGTGTCCACCACTGTTTCGGAGTCCATGATGTCCTTGTCGACAATGCACTCCGCAGGTATCAGTCCAAGCCCCAAGGCCTTGAGCTGGTATCCGCTCCGTGTCTTCTCGATGTCCACCATCTTGATGGACTGTGACCCGATATCCAGGCCCAGCAGATTTTTCTCAAAAAACATTGAGTCACCCCGCGATTAGGTCTTTTTCCTTCTGAACACTACAATAGTGTCCCCGGGTTTCACCAAGTTCAGGTCCTTGACGATGACATGCTCTATGTAGGGCATGTTGTCTCTCAGCATGGTTGCTTCCCGGGCCAGCACGGTATTCTCTTTCTCGAGCACCGCAGTGCGCGTTTTCAGGCTGATGAGTTCGCGATGAAGCTGGTAGCCCCGAATGATCCCTTTTTCTCCGGGAAGTGTGAATACGAGCAGCAGTGCGATTACCAAGACCAGACCAATAGATAAAGAGTTTGTAACTCTCATTGATTCTCTTATACCTTAAAAGTAATGGAATCGCATTAAAAATCAATTCTTCCTTATGCATAGCCTATCTATCGGGAAGGCGAAAGTGAATCTTTAGAGAAATATCAAATTGGTAACAGTAACCGGCAAGGACCTGAAATATGGAGCGATTGGGTTACATTGTCGTAATGAGAGTTTCTCTACTGTGAAAGCCTGTAGTGTATCCCCATGAGAAGACCCATGAGGAAACCGCCGATATGCGAAAACCACGCAACCGGAGAAGCCGTGTGCATGCTCAAGAAGCCTTGAACACCCTGGATCATGGCCCAGATGAGGATGAAGATGACCGAGGGTACCTCGACGATCTCCAGCATCAGGATCAAGGGGATGATGGTGAGAATACGCCCCTTGGGATTCAGTACCAGGTATGCCCCCATGATGGCTGCTATGGCGCCTGATGCGCCCACGACGGGCACGGATGAGTGGGGATGGATCACGGCATGTGCATAGAAGGCGGCGAAGAGTGCAGCTGTGTAGAAGAGCCCGAAGCGCGCCTTGCCTATGATCTTCTCCACAGGTGGGCCGAAAACGGAAAGAAAGATGAGATTCCCGATCAGGTGGACGTATCCTGTATGGATGAAACCTGAGGCCACGATGGAGGTGTGTATCCCGAGGAAGCCCGGTGTCCCTTCGATGAGATAGCCGGTCATGTCTGCAGGGCTTGCCCTGAACATGTGAAAAATCTGTTCGCCGAGACGGAGTTCCTGGATGAACATGGCAAGGTTTGCAATGATGAGGATGGTGGTGACAGGGGAGATCCCTCTGGCAACGGTGGTATCCCTGACCGGGATCATGCCTTCTCCATGGCATGGTTCTCCCGCATACAATGACCGCGACGGGAGTCACCGCGGCCGGCGATCATGGAAGCAACCATGCATGACTCAAGGTCAATGCGGTCATAGAGGTTCTCCTTGAGTATTCCAGCCATAATCCTTTCCCCTGGACTATCATGAATAGCCCCTGCGGGCAAGGTAATGGAGCTGAAGGGCAGGGACAGCAGAGAGCGGCTTGCCCTGAAGTGTTCCGTGGTATATAGGCTCTTACCATGAGGCATCCGGGAAACCTCCTCATCATAACAGGGATCATTCTGTTCGTGCTCGGCATCTTTCTCAGCATGGGGGGCGGTCTGTCGTGGCTTGGAAGGCTTCCGGGCGACTTCAGGATCGAGAGGCCGGGACTGCATCTCTATCTTCCCATAACGACCTCCATTCTGGCGAGTGTCTTGGTTGGCGTCGTCATATATCTCTTCAGACTGTTCAGGTAGGCATCATGCTCATAGACGAGTTCATCGCATGGTCCGTGAGATGGAGTTCACGGTCCTGCTTCGCCTTCGATGACGGAGGGTCTCTCGTACCCCCGTATGCCCCAGCGATACCCATCCACCTGTACGTCCATATCCCCTTCTGCGTACAGCTCTGTCCCTACTGTTCATTCCACAGATTCCTCTTTGAGGAGCATGCAGGGAGGTTGTACTTCCAGGCCTTGAGACGGGAACTGGGGATCTACGCCGAGAAGGGCTTCAGATTTTCCTCTGTGTACATCGGCGGCGGAACACCAACGGTGATGATGGATGAGCTCTTGCGAACCATTGACCTCATTGGCAATCTCTTCTCCCCGGCCGAGATATCGGTGGAGACAAATCCTGACCGCCTTGATGGAGGAATGCTGACGTCCCTCGCCCGGGCCGGGGTGAGGAGGGTTTCAGTGGGTATCCAGAGCTTTGCCGATGAGGTGCTCAGGGCAATCGGGCGTTTCGAGAAATATGGCAGCGGTTCCGAGCTTGCACGAAGGATTTCGGACTCCATGGGTATTGTCGATACCCTGAACGTGGATATGATCTACAACTTCCCCATACAGGACAGGGCCATGCTCGAGCATGACCTGGAAACCCTTCTGAGGATTCTCCCCGATCAGATCACCTTCTACCCCCTCATGGTCTCACAGGCCACCCGGTCCCAGATGGAGCGTATCATGGGACGTGTCAGCCCCTCACAGGAGCGGTCTTTTTATGGCAGGATAACTGATGCCCTCGAGGACGTCTATGCGCCGAACTCAGCCTGGTGTTTTTCCCGAGGCGGTACTCCCATGATTGACGAGTATGTGGTGGGAGGCGAGGAGTATGTCGGTGCCGGAAGTGGCGCATTCGGCCTTGTGAACGGGGCAATCAATGCCAACACCTTCTCTCTGCCGGAATACATCCGTATGCTGGAGAAAGGGTCTCTCCCCATCAGGCATCGCAGGGTCTTCTCGGTGAAGGAGTTGGCCAGGTACAACCTGCTCATGAATCTCTTCGGGCTCAAACTCGACCTCCAGGGCTTCAGGAAGCGTTTCGGCCGTTCAATCTGGGGTCTGCTCGGTCCGGAGATTCTCTTCTTCGCTCTCGTCGGGGCGCTGCATTTCAGTCCTTCGCAGATCAGGCTCACCAGGCGCGGACGCTATTACTGGGTGATCATGATGAGGGAGTTCTTCACCGGGGTCGACAATTTCCGCGAACAGAGCAGGGAGGCTGCAGGACTCTGAGGACAAACCTGACTGTGCCGTCCCGTTCACCCAGGGGTCTATGAAGATTCGCCATCGAGCCTATCGATGAGGAAGTCGATTTCCCTCTTCACCTTGAGGTTCTGGGTATACTGTGCGTCGATGGTCTCCAGGGAATGGATGATGGAGGAATGCTTCCTGGAGAAGGCCTCACCGATGACCTGGAGGGGTTCCTCGGTGTAACGCCTGCACAGGAAGATGGCCACCTGCCGGGGGTATACGATCTCCTTCTTGCGGGAGGGTGATACCAGTTTCTCTTTGGGTACGGAGAAGCTCTTGGAGATGAAGTCGAGAATGAAGGGAATGGTTATCCTCTGCTGTTTCTCCAGGGTACCTTCCAACAGCTCTCTGGCCAGGTCGATGGTGACGGGCCGCTTCATGAGGGAACTCATGGCGGCAATGGTCATCACGGCACTTTCCAGGTCACGGACACTCGTGTGGATGGTGTCGCTGATGAACTCGACCACCACATCAGGCATGGTGACGCCGTTCTTCCTGGCCTTGTGGCGAACGATCTTGGCCCGGGTTGCCTTGTCCGGCCGCTTGATATCGATGACAAGCCCCGAGGAGAAACGTGACCGCAGCCCCTTGTCGATCTGGGGTATGGATGTCGGCGGACGGAAGCCCGAGAGGACGACCTGCTTACCGGCGCTGATGAGGTCGTCAAGCACGTGACACAGCTCCACCTGCGTCTTCTCCTTGTTCTTGAAGAGGTGTACGTCGTCGATGAAAAAGATGTCCATGGCATGGCTCCGGTAGGAGCTCTTGAAGGTGCTCAGACAGTTATTTCTCACCGAATGGACATAATCCTGGGTGAAATCCCTCGCCGTGGTGAAGTTCACGCAGGTGCCCGGACGCTCTGAAAGGATCTTGTTGCCGATGGCATGTGAGATATGGCTCTTTCCGAGGCCGACGTCCGAATGGAAATAGAGCGGATTGTACCTGCTGATGCTGCCGTCGGAGACTGCCTGCGCCGCCTCATAGGCAAAGGCGTTGCAGCGACCCACCACGAACTCGTCAAAGGTGAAGTGGGCATTGAGACCCGAACAGGCATTCGCCTGTGCAAAGGGTGGCAGGCTCATCTGTACTGGTTTGCCCGTAGAGGGAGCAGGGTGTCTGTCCTGGATCTCATCGGGCTGGCTGACGCAGAATTCCACATTTACGTGTCGGTCGAGGCAGGTCCTGATGGTGGAGACGATGAGGTCCTTGTATATCCGGTTCAGATATTTCTGGGCGAACACATTGGGGCATCGTACAAAGACTGAACCATCCTCCTCGCTTATCTCGAGCTGATCGAGTAGTGCCCTGTCTGAAGCGGCATGTGATTTCGAGAGTATAGATTCCTTTATAATTGCAAAATGATCCACAAACCCCCCAGAGAGAAGAACTTCACTAGCAACGTGCGCCATAATGATTCGAGTGCCGGAAAAGGTCAAAGGTGAAACACACCGGTTATGGTCGGGCAGGGTTCTTTTTCTGGATGTAATAAAAAGATTATATATATCAATTAATTAAATTGAAAATCGCGACCTCATGGGCTTCCGTTGGGGTGCGTTCAGGACTCTGGTCAGTGCAGGCTTCGTCCGACTTATCGACAAATTGTAGAAAACTTGGAAGCTGTGTTTATCTTGATCTTTCTTTCAAATTTTTGAGATTACGATAGATGAGTGAATACTGCTGGGCAGGTTTTGTCCAGCTAACATCCTGTTCCATTCCGGTGCTTATCATAGCATTGAGAAGGCCTGGCTCTTCCCGATAGATCCTGCATGCCTCCGAGATCGTTTCCACGACCGCCTGGGATTCCGGAGAGGCCACCCGGAGCCCGAAGGGCACTCCCGATTCGCCCAGGGCCACGACTGTGTCCCGAAGGCCTCCCACGCCGGTGACAATGGGTATGGTTCCATACCGCATGCTTATCATCTGATTCAGGCCGCACGGTTCGAACCGAGAAGGCATGAGGAAAAAGTCTGAACCGGCTTCAATGGCATGGGCCCTGGTCTCATCAAAACCGATGTGGAGACCGACTGAGCTTGGGGAAGCGTTCTGCAGTTCTTTCAGCCTCCTCTCGAATGCCGGGTTGCCGTTGCCCAGTACGACAATCTTTGCGTTCAGGGCGGCGATCGACGGGATGGCATCGAGGACGCAGTCTATACCCTTCTGTTCCACAAGGCGCCCGATGATTCCGAAGACCGGCCCGTCGTCGACAGGCAGCGAGAACTTTTCGAGGAGGGCATGCTTGCATTCCCTCTTGCCACCCATGTCCGAGGGTTCGTAACACCGGGCGATGAGGCTGTCCCTGGCAGGGTTCCAGATGTCGGTGTCGATGCCGTTGGTGATGCCCGAGAGCTTGTCAGAGATGGCGCGCAGCATACCCTCGAGGCCGCTGCCGAACTCCTCGGTCTGGATCTCAGCGGCATAGGTGGGACTCACGGTGTTGACCGCATCCGCGAACACGAGGCCTGCCTTCATGACGTTGATCCTGCCGAAGAACTCCATGCAGTCGTGATGGAAGTATTCGTGGGGCAGGAAGAGCATGGACCACAGGATGGCATCGAAGATACCCTGGTATGCAAGATTGTGGATGGTGAAGAGGCTACCAACATGGTCTATCCCTGCATCTTTTATGTATGCAAGAACCAGGGCGGTCTGCCAGTCGTTACAGTGTACGATGTCGATGTCACCCATGAGCCGGATCATCTCTACGCAGGCCCTGGAAAAAAAGGCAAAGCGCTCGAGGTTGTCGGGATAGTCATGACCGGCATAGGAATACAGGCCCGTACGGTCGGAAAAAAGCGGGTGGGCTATAAAATAGGAAGTGCCGTGGGAATAGATCCTGGCCTCTGTTATCCCCGCACCGGTGAGGACCGCTATCTCGCCGACAGGCTTCAGAGGGAGCTTCATGTTGAGGATTTCGCGGTACAGGGGCATCACGACGGAACAGCTCAATCCCTGCCGGTTGAGCTCTGCCGGCAGTGCGGAGCTCACATCGGCCAGGCCGCCGGTCTTGGCATAGGGAGCCACCTCAGAGGAACATAACAAAACCTTCATTGCATCCATGGTGCCCATTATACACCATGTCATGACTGCACGTAAAGCCAGGGAGGTGGTGCAGGGAAAGGAGGCATTTGCATTCACAGGGCCTTTTCGGTATGCTTGCTGCCATGAACAGAGAAGAATTCGAACACTCCCTGAAGGAGTTCGAATCTCAGGTCAAGAAGAAGCTACCCTCCATGATCAACAGCTATCTGGTGAACAGGGGGAACCGGGAATTCGAAGCGGCATTCACCCATCTCGTGGAAATGCTGGACAAGCACAGGAAGACCCTGCTCAAGGACCTGTCCAAGGTGGCCAAGCTGGAACAGAGGAACAGATACTTCAATGCCGCCTACAACTTGGATTCCCAGCTCAGGAGCATGGGTAATCGTGATGCGCTCAAGCAGCAGATGAAGCTGAGGCGTCACCGGATCCATGCCCCCCTGGTTTACGACATCGGGACAGGCCCCGAGGAGGGAGAACTCCTCAATGCCGATGAGATAGGGCTCCTCCTGGAAACCTCAGAGAAGGTGGCAATCGATCATGAAGTGAGGATCAACCTTGACGGCAAGAAGGCTCGAGGAAAGACCATGTGGTCGATACCGGACGAGGCAGGCCGTATGGAGACAGGGATAAAACTCATGAATCCCTCGGAGGCCTTCCTCGAAGAGGTCAAGAAGATCCTGAAGGAGCCTGCGAAGAAACCCGAAGATCCTCGCAATTGACACCTGTGAAGGGCCCATAGTATTCCATGGGGTATGAGGTTCGCCATAGCAACCCTGGGGTGCAAGGTCAATCAGTACGAGAGCCAGCGGGTCCGCCAGGGACTCTTTGCCGCGGGGCACCTCGAGCAACCATTCAACGAGCCTGGTGCGGACTGTTATATCATCAATACCTGCACTATAACCCACAAGGCCGATGCAGAGGCGAGAAGGCTGATCCGCAGGGCCTTGCGGCATGGAGTCAGGGTTGTGGTGACAGGCTGCCAGGTGGTGGTCTATCCCGAGGATATCAGTGCCATCTTCCCCGAGGTCGAAGTCGCCAGGCCCGACCGTCTCCCGGAGATCCTGGACATGGACCTCCCTCCTTTTCTCTCGGACTTCGGCACCCAGAGCAGGGCCTTTGTGAAGGTCCAGCAGGGCTGCGACAGGTACTGCACCTACTGTATCGTACCCCTGGCCCGCGGCAAACCTCACAGCAGGCCCTGGCAGGATGTGGTAACCGAGACAAGAGCCCTCCATGAAAAGGGCTATCAAGAGGTTGTCCTTACCGGAATCAACATCGGTCTCTATGAAGGAGGGCTGACGCGGCTCATCCAGAAACTCCTGATCCACACCCGTATCCCGAGGATCCGCATCAGCTCTATGGAACCGTGGACCGTTGAGGACTGTTTCATCGAGATGCTCGCCAGTGAACCGAGACTCTGCAGGCACCTGCACCTGCCCCTGCAGCACGGCAGCGATGCTGTGCTGAAGACTATGGGGAGACCTTACACCGCAGGACATGTCCTGACCCTCGTGGGCCGCATTCGAAGGGCATCTGCCGGGATGGCGATCGGTGCGGACATCATCGTGGGGTTTCCCGGAGAGGATGAAAGGGCCTTCGATGACTCGTACGGTCTCATCGAGGACATGGATGTAACGTACCTGCATGTCTTCCCGTTTTCGCCAAGACCCGGCACTGCGGCCGCGCACATGTCGGGACGTCCTGATGATGCTGCGGTATCACGTCGGTCCTCTTGCCTGCGGGAGCTTTCCAGGAGGAAGAGGCTGGCCTTCGGCACCTCCAGGATAGGGGAGGTGGAAGAGGTTCTGATCACCCATGCCTGTGCGGGACGCATCAGGGGTGTTTCCTCCAGCTACCTCAACGTCGCCGCTGCGGGCCACGGGGCACCGGGCAGCCTCGTAAATGTTCGGCTCACAGGGGTTGACGGGCAGACCCTGGTGGGAGAGACCATTGGATAACGGCACCCTGGCGGAGGCCCTTCTCGAGGTGGCCGAGGCCCTCGAGTTCCTGGAGGAGAATCCCTTCAAGGCAAAGGCTTATCAGAAGGCGGCCCGGACCATCCTGGAACTCGGTTTTCCTGCAGAGGACCTTATCGCGAGCGGGGAGATCATCCATCTCAAGGGAATCGGCCCTTCCATCGGCACGATGTTGAAGGCCCTGGTCGGGGACCAGCCGTTCCCTCTGATGGCAGAGCTTAAGGCCCGGCTGCCAGGTGGATATTCAGAATTGAAGAAGGTGCCTGGCCTGGGGTTGAAGAAGCTGAGGATCATGCACCAGGAGCTTGGTATTTCCACCATCGAGGACCTCGGGACCGCGCTCGACGACGGGCGGTTTTCTGGAGTGAAGGGCTTCTCAGCCAAGGGGATCGCCAGGATGAAAAGAGCTGTCCTCGATGTGCTCAGCTACCGGGGGTGGTACCTTTTGGATGCTGCATGGGCCTGGATGGGTGAGATCATCGAGGCGCTGGGCGATGCAGCCCTGAGAGTTCAACCCACCGGCATCTGCCGCAGGGGCATGGAGATCGTCGACTGCATCGAGCTCCTGTGCCTGGACAGGGATGGAGCCGGTGAGGACATACTCTCCTGTCTCAACAGGATTCCCCGGGGGAGGTCGGCCCGGGATGGATCGGCGGTTCATCTGACCCACCCTGGGAAGCCCCCGGTGAAGATCTATGTGGAGCCTCATGAAAGCTTCATCCCGGCGCTCTTTGTCACGACAGGTCCTCCGGCGCACCTGGAGCATGTTGGCAAGTCAGGGGAAAGTCTTTCGGTGAGGGTGGCCAGGGATGGGATCACCATGGATGGAAAGCATGTCCACGTGCAGGACGAGGCGGAGATATACTCCCTGCTCCGAATGCCCTATCTTCCCCCCGACGTCCGTGATATTGAATGGAAATATTTCGCGGATGACAAGCTGAAGAATCTCATTGGGCAGGGTGACCTCAGGGGGGTCCTCCACGTCCATACATCCATGAGCGACGGCCACGCAACCCTCGGAGAGATGGTATGTTCGGCCAGAGACCGCGGCTATTCCTGGATCGGAATCTCGGACCACAGCAGGAGCGCCCACTATGCTGGGGGATTGAGCGTGAAGAGCCTGAAAAGGCAGATCCGGGAGATTGACGCCCTGAATGAATCGGACCAAGGAATCATGGTCCTCAAGGGGATCGAGTCGGACATCCTGCCGGACGGATCGCTGGATTACCCTGACAGCGTGCTGAAGGAGCTCGACTTCGTCATCGTCAGCATCCATTCCCACATGGACATGGGCCGGGACGCCATGACCGAGCGGATCATCAAGGCCATCCGGAATCCCTTTACCACCGTGCTCGGCCATCCCACAGGCCGGCTTCTCCTTTCCCGCAGACCCTACGAGGTGGATATGGACGCTGTCCTGGAAGAGGCCGCCAGGCAGGGGGTTTTCATTGAACTGAACGCCCACCCCATGCGTCTCGATATCGACTGGCGTCTGATACCGGAATTTGTTGCCAGGGGGGGGCGGATAGCCATATGCCCTGATGCCCATACGACGGCGGGCCTCGACGACATGCGCTTTGGGATCGCCATTGCCAGGAAAGGCCTTCTGACAACCCGTGACTGCCTCAACTGCCTGGGCGCCCGGACTGCGAAGGAGGCGCTCGCCGCCAGATGGTCATAGAATGCATAGATGTGTACCACCGGTATGAGATCCCCGGAGATGAGTGGGCGCTCGCGGGCATAGATCTCAAGATCGAACAGGGCGAGAAGGTGACCATCGCCGGGCCTGCAGGGTCCGGCAAGACCACCCTGCTGCAGCTTCTGGATGCCCTGATGCCGCCCACACGGGGGGATATCCTCTATGATGGGCTCAGCATCCATAGTCTGGCCAGGCAGAAAAGACTCCCCTCGGTGCGCAGGCGCATGGGCGTGCTGTTCCAGTTTCCTGAAGAGCAGTTCTTCCAGGAAACCGCGTATGACGAGCTCACCTTTGCCCTGAGGAACTTCTTCGGACCGGGGGAAGTCGAGATAGAGCAGAGGGCCTTCGCCGTCACCAGCGGGTTCAATCTGGACCTGGAGCGCCTCAAGACCACCTCGCCCTTCTCGCTGAGTTCTGGGGAGAAACGGAAGCTCGCCCTGGCCTCTGCACTCATGATGGACCCTGAAATCCTCATGCTTGATGAACCCACCGCAGGGCTGGATGCATCGGGCAGACGAGAACTCCTCCGAATCATTTCTTCACTGAAAGACACCACCGTGATCATCGTCACGCACAACCAGGAGGATTTCTTCGGGCTCACCGAACGTATCGTCGGGATAGCACAGGGGAGGAAGGTCTTCGACGGGAACAAGGCCGAACTCCTTGCAGGCATCGACCTTCTGGAGAGTTACCACATCAAGGCCCCACTCGTGCTCCAGGTGTTCCGATGGCTCAGGAGTGCCGGTGCAGAGGTGGATGGAATGCCCGATGATATGGAGGCTCTCATTCACTCGCTTGCCGCGGCCTTGAAACGGGCAGACCATGACTGACCCCGGGACTGCACGGTCTGGCCGATTCCGTATTGACTAATCACCTCCGCGGCCTTAATCTTACAGGGCAGGAGGATACGTCCATGCCCGGCTTTGTGGAGATGAAGGTGGCAGGCATCGCCCTTGACCCGACCAACAATGCCCCCATCGTCGTGCTGCG
>JALOOZ010000219.1 GCA_025454155.1 Thermodesulfobacteriota bacterium
GATGATGCGGGTCAGCAAGACCTACCAGAACAGACCCGTGATCAAGGACATTTCGCTGTCCTACTTCTACGGCGCCAAGATCGGGGTGCTGGGCCTGAATGGCTCGGGCAAGAGCACCCTGCTGCGCATCATGGCCGGCGTCGACCAGGCCTATGACGGCAAGGCGGTGCTATCTCCGGGTTACACACTGGGCCTGCTTGAACAGGAGCCGCAGCTCGACCCGGACAGGACCGTCAGGGAGATCGTGGAGGAAGGCCTCCAGGAGACCGTTGACCTGGTCAAGGAATACAACGAGATCAGCATGAGGTTCGCCGAACCCATGGGCGACGACGAGATGGAATCTCTCATGGCACGGCAGGGAGAGCTGCAGGAACGGATCGACCACCTGGATGCGTGGGACATCGAATCGCGGCTCGACATGGCCATGGATGCCCTGCGATGCCCCCCGGCGGACATGCCCGTCCGGGTGCTCTCGGGCGGGGAGAAACGCCGGGTCGCCCTATGCAGGCTTCTCCTGCAGAAGCCCGACATCCTGCTCCTTGACGAGCCCACGAACCACCTGGATGCCGAAACCGTGGCCTGGCTGGAGCACCACCTCCAGCAGTACGCCGGAACGGTCATCGCGGTGACCCACGACCGCTACTTCCTCGACAACGTGGCCGGGTGGATCCTGGAACTCGACCGCGGCCACGGCATCCCCTGGAAAGGCAACTACTCGTCCTGGCTCGAACAGAAGCAGAACAGGCTCCAGCAGGAAGAGAAGACAGAGACCGGGCGGCAGAAGACCCTGCAGCGTGAGCTCGAGTGGATCCGCATGTCGCCCAAGGGCCGCCACGCCAAGGCCAAGGCGAGGATCAGCGCCTACGAGAACCTCCTGAGCGAGACCTCCGACACCCAGGCGAGAGACCTCGAGATCTATATCCCCCCGGGACCGCGCCTCGGCAAGGTGGTGATCCAGGCGGAAGCGGTGAGCAAGGCCTACGGCGACAAGCTCCTCTTCGAGAACATGAAATTTTCGCTGCCTGCAGGAGGCATCGTGGGGATCATAGGCCCCAACGGCGCTGGCAAGACCACGCTGTTCAGGATGATCACGGGCAAGGAGCAGCCGGATGCAGGCACCATAAGGATCGGCGAGAGCGTCACGCTGTCCTATGTGGAACAGGACCGAGACTCCCTGGAGCCGGACAAGACCATCTGGGAGGTGATCTCCGGCGGCAGGGACCAGGTCCAGCTGGGAAACCGGGAGGTGAATTCCCGGGCCTATGTTGCCCGCTTCAACTTCTCGGGCACGGACCAGCAGAAAAAGGTGAGCATGATCTCGGGCGGCGAGCGCAACCGCGTGCACCTCGCCTGCATGCTCAAGGAAGGCGCCAATGTCCTGCTCCTGGACGAACCCACCAACGACCTCGACGTGAACACCATGCGTTCCCTGGAAGAGGCCCTGGAAAACTTCGGGGGGTGCGCGGTGGTGATCAGCCACGACCGGTGGTTCCTCGACCGCATCGCCACCCATATCCTGGCCTTCGAGGGAGACAGCACGGTGGTGTGGTTCGAGGGGAACTATTCGGACTTCGAGGCTGACCGGAAAAAACGGCTCGGCAAGGCCGCGGACATTCCCCACCGTATCAGGTACCGCCAGCTGACAAGGGGATGATGCTTCAAGAAAAACCACTTAAGAGGGAGATCCCATGAAGGTCGTCGCATTCAATGGAAGCGCCCGAAGGGATGGGAACACGGCCATCCTCATACGCCAGGTGTTCACCGAGCTGGAAAACAATGGCATCGAAACCGATATGGTCCAGCTGGCGCGCAAGGACATCCGGGGCTGTATCGTATGCTACAAGTGCTTTGCCAACCAGGACCGGAGGTGCTCGGTCAAGAACGACGCCGTCAACGAGTGCATAGAGAAGATGCTGGAGGCAGACGGGATCATCCTGGCCTCCCCCACCTACTTCGCGGACGTGACCACCGAGATGAAGGCCCTCATCGACCGCTCCGGCATGGTTGCCAAGGCCAACGGCGACATGCTGCGGCGCAAGGTGGGTGCGGCGGTCGTGGCGGTGCGCCGGGGCGGGGCCATCCACACCTTCGACACGCTGAACCACTTCTTCTTCATCAGCCAGATGATCGTGCCCGGGTCGAGCTACTGGAACGTGGGCATGGGCATGGAGCCCGGCGAGGTGGAGAAGGACCAGGAGGGCATGACCACCATGAAGGTCCTGGGCGAGAACATGGCATGGCTCCTGAAAAAGGTCGCGGGTACGTAGAACCCTGTTACGGCCCTTCGTTTCTCCCCCGCAAGAGATTGTCCTCGCAGACCGTGCGGATATGCTTCCCGACGTAGTAGTATCCCACGGAAAGGGCCAGCACGATGGCCGCTATGCCCAAGAGCAGGAGGCTGTCCAGCTCCTTCACGTCGAGGATGATCACCTTGCGGGCCACCGCGATGAGCGCCATGGCGAAAACGACCTCCACGTGCACCTCGTTATCGGTCCTGTAGGCCCTCAGGGTGTAGAGGAGCTCTATGCCGACCAGCACCAGCAGGAACATACCGAAGATGTCCAGAAGCTCGTCGATCTCCAGGAGGAAAACGGGGGGCGAGACGATGTCCTGGACGATGAGCCAGCCCACCTCGATGGTGGCAAGCACGATGACCAGGAGCATCAGGACGATGAGCACGGTCACGATGACACGATCGAAACGCTTGATAAAGACGTGCATCCAGGAGGTCGAAGTGTTCATATTCATGGCTTCTCCTTGTTGGCTGGCTCTACGGTCACCAGTACCTCGTTGAGCCGCAGGAACCAGGGTTTGAAGGGCGGGTCGTACCGGGCATAGATATATTCACCCGCGGGTCTCAGACCACGCTTTCTGATCAGATCTTCCAGGCGGCCTCTCTGTTCTTCAGAACGGGACCGCTTCCATGTGCCGGAATAGCTGATGGCAGCCACCATGCGCGGGGGAATCCGTCTCAGTACGACGCTCCGATCCGTGGGCAGGGGTAGATTCTCCATGGTGAACTCGGAAGGCATGACAAAGGAGATCACCCACCTGTTCCCCTCTCCTTCCTGGTTTACCGGGGCAGTCATGGGAATGGGCCGCTTCAGCACATTGTCACCCGAGATGTATCCGAAGAGGCGTTTGAAACCGATGTCCCCCGCTTCTTCGAATCCGCCCTCGACGACCGTCTCTGCAACGATCCGGGGCTCATACTCCCTGAGCTCGAAGGTGCCGCTCTTCTGGATGACCTTGTAGCGGGCCTCTTCGACGGCCAAGGCATCACACCGGGGGAGGGATGCTGCAGCAAGGGCCAGGATCATGATCCGTGTTACTGATCTGCCGTTCATGTAGTTCTCTCCTGCATACATGTTAACAAGAAACTGCGGCCCGGGCTAGTGCCGTCAAGAGTCTCCCTGCCGGGAATGCACCCTTGACTTCCCCGCATGATTCCTCTATATTCTGTTTGTTCTGATTATTCTGATTTCTCAGATGGAGATGCTGATGGCGAAAAAGGCCACGAAGAAAACCTGCTGTTCTCCGGGGCCCTCGAGCTGCTGCAAGGTTGAGTCCCTCATCAGCGTTGACGAACGGGGGCAGATGGTCCTTCCCAAGGATCTTCGCGACCGGGCACATATCGCACCGGGAGACAAGCTGGCCGTGATCAGCTGGATGAGGGACGACGAGGTCTGCTGCATCACCCTTATCAAGGCAGACGAACTGGTGGGACATGTCATGGATTTCATCACCCCGATCATGGGAGGCATGCCGGTCAGGTAATCACCCGCAGTGGAGGCCATATGAAGAAGAAGGAAGAAGCCGGAAGCGCACCCTTTTCACTGGAAAAGGCGGACAGGCTCGATTCGGGCAAGCCTCCGGATGCCATCAGGACCTCCGATGGCGGGACCCACGAGGTGACGGTGATCCGTGGCGGCCGCGAGGTCGTGCTCGAGGTGCCACTCACCACGGTCGACGGCGCCCTGCTCGGCGAGGACGCCGCCCCGCGGGGCTTCCTGGGGGTGTCACCGACCGTCGACCTGAAGCCGCTGCCCGTGACGGCTGTGCCCGGCCAGATGTGGGACATCGCGGTGCGCTCCGGGCAGGCCCTGCTCACGTTCCCGGCGAAGATGGTCGGGCTCACCGAGGCCGCCTTCACCGATCAGGCCCGGGACCCGGAAGGCCCTGTCGGCGTGGTCGGCGTCAGTCGGATCAGTGGCGAGGTGGCCGCCGCCGACGCCCCGCCGAGCTGGCGGATCGCGCAGTTCCTGGCCATCGTCGCTTCGCTGAACCTCTTCCTGTTCCTGTTCAACCTGCTGCCCATCCTGCCGCTGGACGGCGGGCACGTCGCCGGGGCGCTGTACGAGGGGGCACGCCGCCAGATCGCGC
>JALOOZ010000220.1 GCA_025454155.1 Thermodesulfobacteriota bacterium
AGCCGCAGTCCACCGTCATCGCGACCGCAATTGCAGGGTCCAACAGCGCGCTGGCCATGTTCCTGCTCACCCGCGACATCAGGGTGCCATATACCGGGCGCCTCTTCTTCGACATGGACCTTGCCTTGAGCACCTATGGCACGATCCAGAGCTACATCAGCGGCAATCCAGATTTCGCGGGCGAGCGCGCGGGCAGCAACGGCTCCGACCAGGACAACTACGTGGAGGGGGACGGCAATGACAACCTGGTCCGTGTCACCTTCAAGTACCTGCTCCCCATGGGCGACGGCCGCGATCTGCAGGTACGGCCGCCGGTGCTCGAGCGGGGCCTGCCCGTGGAGGGATCTGGGGAGGTGCTTTCCTGGAATCCCCTGGAGACCGGGAAGATCTTCGTCGAGGTGAAACCCTACTGGAGGGCCCAGTCCATTGACAGCGACTACGGCACCTTTGACCAGAAGACCAACGGCGGGGCGTTTTCGCTGTACCGGGAGAACACCGACTTTCCGAGGAACCCCTCGGAAGGGAGCACGGTGCGTCTGAGGTACACCCAGGACTGGGGGTGGTTCGACAGCTCGCGCCCCTATTATGTGGGCGAGTTCGAGTTCAGCAAGTACGTCTCGCTGGGGCCCTCCGAGAGGTTCAGGCGCAGGGTCTTGGCCTTTGACTTCTGGACAGCCAATGCCTTCTCATGGGAAAGAACCAGCATGGAGGACGGTGAGGAGGTCTATCAGCGGCCGCCTGCCTACCTGGGAGCGACACTGGGCGGGCTCTGGCGCATGCGGGGCTTCCCCACGTCGCGCTTCAACGACCAGGCCGCCGTGTACTACGCCGCCGAGTACCGGGTGATACCTGAGTGGAACCCCTTTGCCGGGATCGACTTGCTGCAGAGATATCTCGGGATTGCATGGTGGCAGTGGGTCGCCTTTGCGGAGGCGGGCCGAGTAGCCCCGGTATGGACGGTGGGCGAGCTCCACAGCGCCATGAAATGGGACGGCGGCATCGGGATCCGCGCCATGGCCAAGGGCATCGTCGTGCGGGTGGACATCGCAGGGTCGAAGGAGGGGTTTGGGGTAAACATGATGGTGGGCCAGCCCTTCCAGTTCTAAGGGGGACATGAGGGATGTGGAGAAAGGCCTGGAGATGGATCCAGGAGACCATATACTTCAGGAGAAAAGCAAAAAAGGAGGAATATCTGTACAGATCACTACGGACAGTCATGTTGGTGGCTTTGAGCCTGGCACTGGCGCTATCGCTCACAGCCTGCTCATCGTTCTCGAAGCAGTCCGGCTTCCTGGGCGACTATTACAAGAATCTGCAGCCCGGACCGGAAGGCGGGGCCAAGCAGCGCTGGATCAAGCCGGGTGTGGACATTTCGAAGTACGACAAGGTGATGATCGACACACCCCGCTTCTATCTCGCGGCCAACTCGGACGACCTGGGTCGCCCTGACAGGGATCAGGCAGAGTAAGCCGGTCCTCAGCGCCATCAGCTCTATCACGCCCCCCGGGCTGGTCGCTACTTCTGTCAGCAAAGCTACAACAGGTGCATGGGTCGGTTCAGGCGCCACACGGGCTGAAATCATGTGGATAGATCCCATGAACAACGACGAGGTGATCGGTGTTGCCGTTGATGAACAGGTGGCCGGTTTCACGGAAAGGTTTTCCAAGCTCGGGTCGGCTGAAGAGGCCTTTAAATTCTGGGCAGGCAGGATCAGGGCGATCTTGGACCAGGCGCACGGAGTGAAGAAGTAGCAATCGGACAGGTGTAGTACAATGAGTATGCGTTCAAAAAATAATTGTGAAGGGTGAGGAAAACATGAAGAAAAAGAGAATCGTCAAGGCAGTTGTTCTATCTGCGCTCGTGCTGTTCATGTCGGGCCTGGCCTGGGCCCAGCAGGGGGATGCGCCCTCCGACAACATGCAGATCGTGCGCGAGAAGATCCAGGCGGACAAGAAGCTTCTTGTCGCATCGAACATGAACCTCACGGAAAACGAGGCCAAGGCCTTCTGGAGCGTGTATGACAGCTATCAGAAGGACCTGATGGCGTTGAACGAACGTGCGTTCAAGAACATCGGCGACTATGCAGCCAATGCGGACAAGATGACCGATGACATCGCGAAGAAGGTCGTGAATGAATACCTGGCCATCGAAAGCGACAGGCAGAAGCTCAGGCAGTCGTACCTGCCGAAGTTCGCGAAGGTGCTCCCGTACAGGAAGGTGATGCGCTACTACCAGCTGGAGAACAAGATCATGGCAGTCATCAATTACGATGCCGCCAGGCAGATCCCCCTGGTCGACTAGGGTTCTCCAGGAGCAGTATGGTTCAACATGGCGTATCATGGAACGACTCGGCCCGTTTCCCGGCAGCGCCGGGAGACGGGAGACACCCGCTTCATACCGTTGCTGGAGGTGTTGCCGGTGATTCCTGGCGTATATCAAGGAGGTGCGGAATGCAGAGAACTCTGAGACAGGCAATTGTTCTTGCAGCGCTGACGGCAACCATCCTGTCACCGGCGTTCCTCTCTGCCCAGGAAACCGGCGAACACCCCCGGGTCGGCCTGGTCCTCAGCGGAGGCGGCGCACGGGGTGCTGCCCATGTGGGGGTGCTCAGGGTCCTGGAGGAACTGCACATACCCCTGTACTGCATCGTGGGCACGAGCATGGGGTCCATCGTAGGGGGGCTGTACGCTACGGGCACACCCCTGGACGAACTGGAGCAGATAGCCACCAAGACCGAGTGGGAAGGACTGTTTGCCGACAGTATCCCCCGGCAGGTAGTGAACTTTCGCGACAAGAAAGACTGGCCCAATTACATCACCAGTGTCGATCTGGATTTCCAGACAGGGATAAAACTGCCCAAGGGGCTCATCGAAGGGAAACGGCTCGACCTGATGCTTCGCTCCCTGACATTGACCGCACCGAAGGACTTCGATGACTTCCCCATCCCCTACCGGGCCATAGCAAGCGACATAGAAACAGGTGAGATGGTTGTGCTCTCAAAGGGGGATCTCGCCAGGGCGCTCCGTGCGAGCATGGCCATCCCCGGCGTATTTGCTCCGGTGGAGATCGACGGGAAGCTGCTCGTGGACGGCGGCATGGCCAACAACATGGCCGTGGATGTTGCCAAGCAGATGGGGGCCGATGTGGTGATCGCGGTGAACATCGGCACGCCTTTGAGCACCAGAGAGCAGCTGGAGAACGTCCTCGGGGTCGTCGACCAGATCACCAACATCCTCACCAACCGGAATGTCGCTGCCCAGATCAGCATCCTCGGACCCGGCGACACGCTGCTCTCCCCGGAAATGGGCGCCGTGACGACGGCCAGCTTCGACAGGATGGGTGAAGCCATCGAGATCGGGGCCAGGACCGCCCGGGGGGCATCAGACGTTCTCGGCCGGTATGCCGTGAGCGAGGATGCATACCGGGCCGTCCGCGAGCAGCAGCTCGGCAGGGCCAGGCCTCTGGGAAAGATCGAGTTCGTGAAGATGGAGCAGGGATCCGTCATGGGCTCGGGCACCCTCTTCAATGCCATCACGAAGAGCGCGAGCAATGTCATGAACAAGGATGTCCTGGCCTACGACATCTTCGAGCTCTACAAGCGGGGCGATTTCAAGGACATCGACTTCACCCTCGTGGAGGAGAACGGAAAACAGGGCCTGCTCATCAAGGCGAAGGAGCAGACAGAAACCGCACACACCATAGACCTGGGCCTCGAGCTTTCGGGCACGTTCCAGAGAGACAACAGCTATCGCCTGGTTGCCCGGTACCTGGCCTCCAACCTGAACCGCCTCGGCGCCGAGTGGAAAAACGAACTCTGGGTCGGACAGCGCACAAAAGTCTTCACCGAGTTCTACCAGCCGCTGAACCCGTACACCTGGCACCTCTTCCTCGCCCCTGCCCTTGAATACCAGAACTACCCGGTGGACCAGTACCTGTCGTACACGGACACCGATGCAATCGCACGATACAAGATCACCAGGAAACAGGCGGGGCTCGACCTCGGACTGCAGATGGGCGAATACGGGATGGCGAGACTCGGGTACCTGAGAGGGACAGGGAACGCAGATCTGGAGACCGGTGTCTCGCTTCTGGCCGACGAGGAGATCGACGACGGCGCGTACCGTGCCACCCTGCGCCTCGACCAGCTGGACAGCCCCTTTTTCCCGAGGCAGGGCAGCCACCTGTCCGCAGCCTACCTCTATGGCCGCGAGCACCTCGGTTCCGACGAGAACTACGAATCGGTTCAAACAACCGTGGTCAAGCCCTTTTCCTGTGGCAACCACACAGTCGTCCTGAGGGGGAGGTGGGACACGAACTTCGATTCCACGGGCTCGCTGTCCAGGGTAGCCTTCCTCGGCGGGCTGTTCAACCTGTCGGGACTGAACCAGGACCAGGTGTACGGGAATACCATTGCCCTGGGTGAGATCATATACTTCGCCAGGGTCCTGAAGCTCTCCACGCTGGTCGGCAAGGCAATATATGCAGGCGCCTCCTTCGAGGCAGGAAACGCATGGCTCAGGAGGTCGGATATCAGTTCACAGGACCTGATCTATGCAGGCAGCGTCTTTGTGGGCATCGACTCGAACCTCGGCCCCATCTACCTCGGGTTCGGCCATGCCGAGGGCGGTATGAATGCGCTCTACTTCTCGCTGGGCGCCAGGCAGTTCTAGCAGGGAGACAACCAGGTGATGCGCTCAAGCGGCCCCTATGGAGAAGCATCGTGCAGGCCGGTCTGACGGGTTCGTCACCGGGAGGGGGTGTATGAACAAGGTCCTCATCGTACTGTGTGCGGCTTTCCTGTTCGTGCACACAGGCGTGTGCCGTGCCGGGGAAGCGGCCTCCATCACCGAGGCCAGGAGGATGGCATCCTCAGGTCAGCCCATAGTCATCGGCAGCGAGACCGTCTTTGTCGTCAAGGACATCAAGGGCTACCAGTTCCCTCCCGCCCAGTTTTACCCTCATCCGAAGGCATATCTCGCTGCGTCCGACACGTTAAATGACCGCTTTGCGCTGGTGATGGTGCTCATGGTCGTCTTCGAAGAGGATGCCCTGGCAGAAGGCCTCAGCCGGCAGGAGCTCGCCGCAGACTGGAGCAGGAGGCTGAGCACGGCGATAGAGGGCTATCGGGAGAAACATACCCTGAAGTGGATCATGACCGGCATGGCGAAGACCCTCCTCGCTACGGCACTCCTCATACTGCTCCTCGTTCTCCTGAACAGGGGGTTCCGCAGGGCAGACACGACTCTGCACGAGTGGATAAACAGGAAACGGCTGTCCATCCACATCCAGTCCGTCGAGCTGGTTGCGCCGGAAAGGATCGGCGGGATACTGTCCGGGTCACTCGGCACGATCCGACTCCTCCTCATGCTCATCCTGCTGTACGGCTACAGCCATGTCGTGCTGAAGTCGTTCCCGTGGACTGCTGCGTTTGCAGACCAGATTCTTCACTTCGTGATCAGGCCGTTCCAGGTTATCGGAGAGGCCGTATGGGCACAGATCCCCAACCTGTTCTTCGTGGCGATCATCTTCGGGCTTGCCGTGTATGCCACGAAACTGCTGCGCATCGTGTTCACCGAGGTGGAGAAAGGTGTCATCGCCCTGAAGGGCTTCTATCCCGAGTGGGCGCAACCCACGTTCAGGATATGTCGTATCCTGATAGCCGTCATTGCACTGGTGATGGCCTTCCCCTATATTCCCGGGTCCCAATCGCCCGCATTCAAGGGCATCTCCATCTTCCTGGGTGTCCTCTTTTCCCTGGGATCCACCTCTGCGGTCTCGAACGTACTGGCAGGATACTCGCTCATCTACCGGAGGGTCTTCAAGGTGGGAGACCGGGTGAAGATCGCCGACTTCATGGGTGATGTCATGGAGATGAGGCTTCAGGTGACCCATCTGCGGACCATCAAGAACGAGGAGATCATAGTCCCGAACTCCATGATCAGCAGCAGCCACGTGATCAACTACAGCTCCCTGGCCCGCCAGAAGGGCCTGATCCTGCATACCGGCGTGACCATCGGGTATGACACGCCCTGGCGACAGGTCCATGCCTTGCTCCTGCTTGCTGCGGAAAGAACCCCGGGGTTGTTGCGCGAACCGAAGCCGTTCATCCTCCAGACCTCTCTGGATGATTTCTATGTCTCCTACGAGCTCAACGTATACTGTGACACACCGTTGAAGATGGTCGAACACTATTCGGAGCTGCACAAGAATATCCAGGATGCGTTCAACGAGTACGGGGTACAGATCATGTCGCCCAATTACCGGTTCGACCCGGCCAAGCCGAAGGTCGTGCCGAAGGACCAGTGGCATGCAGCTCCGGCAGAACCGCAGGAGGATGAACGTTGAAATGGTCAGTCGGAACATCATGGGCCTGCACGAAGACCTGCCATGCATCGAAGAAAAGAGGTTCGATGCAGGCACAGGGGTGCACGTAATGCAGTCATCATACTGGGCTCGAACCATCAGAGGGATCTTCCTGGTCCTCTGTCTGGGCTGGACCTCAGTCCTGGCTGCCGATGAATCGACAAAGGGCATCCATGTCCAGGTCTTGCTGGGGGCCACCCGGTATGATAATTTGAGCTTTGAACACCAGAGCGCCACGGATCCCTCCGTGGAAGCGGTTTCCGAGATCACCCTGATGCCGGCGCTGGGCATATGCGGCGCCATGCCGCTACTCAAGGATCCTGTCGCCATGGGGGTGGAAGGCGGTGCATTGTTGGAGTGGAGGTCCGACGAGGTGACTGCAGTCGGCCGGGGAGGTGCTCTCCGTGTGTTCGTCGACAACAAGGTTTACCTGTTGGATTTCTTTTTCGGGCCGTATGCAAGCGTCGACCTCGGCCCGCGGGCGCGCCTCTATGCCGGAGCCGGCCCGCTCCTCATGGTCGGGCAGTATGAAAAGGAAAGTGACGAGGAAGAGAGCGGGAGCGAGACCATACGGGATGACAATACATCCATGGCCTTCGGTGCTGGTTTCTATGCCCGTACGGGCATCGAGTTCAGGTTCGAAGACGAGTCCCTGATAGGCATTTGTGTGCGCGGCTTCGGGTCGAAAGTCGATTTCGAGGATGTTCCGGATGATCCCGATGTGAAGGGTTTCCAGATCCTGATGACATTCACCCCCAAGCCCTAGGCAGACGGATAGGGGGATATTGAAGGGACGCTCATGGTGATGATTCCAGGAGGAGGCCGATGCCTCGAGAACAGACGATCATGAAGCACACATAATACAGGGGGAAATGACAGTGAAATGCAAGGCACCATTCGCTTTTCTGTGTGCCGTCGCCTGGCTGATGCCACTTGTCATGTTCGCCGGCGGCTGCGCCCACTGGCCCGCCACACCGCGGCTGGACCAGGCGGGTCCTTCCGGCTACCGCCTCGCCAATGTGGCCCGCCCCGGCCAGTCCGATGAAATGCTGGTGGTCCTGGCCATCTCCGGCGGCGGCATGCGGGCCGCTGCACTGGGATACGGTGCGCTGGAAGAGCTGCGGCGGACAGAGGTGACCATACACGGCGTGAAGCGCCGTCTCATCGACGAGGTGGACGTGATATCGGCGGTCTCCGGAGGCACACTGCCTGCCACCTACTACGGCCTGCGGGGGGAGAAGGCCTTCGATGAATTCGAAGGGAAGGTGCTGTCACGCAACCTGGAACTTGAGCTGGCGATGCGCATCATGAACCCGTACAACTGGTTCAGGCTCTCATCAGGGGACTTCGGAACGTCGGACCTCTTTGCCGAGCTCTACGAT
>JALOOZ010000054.1 GCA_025454155.1 Thermodesulfobacteriota bacterium
GCCAGGGCATGCCGGAAGAGCGTCTCGCTGTTTTTCCACAGGCCTGCCTGTACCCAGCTCGACCACGCACACGAAGCGAGAACCATGACAGTCGCTGCCGTAAGGACGGACTTGCGGACATGTATCCTGTAGAAGAGATCACTCAGTCCCCATGCTATCGCCATGAAGATCCCGATGAGAGGCACATAGGTATACCTGTCCGCCAGGGCCTGGGAGCCGACCTGCACAATACCTACGACAGGGAAGAGGGT
This sequence comes from Thermodesulfobacteriota bacterium, assembly GCA_025454155.1. Lineage (GTDB taxonomy): Bacteria > Desulfobacterota > Desulfomonilia > UBA1062 > UBA1062 > MWEI01. The sequence continues at coordinate 252 of JALOOZ010000054.1, forward strand.
CCCGAGGTACCATAACCATCCCACGGCGATGTAGGGCAGTTTCTCCGCCGAACGGAGGGCAGCGACGGTCATGAACAGGAGAAGGGCAGCTGAGAGCGTGACGGGAATCATGCCGAGATCGTTCTGATACGGGTAGTACGCTGCAAGATCGTGGGGAAAGCCTGTCATCCAGAGGTATCTGGCATAGGAGACGATGGCGTTCGCGATTCTTGTTGCAAGAGGGAGGCTTTCGAGATCCTTCACTGCGCCGCCGGCATACTGCGCGAGAATCGTTACTGCGCTTGACGCTGCACTCAACAGGATGAGCGGTATCTTCTCGGCGAGGAGGAGAATGGGTTTCATGGGAACATTCAAAGGAATCGGGGTGTAGGGTGCGTTCCCCGATCTCGTTTCTCCCGATGGATATGGGTTCCAGCGTCGCAATGGCCAGAAATCCAGGAGCAGCAGCACAAAGGGAAGGGTCACCAGCATGGGCTTCGACATGAGCCCGAGGATGAGGGAAAAGGCAACGGCGAGATATTTGACCACGGTCCGCCGCCGGACATACCAGAGGTACGCCGCCATGGTGAGCATCCAGAAGAAGGTGCTCAATACATCCTTGCGTTCCGAGACCCATGCAACAGACTCAACATGAAGGGGGTGCAGCGCGAAGAGGGCGGCCACTGCAGCGCTCTTCCAGATTGCTCCAGTCATTCTTTCGAGGATGAGAAATAGCAGGAGGGTATTGAGAACATGGAAAAAGACACTGGCGAGGTGATGCATGCCCGGATTCATGCCGAAGAACTGGACATCGATCATGTGCGAGATCCAGGTCAGCGGGTGCCAGTTGGCGCCGTGAAAGGATGAGAATGCCCAGCGTACACCCTGGATGGTCATCCCCTGCCTTACCACATCATTGGATGTCACGTATGCCGGGTCATCGAGATCGATGAAATCGAAGGCGGATACCTGAAAGTACACGGCGACAGTTGCCGCAGCGAGGAATATGAGCACACCCGACCGCAGTAGCCAATGACTTGGAGAATCCTTCAATCTCGGGTTCTCCCGGCAGGGAACAGTATGCCTTGCCACATGGATCTCCCTTCAGGGATAATCATGAACTGATGCGTCCCAGGTTTCGTCCCAAGCCAGCTGCAACGGACGGGAGCAGACCATGAGGCCATGTCGGGGCGTGCCCCTATCCTTTCAGAACCCGAGAAATCCGATCCAGGGCCATTTCAACGTTCTCCCTGCTGTTGAAGGCGCTGATACGTATGTAGCCATCGCCGCAGAGCCCGAACCCTGACCCCGGCGTGCAGACGACATGGGCCCTGTTCAGGAGCATGTCGAAGAACTCCCATGAATCCATGCCGGTCTTGATCCATACGTAGGGAGAGTTCTCCCCCCCAGCACATTCGTACCCAAGATTTAGCATGGCATTGCGCACCAGGGATGCATTTCCCATGTAGGAGCCGACAAACTCCTTGACCTGGGCCCTTCCTTCGTCGGAATAGACCGCCTCGGCTGCTTTCTGCACCGGGTAGGATACACCGTTCATCTTGGTGGACTGGCGCCGTGTCCAGAATGCATGCAACGAATGGGTGGCTCCGGTTCCGTCGAAGGCCATGCACGCCCTGGGCACCACGGTGAAGGCGCAGCGGGTGCCTGTGAATCCGGCCGTCTTGGAGAAACTCCGGAATTCGATGGCCACCTCTCTTGCGCCGTTTATCTCGTATATGGATCTGGGCAGTTGTTCATCCCTGATGAAGGCCTCGTAGGCGGCATCGTAGAGGATAAGGGCCCTGTTCTTCCGTGCGTAGTCCACCCAGGCCTCGAGTTGATCACGGCGGATGGTGGCGCCGGTTGGGTTGTTGGGGAAGCAGAGGTAGACGAGGTCGACTTTTTCACCGGGCAGCGATGGGACGAAGCCGTTCTCTGCAGTGCTGTCGAGGTAGACAATATGTTCATACCTGCCATCGGAGAGGTCTCCGGCCCGGCCTGCCATCACATTGGTATCCAGGTACACCGGATAGACCGGGTCCGGGATGGCGATGCGGATGTCGGAGGCGAAGATCTCCTGAATGTTGGCCGTGTCGCTCTTGGCTCCGTCGCTTACAAAGATCTCATCGGCCTGTATGTCCGCACCCCTTTCCTGGAAGTCATAGCGGGCAATCTTTTCCCGCAGAAAGGCATATCCCTGCTCAGGGCCGTAGCCTTTGAAGGTTTCATCAGCGGCCATCTCGTCGATGGCCCTGTGGAAGGCGTCGATACACGCGTGGGGCAGAGCCCTGGTCACATCACCGATACCAAGGCGGATGAGAGTTGTTTCCGGTTTATTCTCCTGGAATGCTGACACACGTTTCGAGATCTCGGTAAAGAGGTAGGATGGTTTCAGCTTCAGGTAGTTCTCATTGATCCTGATCATGGTCCACCTTCCGATTCATGAGGTCATCTTTCATTGCATAAGGCTATGCGAAGAAAGCCTTCACTTCACGTTCCAGCCATTCCGACCAGGCATCGATGCCCTGGCCGGTCTTGGAGGATGTTTCGATGATGGAGATTTTTGGATTCAGTGTGCGGACACGAGCATACAGTGCCTGCATGTCAAAGTCGGACATGTCCAGGTAATCGACCTTGTTCACCAGAAGGACGTCACAGACAGAGAACATGAGGGGGTACTTCAACGGCTTGTCATCGCCTTCGGGTACGCTCAAGATCATGGCGTTTCTTATGGCGCCCGTGTCGAATTCGGCCGGACACACGAGGTTGCCCACATTTTCGATGATCACGAGGTCCAGGGAAGAGAGGTCAAAGGCATCGAGGCCCCTCATAACCATCGATGCATCCAGATGGCAGAACCCGCCAGTGCGTATCTGTACAGCCGGTATGCCGACCTTCGCCACCTTTTCCGCGTCAACGACAGAGTCGATGTCCGCCTCGAGCACACCGATACGCAGGCGGTCCTTCAGTCTCTCGATGGTCTTCAGGATCAGGGTCGTCTTGCCTGCTCCCGGCGATGACATGAGGTTCAGGAGAAATGTCTTCCGGTCTTTGAGCAGTTTCCTCAGGTTCTCCGCCTCTTTCTTGTTGTCCGAGAGGATCTCTTCCTTGATCTCTATCAACTGTATCTCTGCCATCATTCGGCCTCCATGTCCTTGATATGGTACTCCCTGCCCGACACCAGCGAGAACTTCTTCTTGCCACATGCAGGGCAGGTGATGCCGTCCATTCTTGTCTTGTCCAGCTCAAAGCGGTTTCCGCATTCTTCGCATGAAAGCACGGCGGGTACCCATTCGATCCTCAGTCTGGCCCCCTCGGCGACAGAGCCTGCGCTCAGGTGGTCGAAGTACTTCTGCATCCATTCCTCTTCCAGGTCGCTCAGGGTTCCCACTGACAATCCGATGGAGTGGACCTTTTTCACGCGGTGCATGGACGCGTGTTTGACGATGATGTTCAGTATGCTCTGAATGACCGGGAGTTCGTGCATGAGCCAGCTCCTTTCTGGAAGAAGACCATACCATAGCTGAAAAGGCATGAAAACGGGTTCATTATGAACAAGAATCATGTGGGCAGGTTTAGAGAAGACCCTCGTGCTCCTTGAGAAAGCGCTCGAAGAATTCCTTCATGAAGGCATGGCGCCCCTGTGCAATGCGTTTGCCTTCCGCCGTGAGCATCTTGTCCTTGATCCTGCTGAGCTTGACCCTGTATTCACGGTAGCCCGTATCGTCTCGGCTGTAGGGCTTGGAGTCTTCCGGCACGGCGGAAGAGTTGTGCAGCACTGCTCCCACTTCGCCGGCGAAGAGATAGGCCCGGGCGATACCGACCGCGCCAATGGCGTCGAGCTTGTCCGCATCGAAGAGACACTTCGCCTCCAGTGTCTCGGGAACATGGCTGTTTCGGTATCGGTGGGTGAGAATGCAGTGGAGGATGTTGTCCCTCTTGTCCTGGGAGAGGAGATAAGCCTCAAGAACTTCCCGGGCGATCTCTGCACCGACCTCGGCATGGCAGACCGAACCCCTCGCCTTGTCCTGGTGGGCACGGCCGATGTCGTGGAGAAAGGCGGCAATGGCGAGCACTTCCAGGTCCGCCCCTTCGATGGCACCTATGTGCATGCAGAGCCGGTAGACCCGCTCCGTGTGCTCCCAGTCGTGGCTGAACTTGGCGCCCATGAAGCTGTCCCGGGCCATGAGGCGTATGGATTCAAGAATGCCGTTCATCTCCCGGGCTGTTACCACATCCGTTTCGGACAAGACAAGGGGCTGCATGATTGAGAGCCCTTCTATTGCCTTGACAGCGTATCGCCTGTATATTAGCGATAATTACCAGACTTTTTAGTGGGATGTGCTCTAAAGGAGAGGCGCATGAGCGAGAAGAAAAAGAAGACCGGCATGGCATCCAGGGCCATCCATGCAGGAGAACCAAGGGAACGCTATGCCGACACGTTGACCACTCCCATATTCCAGACCTCAACGTATGTGTTTAAAAACAGCAAAGATATCGAGGAGTACACCAAGGGAAACAAGCCACGGTTTGAATACGGCCGTTACGGCAACCCCACCGAACTCATTGCAGAACGCCGGCTCGCCGACCTCGAGGGCGCTGAGGACTGTCTTGTGTTCTCGTCGGGCATGATGGCCATCACAACCACCATCCTGTCCCTGGTCAAGACCGGGGACCATATCGTCATCACCGACGACAGCTACAAGAAGACCCTCGAGTTCTGCAAGTCGTACCTCCAGCGCTTCGGCGTCGAATGCACCATCGTGCCCTTCGGCGACTATGGGGCTCTGGACAGGGCAATCCGCAAGAACACCAGGTTCATTTTCTCCGAATCACCAACCAATCCCTATCTGAATGTGTTCGACCTGGTGCTGCTCAAGAAGATCGCTGACAAGCACGGTGTCATGACTCTCATAGACAGCACTATTGCCACCCCCATCAACCAGAGACCCCTGGAATTCGGCATCGACCTGGTCACCCACAGCGCCACCAAATACCTCTCCGGCCACAATGACATCCTGGCCGGAGTAGTGCTCGGCAGCAAGGATCTCATCACGCCGATCCGCAGCCTCCACAAGTCAATGGGCGGCCTCATCGATGCTCACTGCTGCTACCTGCTCCTGCGAGGCCTCAAGACCTTCCCCATGAGGGTGGAGCGGCAAAATGCAACGGCGCTCAGGGTCGCCGGGTACCTCGAGACCCATCCGGATGTGGAGCGCGTTTACTACCCGTTTTTAGAGAGCCACCATCATCATGGCATCGCGAAAGAGCAGATGACCGGCGGAGGCTGTGTGGTCACCTTTGTCATGAAGGGCGGGCTTGCAGAGGCCAATCGATTTCTCGACTCGCTGGATATGATCTTCATCGGACCGAGCTTCGGCGGGGCTGAGTCGCTCATCACGCACCCCGCAACCGTGAGTTACTATGACTACACCCGCGAGCAGCGCTACGAGCTGGGAATCATTGACACCCTGTTCCGTCTGGCCGTTGGCCTGGAGGACGTGGACGACATCATCAATGATCTGGACCGTGCTTTCAAGAGGGCCAAGAAGAGATAGGATCGGATTCTCCCTCGGGAACCCTGCCGAGACAGGCGATGCATGACCGTGCAGGTGCTATGAAAAGGAATCTGTTCTTTGCAGTTATCATAACGGGCCTGTTTCTGTCGTATGGATCGGTTTTCGCCCAGATCTATAACCAGACCTGCCAGAGTGCGGAATATGCACGGACGCTCAACCGCAACGCCTCCACTGATGCAACGGACATCGTTGTGTACAATCCGGCGGGCCTGACCGACCTCTCGGACGGGTTTCACATCAATGTGTCCAACCAGGTCTGGGTCCGCAGGCCCAGCCACACTTTCGACGACCCCCTGGGCGACGGTCAACTGACCTTCGAACAGGAGGGCACGGACTGGTTCATTCCCAACCTCCATGCTGCGTTCAAGCAGGGAAACTGGTCGGTGTTCGGGGCCGTCTATATCCCAGGTGGAGGGGCATCCGTGGACTACCCGGACGGATCCTTTTCCACTCGGGCCCTGGGGGCAGGCATAATCGGCCCGGGCGGGCCTTTCGAGAACATCTACAACGGCATCTCGGACGAGTATCTCAAAGGAAGCTCCCTCTACCTGGCAGTGAGCATTGGGGGGGCTTATCGACTATCCAAGACCATTTCCGTTGCGGGCGGTATCCGCTCACTCTCCGTGGCCAACTCCATCGAGGGAAGCCTGACGCTGACTGACGGGCTCTTGGGCCCTCTGACGCAGGATGTACCCCTGAAGGTGGACGTGAAGGAGACCGGCCAGGGCTGGGGCGGAGTTGTGGGCATCCAGGTGAAACCGGTGGACGGCCTGAACGTAGCCCTTCATTGCGAGACACCCATAAAACTGAGACTGGAGACTGACATCAGGGAGGGAGACAACATCAGCGAAGAGGCAGGTCTGTTCATGGACGGCCAGAAGAACCGGAGAGATTTCCCGGCCATGATCGGGCTGGGCGCATCGTACCGGTTCATCCCGGAATTCCGGAGTGAGGTCAACTTCAATTACTGGTTCCAGAAGGCAGCCGACTGGGGTAAGGCGCAGAATGGAGATGACATGTCCAACCTGGCCGGAGACTCATGGAGCATCGGTACCGCATGCGCCTACATGCTCACGCCAAGGCTGGAGATCAGCAGCGGTGTCTTGTACACATGGTACGACTTCGGTGATATCGATGAATATTACAGCAACAGCCTGGGCGCAATTGAGGTCTTCTATGCCGACGATGTCATGTACAGTGTAGGATTCGGATATGAAGTCGTCACGGGCCTCACCTTGAATTTCGGAATTGGATGGATATTCTACAAGTCGGAAACGGTGAAGACACCTCAGGGAGAGGTGAAGATGTCGAACACCTCTTCTTCGGCGATGGCATTGGGGGTGGATTATTCCTTCTGAGCCTGTTCCCGGGTCGGAAGCAGGATAAGCTTACCGGGGTCTCCTCTTCAGGAGGGCACAGATATAGGTGCTCATATCCATGTTCCGGGTCATAGCTTCTATCCTGATCTCCCTCCTGAGATCCTCGGGGATGCGGAGAAGATATTTCGTTTCCTTGGTGCTTGACAATCTGGGTACCTTGCCTCTGCCCATGGAAATCCCCATCTTGGCCACTGGCATCTCCCTGTGCCTTCCTCGAGTTGCTCGGGCCGCATTGGCCGGCACCCGGGGAGTAATCTGCGAAGATGCTCTGACCGCAAGAGTCAGTGTGTCATTCTCTCGAGCAGAGGCCCTTCGCTGACGATCTGATAATTGTGCCTCATCCTGGCCTTGAGCACGGAGCGGGCTTTTTCGAGCGCTTCGTCCTCGGTGGCAAACCAGTATTCCTTCCTCTGATGGCGGGTACCATCGACCCTGCCCCAACTCGTTGTCAGATAGACTCCCCCGAACAGGCAGGACTGGAAGCCTATGACATACTGACGATAACGGTCTTCATCCGGGGCAATAGAATCGAGAACTATCATGAGCGCTCCTCCTCACTTGAGATCCATGATGTTTGACCAATACATCACCCGTTCATCCCAGAAGCAGCTTCCAAGAACCAACAGATAATTATGATTAACATAATTATAATAATAATTGCAATAACAATAATAATTAAAATAATGACAGCGCCTGATCGTGCCACGTACCGGGAATGCAGGGAGCAAGGAACCTTCTCTCTTGGTCCGCTCGGAAGGGTGAGTCATGCAGTCAGGGAGATGACTGCCCAAATGCGCGGATATGTCCCGACTTGATACTTTCTGGCGCCACGAGCTGAAAGCTCTTTAATATCAAATTAATAAGAAGCATCAACCATGAAAAGGGGACAGATATGTCCATTGGGCTGGTTGTCCCCAATCATGTTAAATAGTACATGAATACAATATGTTGACCAGGATATAGGGGGCTGGCACCGGTATTGCTGGACTTATTCCAGTAAAGGATAGGTGCGCCCGTAATCATTGCCCATCCGGACGGAACGTGTGCAGATGATCCATGTGACCACCCCGGGCTGGGATGAAAGGGGGATTGACCCATGAGGAACAGCCATCACGGCTCTTTAACCGCAGGTCTTCTGGATAGCCCGGCTGTGAAGATAATGAAACCCGTGAAAATCCAGGACGTGACCCTGCGCGACGGCCACCAGTCCATTTTCGCCACACGGGGGAGGACAGAGGACTTCTTGCCGATTGCCGAGAAGCTCGATGGAGTTGGATTCCACTCCATGGAAGTCTGGGGAGGGGCCACGTTTGACACCATGCACCGATTCCTCGGGGAAGACCCATGGGAACGAATCAGGACCCTTAAAAAACATATCAGGAAGACACCCCTCTCCATGCTGCTGCGGGGGCAGAACCTGGTCGGTTACCGCAACTATCCGGATGATGTTGCAGAGGCCTTCGTTGAGAGGGCCTGTGAAAACGGCATGGATATCTTCAGGGTCTTCGATGCACTCAACGATTTCCGCAATTTCGTGACCGTGGTGAGTGTTATCAAGAGACTGGCCGGTCACTTCCAGGGCGCCATATGCTACTCGCTGACCGAGCCCCGCATGGGTGGCGGTGTCTTCAATCTTGAATACTACCTGGCCAAGGCCAGGGAACTCGAGGAAATGGGCGCCGACTCTATCTGCATCAAGGACATGGCAGGTCTTATCGCACCCTACGACGCCTATGCCCTCATCAAGGCCCTCAAAGAAACCGTGAAGGTGCCCGTTCACCTGCACAGTCACTTCACCTCGGGCATGGCGGACATGTCAGTCCTGAAGGCCATCGAGGCCGGCGTGGACATCGTGGATACCTGCCTGTCAACCTGGGCCTACCGCAGCTCACACCCTGCCGTCGAACCCCTTGTGGTTTCGCTGAGGCACACCAGCAGGGACACGGGCTTCGACTTGAGCCTTCTGGCCCAGTGCAGCGACCATCTCGAGAAGATATCGCCGAAATACAAGCATCTCCTGGACGAACGTACGTCGATCATCGATATCAACGTCCTCCTCCATCAGACGCCAGGGGGCATGCTCTCGAACCTGGTGAGCCAGCTCAAGGAGATGGATGCCATGGATCGTCTCGGCGAGGTCTTCCGGCAGCTCCCCATAGTCCGCCGCGAGCTCGGCCAGGTACCGCTCGTCACCCCCACGAGCCAGATCGTGGGTATCCAGACCGTGAACAATGTCCTCTTCGACACCCCGGAAGAGCGTTACAAGATGATCACGGCCCAGACAAAGGACCTCTGCTTCGGGCTCTATGGAAAGACGGCAATTCCCATTGATCCCGATGTCCAGAGAAAAGCCCTTCGGGATTATCCCAGGGGCTCTGAACCGATCGCCGTTCGTCCGGCCGATGTCCTTGAGCCGGAACTGGACAAGGCACGGCAGGAGACGGAAGGGCTTGCACGCGACATCGATGACGTGCTCGTCCATGCCCTGTATCCAACAACAGGTAAGCGTTTTCTGCGGTGGAAGTACGGCTTGGAAGAGGTACCCTCAGAGGTGAAGCCCAGGACCCTGGAAGAGGTCAGGGCTGAAGACGACCTCGTGAAAAAGGCAAGGGGAGGGCGACTCACGGATGAATCAAGGAGAGGAATCCCTGAGAAAGGGACCGACATACGGACGTTCAGGATCTTCATGGACCACCAGTGCTTCGAAGTCGATGTGGAGCAGGTGGGCGGGGCACCCATGTTCTCACATGCCGCTGGCACGGCAGGACAGAAGGTCACACTGCAGTTGGGCCGGAAGGACCGGGAACTGACCGGGGCATCCTTCCGGAGCGGAACGGCCACTTCACCATGCGGTACCCCACCTCCCACCGTCAGGATTGAAGGCGAGGGAGATACCAATCTTTTCGCACCCATGCCCGGCATGGTTGTCCGCTACGAGGTGCGCGAGGGATCCCGGGTCGCAAAGGGGGATGTCGTTGTCATACTTGAAGCCATGAAGATGGAGAACTTCATCACCAGCCCCAGGGCGGGCGTTGTCGGGAAGGCCCTCTTCAGGGAGGGAGATTCCGTCAGAAAGGGTGACGTGCTTGCAGTCATCGTTTGATCACGTGCGGTGGAGGGAATCCCATGGATGAGAAGTATCGGCAGCGGATCGACCGGCTGCATCAGGTCAAGGCTGTTGCTTGCAAGGGCGGCGGAGAGGACAAGCTCGCAAGGCAGCACGAGAAGAACATGCTCAGTGCCCGTGAGCGCCTCGAATGCCTTCTCGATGATGACTCCTTTGTGGAGCACAACCTCATCACGGGCCATCTGGAGAACATACCAGCCGACGGACTCGTCGCCGGCCATGGAAAGATCCATGGCAGGCCTTACATTGGGCTTGTCATTTCCACCTGTGTTATTATAGGATACCGTATCCCCGGCCGCAGTGATGTATGGAACGGCTTCCTGTGGACCATCGTATCCTCCTTTGTTATTTTCGTTGTACACCTTCATCAGCGGGGAGGCAATCAGGGGTGTATCCCATGCCCCGCCCTGCCAGGTTCCGGTTGAACTTACACTGTTTCGGGAGACAGCAAAGGATTCTCCGACTTTCAGGTACCTGCCAAGTTTGAAATCGGAGTTTGCCCTGAAATTGTATTTCGTGGCCCCGCTGCTTCGGAGGATTCCCTCTTCATCCAGAATATTTGCCGAAATGGAGTAGTTGCTGGATTCTCCGCCTCCGGAAACCCCTAAAAAGTAATTCTGGGTATAGGCTTTCTGGATGATCTCATTTTGCCAGTCAGTACCTTTCTCCCAACCATCTCCATAATAGTACTGGCGGAATTCATCTGTATAGGCTTCCTGTCGCCCGATGCCATTCTCGTCATAAATTGTATTATAGAAATCCACATACTGTTGTGCGTCCATTACCTCGAACTGCTTGGGGACCAGGTTAATGCTTCCAAATGCTGAAAAGTTCACCTTGGGTTTGCCTAGGCTTCCCCTTTTGGTGGTAATAATAATGACCCCATTGGCGCCATCGGCACCATAGATGGCAGCTGCGGAGGCATCCTTCAGAACCTGAAAGGACTCAATATCATTGGGATTAATATCGTTCATGCTGCCGCCCACCACGCCATCGATCACGTACAGCGGATTGGGATCCTGATTAATGGAGCCGGTCCCGCGAATTCGGATCGTCGGACCTGAACCCGGATTGCCACTCTGGGTAACCAGAACACCGGAAGCACGGCCCTGGATGGCCCTGGCCAGTGAGGTGGCGGGTGTTTTTGAAAGTTGCTCTGAGGTAACCACAGCAACTGACCCGGTAAGGTCGCTTTTCTTCACGGTGCCATATCCAATCACCACCACTTCATCCAGAGCCTGGATATCCTCCCGAAGTGAAATGTCAATGGAGGTCTGGTTACCAACGGCAATCTCCTGTTCAAGATAACCTATGTATGAGAAAACCAGGACAGCATCTGCACCTGGAACATTGATGCTGTAATTGCCGTCCATATCTGTAATTGCACCGATGGTGGTCCCCTTCACCACAACATTTGCTCCGGGTACTCCCTGCCCCTCCGCAGCATCCGTGACCCTTCCGGAAACCGACTGCTGGGCAAACAAGCCCTGCGCAGAAAAGATCAGGATGCCCGCACAAAGCAATTGAATGAATATGTTCTTATGCAGTTTTTGTTTCATGTTCGAGAAATTATGGGTTGGTATCTTCTTACCGGCACTTTAAAATAATTTAAAAAAAGGGACACGCGATGCATCCCTTTTTTTAAATCAAAACTGAAGCTGTTTACTTAACCACTTTAAATCCTGAAGGAATTCCCTCAAGTTTAACAAAGTATACACCATCGACCAGTTCACTCATATCGAGTGTTCCGTGAACATTCTGAGCAGATTTTACCATTGATCCGGTGATGCTGTAGATGGTTACATCGGCAGACTCAACGCCCCTCACATTCAGCTGGTCATTGGATACAAAGACTTTCACACTGCTTTGGAAATTATCCCGGATTCCACCAATAACGATCTTTTCAGGTTTCAGGGTAATATTTCCTGCATAATAGGTGGAAGCGTAGCAGTTATTCCTGTCGGATGACCAGTGGTACTCAACATTGTTCGATGCAACTGTACCCCTTGATTTGATATCAAATGAGATCACATCACCAACCTCGACAGCCATGTAATCTCCATCAAGATCATCCGGCATGACAGGATAGCCCAGAGCGCCATCAAAAGAGAACACGGTAATACCCCTGATGACCCCGTCGGTCACATCCCAGAAGTGGGTTGCCATGGCCAGACCTTCCAGTCCGTGATCATTGCCTCCCCAGGCTCCGGCAGCCCATCCTTTCCAGAAGGTGGTCTTATTCAATCCAACTGAAGCGGCATATTCGTTAACAGCGCCATCCTTGAATACAGCTTTCCCGCCACCCAGTTCGACACAGCGTGCATAGGCCATGTTTTGATAGACAACCACGAATTCAGCAGCACTGTCCGAGGCAGCCAGGAAGGAGTTTTCATGGCGGTTCGGGGAAGTGG
>JALOOZ010000055.1 GCA_025454155.1 Thermodesulfobacteriota bacterium
CACCTCCTGAGATTCCGGATGGATCTCGGCATGGATGACCGAGGTGGCGCAGGGAAGGTCCAGGATGGCTGCCGCGAGCTGGCCCGTCAGGCAGGCCATGTCGTCTTCCGCCATGACCCCGGTTATGATGAGATCATATCCCCTGGGGCGCGCATACGCGGCTATCGAGTGAGCCACCGTAGAGGGGCTGACATATTCATCCGCCCGGGCAAGGATGTGGATCCCGTGGTCGGCGCCCATCTCGAGGGCCCTGCGTACGGTGGCGCCCACCCGCTGCGGCCCCACCGAGAGTGCATGGACCGTAGTTCCGGGTACGCGCTCCCTCATCTGCAGGGCCTCTTCAAGGGCGAACTCATCGAAACGGTTCATCCTGAAAACAGTCAGCGGCATATAGGTGAACCAGCCGGTCTGTCCCCTTATCTCAAGAGTGTCGAAGGAATCGGGGACCTGTTTGATGCAGACGAGGACCTTCACGGGGCATGCTCTCCTTTCGCGAACCAGCATAGCGGAGGGACGGATAAAATGCAACCATAAAAAACGAGCGCTCGCTCAGAAAAAGCTTGACACGCACCCCCCCTCCCGGTATCGTATGGCCATGAGCATGATCTATCTTATACGACACGGCCAGGCTTCATTCGGTCACGACAACTACGACAGGCTCTCTGAGCTTGGCATCCGCCAGTCCCGCATCCTGGCCAGGCATCTCTTTGATACGGGATTTCAGCCCGATGCCGTCTACTCGGGGACCATGGAACGACAGACCGCCACGGCAGAAGAAGTCATCTCCCTCTACCGGGCCGGCGGCAGAAGCATGCCGGGGCTTGAACAGCTGATCGGCCTGAACGAGTATGACACAACGGCCATCGTCACCGCCCTGTTCCCGGCCATGGCTGAAGAAAACCCCTCTCTGCATGACGACCTGGCTAGGATGTATGCGAGCAAGGCCTCCTTTAAACGGGTCTTCGAGACCGCCATGCTCCGCTGGGTGACAGGCGGATATGACAAAGACGGTATCGAGACATGGGAGGGGCTCAAGGCGCGCGTCGCCCGCGACATGAAGACCTTGATGGAAAGGCACGGCAACGGCAGGAACATTGCGATTTTCACCTCCGGGGGGGCCATTGCCGCATCGCTGTCGAACGTGCTCGGGTTGCCCGGTGACACGGCCATGCGGCTGAACTGGCAGATCGTGAACACGTCCGTCACGCGGTACATGTACAATGAGGAACGCATCACCATGGCGGGGTTCAACGCCATCGCCCATCTTGAGATTGAACGTGACCCATCGCTGATCACCTATCGGTGAGGGATTCCAAGAAAAGAGAAAGGAGTGAGACCATGGATTTCGAAGTCCCGGATAAGATAAAGGCCATAACCGGCATGATGGACGAGTTCGTCGAGAAGGAACTTATCCCCCTGGAGCCGGAGTTTCTCCGCAAGACCTTCAGAGAGATGCTGCCCAAGCTTGAAGAGAAGAGGAACATGGTCAGGAAGATGGAGCTCTGGGCCCCGAACCACCCCAAGGAGTACGGCGGCATGGGGCTGAACCTCGTTGAGCATGCCTTCGTTTCCGAGTCCCTGGGCAGGTGCCCCATAGGCCACTTCGTCTTCAACTGCCAGGCTCCGGATGCGGGCAACATAGAGATCCTCCATCTCCACGGCACCCCCGAGCAGAAGGAGAAGTACCTCAGGCCGCTCATTGACGGCAGGATCCGGAGCTGCTTCTCCATGACCGAGGTGGAGATGCCAGGTTCCAACCCGGTGATGATGGACACCACCGCGGTGAAAGACGGCGACGACTACGTGATCAACGGGCAGAAATGGTATTCCTCTTCGGCGGACGGCGCAGCCTTCTCCATCGTCATGGCGAACACCAATCCGGAGGCCCCGCCCTACCTCCAGGCGAGCATGATAATCGTGCCCACCGGAACCAAGGGCTTCAACCTGGTCCGGAACATCCCGGTCATGGGACATACCGGTGACGACTATGCCTCCCATGGAGAAGTCCTGTTCCAGTCGTGCCGGGTGCCGCAGAAGAACCTGCTGGGTCCCGAGGGCCATGGATTCGTCATAGCCCAGGAACGCCTCGGCCCGGGCAGGATCCACCACTGCATGCGCTGGATCGGGATCTGCAACAGGGTCTTTGACCTCATGTGCTCGCGGGCATCCAAGAGGATCATCCAGCCCGACGGCAAGACGCTGGCCACCAAGCAGATCATCCAGGCATGGATCGCCGAGTGCGCGGCGAACATCCAGGCCGCCCGCCTCATGACGCTGCATGCGGCGTGGAAGATCGAGACGCTGGGGGCCAAGGCCGCCCGCTACGACATCTCGTTCATCAAGTTCTTCGTGGCGAACGTCATGCAGGACGTGGTCGACAAGGCACTGCAGATCCACGGCGGCATGGGCATGACCGACGACACCATCATAGCCTACTACTACCGCCACGAGCGTGCAGCCAGGATCTATGACGGGGCCGACGAAGTGCACAAGATGTCCGTGGCCAAGCGGATCCTCAGGGACTACGAAGGCAGGACGGTGCGATAGCACATGAAGGATGACCTGAAATTCGAGGCATTCAAGGAGGTGGTCAGTCTCTCCGTGGAGGGCCTGAGCAGAGACCTCTTCCTGGGAAACCGAGAAAGCATCAAGATCAAGAAGGAGGGGGTTGCGGTCAAGAACCTCGTGAAGATCCTCAACGCGGCCCTGGCGCTGAGCAACCAGAAAGGCTTCGCAGCCATGAGCCTGCGCGACCTGAGCAGGGAGGCGGGCCTGAGCATGGGGGCTCTCTACACCTACTTCACGAGCAAGGAAGAGCTGCTGCACATGATCCAGCGTCAGAGCGCGGTGGTGATGCAGGTCCTCGTCGACCACATCGAGGGCATCGACGACCCGAAGTTCAAGCTCAGGAGGGCCATCCAGGCCCACCTCTTTCTCAGCGAGATCCTGAGAGAGTGGTTCTACTTCTCCTACATGGAGACAAAGAACCTTGGCCGGGATGATCACAGGAAGGCCATCGAAGCGGAGCTCTTCACCGAGAAGCTCTTCATCGACATCATCCATGAGGGGCAGAAGGCCGGGGCCTTCAGAGAGGTCGATACAGACCTCCTGGGGGCGGTTATCAAGGCCATGCTCCAGGACTGGTACCTGAAGCGCTGGAAATATGCCGGCCGCAAGGTCTCGGTGGAAAGGTACGCCGCGTTCGTCGTGGAGTTCGTGGAGATGTACCTCGCGCCGTCACAAGAATGAATCAAGGAGGGATGAAATGGATCTGACCGACAAGTCTGCCCAGGTGAGACAGGGCGAGGAACTCGATCTCAGGGTCGTGGAGGGGTATCTCAAGGACACGATCCCGGGACTTTCCGGCGACCTGGTGGTGGAGCAGTTCCCCAGCGGATACTCAAACCTCACCTACCTCATCAAGGTTGGAGAGACCGACCTTGTGCTCAGGAGGCCGCCCTTCGGCCGCAAGGCCAAGACCGCCCACGACATGGGCCGGGAATACCGGATCCTCTCCGCCCTGAACCCGGTGTTTCCCTGCTGCCCCAGGCCGCTCGTCTACACCGAGGAAGAGTCCGTCATGGGGTGCCCGTTCTACGTGATGGAGCGCTTCAAGGGGATCATCCTGCGCAAGAATCTCCCCAAAGGGCTCACGTTGAGCCCGGACCAGATGCGCACCCTGTGCGAGAACCTCCTGGACGTGCAGTTTCAGCTCCACTCCATCGACTACAAGGCCATCGGCCTCGACGGTTTCGGCAAACCGGAAGGGTATGTGAAGCGCCAGGTCCTGGGGTGGTCGGAACGGTACAGGGCGGCCTGGACACCAGACGCCCCTACCTTCGAAAAAGCCATGCAGTGGCTCCAGGAAAACATGCCGAACGATTTCGACAGGCCAGGCATAATCCACAACGACTACAAGTTCGACAACGTGGTGCTTGATCCGGACGACCCGCTCAAGATCATCGGCGTGCTCGACTGGGAGATGGCCACCATCGGCGACCCCCTCATGGACCTCGGCAGCTCGCTGGGGTACTGGGTCCAGGCCGACGATCCGGACGATTTCCAGGCCGCCCGAATGCTCCCCACCAACCTGCCCGGGGCATTGACCCGTGCAGAAATGGTCCGGCGGTATGCGGACAAGGCCGGCATCTCCATCGACAACTTCGACTTCTACCTCTGCTTCGGGCTCTTCCGCCTGGCGGTCATCGCCCAGCAGATCTACTACCGGTTCTATCACGGCCAGACCAAAGACGAGCGGTTCAAGATGCTCATCTTCGCCATCCACATACTGGATTCGGCCGCGAACAGGACCATGGCGCAGAGCAGCCTGTAGGGAGTCCGTACGGATCAGGAGAAAAAAGCTAAGCGAAAATAAAAGCGAAGGGGTTTTTCCCCCTCAGCACACCACGTACAGGAGAAGAGCATGGACAAGGTAGATTTCAGTCTCAACGGAAAGATCGCACTCATAACCGGCGCAAGTCGCGGCATCGGCGAGGCCATCGCCGTCACCCTGGCGGATTACGGTGCCCGGTGCATCCTGGTGAGCCGCAAGGCGGACGCGCTGAAGGGCGTGGCGGAGAAGATCGCCTCCCGGGGAGGCAAGGCCGAGGTCATGGCCTGCCACGTGGGTGATCTGAAGCAGATCGATGGTCTCATGCAGCAGATCAAGGACCGTTACGGAAAGCTCCACATCCTCATCAACAACGCCGCCACCAACCCCTACTTCGGAGAGATGCTCGGCGCCGACGAGGGGATCTGGAACAAGACCTTCGACGTGAACCTCAAGGGCCCGTTCTTCCTCATCAAGCATGCGGCCGTGCTCATGACCGAGACGGGCGGCGGATCCATCGTGAACGTCTCCTCTATCAACGGCGTCAAGCCGGCGCCGTACCAGGGGATCTACTCCATCACCAAGGCGGGGCTCATCTCCATGACCCAGGCCTTTGCCAAGGAGCTCGCGGCCAGGAACATCCGGGTGAACGCACTGCTGCCGGGCCTGGTGGACACGCATTTCTCCAAGGCCATCATGGACAACGAGGCCATCCGTGACTACGCGGTGAAGATGATCCCCATGAACAGGAACGCGGTGCCCCGGGAGATCGCCGGCGTGGTGCTCTACCTGGTCTCGGATGCGGCGACCTTCACCACCGGTGCGAGCTTCGTGGTGGACGGCGGGGCGCTGGCGTAACTCTCGACATGAAAGGATAAGACCATGCAACTGAGCGACATCAAGAAGGTGCTCATCCTCGGAGCCGGCACCATGGGACAGCAGATAGGACTCCAGTGTGCCATGAACGGATACGGAGTCGTGTACTATGATATCTCCCAGGAGATCCTGGACAAGGCCGTCAAACGGGTGGCAAATCTCGCCAAGTGGTACGCCACCACCGGACGACTGACCCAGGAGCAGCTCCAGCAGACACTCGAAAGGATCTCCGCAACGCCAGACCCTGTCAAGGCAGCCCGGGACGCGGACTTTGTGAGCGAATCCGTGCCCGAAGACCCTGAGCTCAAGGGCAGGGTCTTCGCCCAGTTCCACCAGCTCTGCCCCGGACACACCATCTTCACGAGCAACACCTCCATGCTCATACCCTCCATGTTCGCCGGGGCCACGGGAAGGCCTGAACGCATCTGCGCCCTTCACTTCCACGACCTGAGGGCCACCACCGTGGTGGACGTCATGCCGCATCCCGGAACCGACCCCGCAGTGACACAGCTCGTCCATGACTTTGCTGTGAGCATCGGCTGCATCGTCATCATGCTGCAACGGGAGAACCACGGCTATGTCTTCAACACCATGCTCTCGAGCCTGTTCTTCTCGGCACTCACACTGGCGTCAAAGGACGTCTCCTCGGTGGAGGACATCGACCGGTCGTGGATGGGTGTCACGTACATGCCCATGGGCCCCTTCGGCATCATGGACCAGGTGGGGTTGTCCACGGTATGGTCCATAACCGACTACTGGGCCAAGAGGGCCGGCGACCAGCAGGCCCAGATGAACGCCGACTTCGTAAAACAATATGTGGACAGGGGGGATCTGGGGTATAAGACAGGCAAGGGATTTTACTCTTACCCCAACCCGGCCTATCAGGCCCCGGGATTCCTGGCCGGCGGGACGGAGAAGGAGAAATAAAAGAACCAGAAGGCACGCCTGATTTCTTCCAGGGGCCCCGGGTGATCCTTCTCGATTGAAAGGGGGATATATGCAGCCATTGGTGTTTGACCCGGAGATCTGCCTGGCATGTGAAAGCGTGGACTGCATCATGAGATGCCAGTACATCGACCTCGACCAGGCCCGGGCCAAGCAGGAGCATGACCGCATCGTTCGAGGAGAGATGTCGTCCATCCTGAAGGACTGCGTCACCTGCTATGCCTGTGAGGAATACTGCCCCAGCGGCAACCACCCCTTCTACCACATCGTGGAACAGCAGGAGCGGCTCGGCGTCCACCCCGTGCCCAGGCCGATCGAGAAGTCTCAGGTAATCATGATGGCGCCGCGGGGCAGGATAGGGAAGAAGCTGGTGAGCCCGCCGGTGATCGACATGTGCTTCTTCGACATCATGAAGGGCGGCATCAGGGGCAGGCTCTTCGACGGGGCAACTACCATCGGCGGCAGCGATGTCTTCTGCAACCTCATGTTCCTCCACTTCGCAAGGAACTCCACCATCCGCGAGCGCCTGCCGCTCGTCATGGACAATATCATGAGATTCCACCTGGAGCCCTCCGGAGTCCGGGAGCTCATCTGCTACCACGACGAATGCTACGGCACCTACACCTCGTGGGCTCCGGCCTTCGGGATCGAGGTGCCGTTCAGGCCGGTGCACCTCTTCGACTATCTCTACCACCGGCTCCTCGAACTCAAGGCGGACATCAAACCCCTGAACGCGAAGGTTGCCTACCAGAGGCCCTGCTCCAACCGGCTCTGCCCGGAAACGGACCACTTCGTGGACGACATCTTCGGGCTCATCGGCGCCCAGCGGCCGAAGAGGACCTATGAGTACGGCAACGCCCTGTGCTGCGGGGGCGTCCCGGAGGCGGCCCAGCGGTTCGATCTCGTCGAGGAGATCAGGGGGAAGAACGTCGCGGACATGAAGGAGGCGGGCGTCCAGTACTGCGTGTTCAACTGCCCGTTCTGTTTCTGGACCCTGGCCGAGCCGGTGGCCAAGGCAGGGATCTTCCCTGTCATGATGTCGGACCTGTGCCTCATGGCACTGGGAGAGTGAGGAGGCGGACCCATGGAGCGAACGGAAATCATCGTACAGCTGAAGGCCATTGTCGGTGATGCCTATGTCTCGGATGCCCCGGAGGACCTCTTCATCTACTCCCGTGACCAGGGAGTCCAGGAGCCGCACCTCCCCGACGGGGTGGTCATGCCGGGGAGCGCTTCAGAAGTGGTCTCAATTATCCGGTTTGCGGGCCGGGAAAATATCCCGGTGGTGCCCATGGGCGGCGGGCTCGTCCTGTCCGGGCTCACGGTGCCGCTGAAAGGCGGGCTCGTGCTGGACATGAAGAGGATGAACCGCATCCTCGAGGTCAACGAGTCCAGCCACTATGCAGTGGTGGAGGCAGGGACCTCCCAGGGCATGCTGGACGCCTACCTGAGGAAGCACCACCCGCAGCTCAAGCACTCCCTGCCCGATGCGCCGCCTGCAGCGACCATAGCGGGCAACATTGCCATCCACGGCTCCGGTCATCTCTCCCAGAGCGAGGGGGGGTTCCACTCAGAGATGGTCACCGGGCTCGAGGTGGTGCTCCCCACCGGCGAGCTCGTGAAGCTCGGCTCCTGCTCCACGGTTCCGGCCTGGTTCTCCCGGGCCCCGCTGCCCGACCTCGCGGGCCTGTTCCTCGGCTGGAACGGTACCACCGGGGTCATCACCAAGGTGGGCATCAAGCTTTTCCCCAGACCGAAGTACCACGACGTCCTGGTCTACATGACCGAGGACATCGACCTGGCGCCGATGGTGCTGGGCCGGGTAATCGGCACCTCCATGGCGGAGGATATCAACTATGCCCTGGCGCCCAAGCCGGACTACCTCAGGGGATTCCAGATGACCGTGGTCAATTTCACGGCGAACACGGAAGAGGAGCTCGCCTTCAAGCGGAAGACGCTGCGCTCGGTGATGAAGGACCTCTATGAGACCAGGGACTCCGGGTTCATGCCCGTGCCTCCGAACATGAAGGCAGGCTTCCTCGAGGCACCCCAGAAGGCCTTGAGCAAGTTCGCCGACGTGCGCAAGGGAGGCGGGTTCGAGTATGTGGGCGCTATCATGCCCATCGAGCGGATCCCTGACGCGTGCAGGGCGGGCATGGAGATCACGGCCCGCCACGGCATCACCTATTCGCTGGGGGCCCGCATCATCGGGCGGGGCAATGCCGCCATGTTCTTCTTCGCCTACCCCTTCAACCGCGTGGACATGGACGAGGTAGAGCGGGTGAAGAAGGCCCTGGAGGAGACCAACGAGACGGCCCTGGCGCTCGGCGGGATCCCCTGGAAGACCGAGGTGCAGGGCCAGCAGGCAATCCTCAGGCAGATGGAACCCGGCACGTATGCCCTCATGAAAAGGATCAGGGCCGTGCTCGATCCGGCGGGGATCATGAACCCCGGGAACTGGGAGGTGGCCTAGATGGAAAGTACATACCGCGACATACTCCATCGGTGCTTCCGGTGCGGGTGGTGCAAGTTCCCGCTCAACTACACGGACTTCAACTGCCCCGCCTACCTGAAATTCCGTTTCGAGTCCTTCTCTGCCGGCGGCCGGATGTGGCTGATCAAGGCCTGGCTGGACGGCGAGATCCCCACCAGCGATCGGCTCGGGCAGATCCTCTTTTCCTGCGTGACCTGCAGGAACTGCGTGGAGTCATGCGCCATGCCGCTGATAAAGGACCAGCTGGTGGATCTCTTCATCGCGGCACGCTCGGAGATGGTGGAACAGGGCATCATACCACCCATGGTCAGGGATTATTTCAAGGCGGTCAGCGTGAGCGGGAATCCGTACAGGATGCCGCGGGAGGATCGGGGAAAGTGGGCCGAAGGTCTCGGCCTTGAACGGTACGCCTCCCAGGAATACCTCTTCTATGTGGGCGACGAGGGGGCCTACGATGAACTGGGCCAGAAGATGGCCCGGTCAGTGGCCCTGCTCATGGTGCGGGCGGGCATATCCTTCGGCATCCTCGGGGAGGACGAGATCACCGACGGCAACGACGTGCGCGCCCTGGGCGAGAAGGGGCTCGCTGCGCATCTGGCCGAGCAGAATGTCGCACTCATGAACCGGCTCGGGGTGAAAAAGGTCGTCGCCCTGTCCCCCCATGCCTTCAATGCCATGAAGAACGAATATCCCAAGCACGGCTCGAAGCTCACGGTATCCCACTATACGCAGATCCTGAAAACCTTTGCGGCAAAGCTCGCCCCGGAGTCGGGCAGTGGGCGGACCGTGACCTACCATGATCCCTGCTATCTGGGCAGGTGGAATGGAGAATATTCCGCACCGAGGGCCGTCCTGAAGGCCGTCAGGGGCCTCAGGCTCGTCGAGATGGACCGCGCCATGCAGAACGCCCTGTGCTGCGGGGGCGGGGGAGGCAACTTCTTCACGGACATGCTCGGGTCAGGTCCCGACCTGTCAGGGAGGGTCCGTGTCCGGGAGGCGCTCGCAGCTGGAGCGGACACCGTTGCCGTTGCCTGCCCCCAGTGCTACCGGATGCTCTCCGATGCCGTGAAGGACGAAGGCATTGAGGATTCCATCCGGGTCCGGGAGCTCTCGGAGATCGTTGAGGAAGCCCTCGGGGAGGGATGAGAAGCGGTTCTTGCCGCAGGGCTATGCCCGCCTCCTGCTGAAATAGAGGTTAACCAGCGCCACCGCTGAGGTGCTCACGATGAGCAGGAATGAAATGGCATTGATGACCGGTGTGCTGCCGTCTCTCACCTGGAGGTACAGATTGATGGGAAGCGTTGTCTCGGATCCCACCAGGAACAGCGTGGTGTTGAAATTCTCAAAGGACATGAGAAAGGCCACCGCCGCGCCGCTGATGATCGACGGTTTGAGGAATTTCAGGGTGATGTGCCAGATCACCTCGAAGCGGTTGGCCCCCAGGTTCATGGCCGCTTCCTCCAGGGTGCGGTCAAACTTCTTCAAACGCGCCGACACCACCAGCGTCACCAGTGTGCTGATGAAGGAAAACTGACCCAGCACGACCAGCCAGAAGCCCGGACCGAACAGACCCACATCCAGTTTCAACGAATCCTCGAAAAACGTCCCCATGCTGGTGGAAAAGACAAGGATCGAGATGCCCAGGATCACACCGGGAATGACCAGGGGGGCGATCATGAGGAAATACAGGGCCTGTTTGAATCGGAAATTTTCCTGCTCGAACAGGAAGGCCGCGCAGGTCCCCACCGCCGTTGACAGGATCGTCACGAAAAAAGCCACCTGGGCGCTCACCCAGATGCTCTGCAGGTTGATCTGATCGTGAAAGATGCCCACCCGTTCCGATGAACTCCCTGTGAACCAGTCCAGACTGAACCCCTTCCAGGGGAGTGCAGGGAACTGGGAATCGTTGAAGGCCAGTATGCAGGTCACCAGCAGGGGGGCAAACAAAAAGGAAAAGTACAGGATGATATAGGACTTGAATCCCCACAGATAGGCCTTTGAATTCGGCAGGGTCCTGATCATTTGACCACCTTGCTCAGTTTCTGGTTGGTCAGCTTCAGACCGGCCCAGATCACCAGAGACGAAAGGGCCAGCAGCAAGAAGCCGAACGCAGATCCCTGGTTCCAGTTAAAGCTGGCGATGAACTGGTTGTATATCTGCTCGGTGAACCACAGGGAATTTTTCCCGCCCATGAGATTGGGGGTAAGGTAATCCCCCAGCGTCAGCATGAACACGACAATGGATCCCGAGACAATGCCTGGAACGGCATGGGGTATGATGATCCTGAACAGGATAGTCCACATGTTGGCCCCCAGATCGTACGCAGCTTCTATCAGGCTGTCATCCAGGTTTTCCAGCACCCCTATCAGCGGGACCACCATGAACAGCATGGACGTATAGACCAAACCCATGATCATGGTCACATCGTTGTAGAGCATCTCGATGGGTTTGTCCAAGAGGCCCGTCTTCATGAGGAAGTGATTGATGACGCCGCTTTCCCTCAGCAGGATCATCCACCCGTAGACCCGCACCAGTTCGCTGACCCAGAAGGGGAGCAGCAGCAGCATGGTCAGGAAAACCTGGTACCTGGGCCTGGAGACCTTGGTGATGTAGAAGGCGACGGGCAGTGCTATGGTAAAGGTCAGGAAGGTCACGAGGATGGAGTAGAGGACCGTGCGGACAAAGGTCAGCCAGTAGATGGGCTCCTTGAAAAAGAGCATATAATTCGAAAAGCTCCAGACCATGGAGCCGGAATCGTCTTTCGTCCTGAACGACATGAAAAGAAGGTCGATATGGGGCAGTACGATCAGCAGGAACAGCCAGAGCACGACCGGCGTCAGGAAGAACGCCAGGGTCCACTGGAAGTGATGTTTGCGGGATGCTTTCATCTCTGCAGAAAACAGATGCCCGAGTTTGTGTCCCACCCGATCTCAATCTTGTCGCCTGCCTTGATGTAGTCGTATTGCCTGTTCTGGGGCAGGGCAACAACCAGTTCCCTCCTGGACTTGAGCGGAGTGACCAGCAGCTGGCTGTTCGCCCCGTCAAAGAGGATGGAGTCGACCACGACATCAAATCGGTTCAGACCGGGAAGGCCTGGGTCTGGCTGGATCAGCATGGCTTCGGGCCTGAGAAAGAGATCGACCCTTTGCCCTGGCTGCAGCCTTTCTTCCGCCTTTGTCCGGAACACCAGGCCTTCTTCGGTCCTGACCTCGACATTTGATTCGCCGCACCGATGAACACTGCCCGACCAGGCGTTGTTCTCCCCCACAAAGCGTGCAACAAAGGGTGTTCTGGGTCTGTTGTACAGATTCTGCGGTGTGTCGAGCTGTTCAAACTTCCCCTCGTTCATCACGGCGACATGGTCGGACATCACCAGGGCCTCGGACTGGTCATGGGTGATGTAGATAAAGGTTGTGCCCACCTGGGCCTGCAGTTTCTTCAACTCCACCTTCATCTGTTCCCTCAGCTTCAGGTCCAGGGCTCCCAGAGGCTCGTCCAGAAGCAGCACGGTGGGGTTCAGCACCAGGCATCTGGCAATGGCTATCCGCTGCCGCTGCCCCCCTGAAAGCTGATCAACCTTTCTGTCGCCGTAGTCGGGCAGGCCCACACGTTCCAGAATGGCCCGGACCTTCTTTCTGATGTCCGTCTTGTTTTCCCTGCGCCGCTGCAGTCCAAAGGCGATATTCTGCTCGACGCTCATCATGGGGAAAAGGGCCAGGTGCTGAAAGATGAGATTGACCGGCCGCTTGTTGGGTGCGATGCCGGACATGTCTTCTCCCCTGATATGGATAGCGCCGCTGGTGGGCTCGGTGAAACCTGCGATCATGCGCAGCAGCGTGGTCTTTCCGCAGCCGGAAGGCCCCAGAATGGAAAAGAATTCCCCTTGATTCACCTCGAAGGACACCGCGTCCACCGCAGTAAACGCGTCAAATATCTTGGTTACGCTCAGAACCGATAGATCGATCTGCATAATGATCCCCGGTTGGTAGGTTCATGGGGAAGAGGTGTGTTATCGTGCAGATGGACAACACACCTCTTCCGCCGGATCGATAGCATTACACCACCGGGCAGGCGAACCGGCGGATACCACTTGATGTTATCTATTGCCTTCTGCGGGAAAGATCGCTCGAAATTTCCACGCACTTCGGCGCTGGTCAGTTTCATGGAGCCTGCCGATGCCGTCGGCGTCTTCTCCAGGTCCGTAAATACCGCAGCATTTTCGGGGCGCAGCATGAAGTTGATCCACTTGTACGCGGCATCCACATTCTTTGCCTTGGCCGGCAGCGCGAAGGTGTCTATCCATCCAAGGGCTCCCGTCACGGGTGCAATAAAGTCGATGTCCGGGTTTTCACCATGCAGCTTCCAGCCCCCGTTGTCCCACCCCATGGCGATATAGACCTCTTCTGACCTCATGGACTGGAGAAGGGCGTCCCCGTTGGTCCAGTAGCTCTTCACCAGGGGCTTTCCCTCCATCATGGCCTTGCCCACCTTGTCCATCATGGCCTTGTATGCCTTGGGATCGTTGTACTTGGAGAAGGGGTCTTCTCCCATGGCAAAGGCAAAGGCAATGAGCGTCGGCCTTTTGAGGCGGTAGCTGACTCTGCCTTTGTATTTCGCATTCAGCAGATCCGAATAGGACTGCACGCCCGCTGCATGCTTCTTGTTGACAATCATCCCCTCCGTGCCCCAGCAGAAAGGCACCGCATAGGACTTGCCGCCCACCAGGGTGTTCTTCTTCACCGCTGCCAGCATGGACGGTACCACCTGGGCGGTATTGATCTTGGAGAAGTCGATGGGCTGGTAGATCTGATACTCTTCCTGGACTGAAGAGATGCGATCCTGGCTGGGTTGTGCCAGATCGAAGCCTGCACCCCTCGTGGCGCGCAGCTTGGCGATCATCTCTTCGTTGTTTGTGTACGTCACGTTGACATCGATGCCGGTTTCCTGTTTGAATTTATCCACCAGGACCTTAGGTGCATAGCCCTTCCAGGTGAGCAGAGAAAGCTCTTCCGCAGATGCGGTGTTGAGGCCTGCAACGACGAACGCAAGAAGCATACAGGTCGAAATGAATATCCTTTTCATGCTCTCTTCCTCCTTTTGCCATAATGGGTGGCAAGATAGTAAGACTATTATCCCAACTATTCAAACACTATTCCTTTCCCTCGGTTTGAGAACCAGGTAGTCGATCCAGTTTCTGAGTTCCTGCTCGCGGATCACCTCATCCAGAATGTCATCGCCGATATCCAGGGCCTGACGCAACTGCCCTGAATCAGGGTTGTTGTAAAGGGCATGCATGGCGGCTGCATGTTCCAGGACATGGTCTGTGCTGGCAAAGAAGCCCTCGTTCACCAGGGGCTGTGCCCGTGCGGTGATCAGGCGGGCCATTTCGTGAAGGTTGTACTCCGGGTGATACTGTGTCGCCCAGAAGACACCCTTTCCATGCCTGACCTCGAGGGCCTGCACCCGGGTATGCTCGTTGCCGGCAAGCAGCGTGGCGCCTGCAGGAAGGCGTGTCACCTCGTCCAGGTGCATGACAAAGCCATTGTACCTCTCGGGCTTGCCCTTGAGGAGCAGTGACGCCCGGCCGGAACCGGTCCTCTCGATCCCCCGGGCAATACCCCATTCCCGGCCTTTCGGGTTCTTTTTGACCTCTCCTCCTGCAGCGACCGCCGCCATCTGGATGCCCCAGCAACTGCCGTAACAAGGCACGCCCGCCTCGAAGATTTCCTTCATCAGCTCGATCTGGCGCGTCACGCGCGGGTCGTCCGTATGATAGATCGTGAGATCAGAGCCTGTCCAGATGATGCCGTCATAGGAAGAGAGGGCTGCCCCTGCAGGCAGTACTGTCTCGGGATCGGCAATAAAGAGGACGCTCACCCGTGCCTGCGGGACGTAGCGGGACAGAAAGTTCGCGTACATGTCGTGGGGATGACCGACATTCGAACGGTCAAAGTTCTCGCGGCTCGACTTCGGATAGCCATTGAATATGACGATGGCGGGACGTGCATTCTCAGTCATGAAATCCACCTTCTGTCTCTGGCACAGCAGCAAATTCCTACAGGGGATTGCCCGCTATTTCACCCGCCCTTTGGGGGAAATCGGTAATCAGCCCGGCAACGCCGGCAGCCGCAAACCTCTGCATATCGTGAACCTCGTTGACGGTGAAGAGGTTCACGGTGATCCCCTTTTCAATCACTGCGCGGATCTGACCCTCGTCTATGAGGGTGCTCCGGGCGTTGTACGTCTTGAATGACAGGTCACCCCAGTCCAGAGGCTCCGTTTCGGAATACCCGATCAGGGCCTGGACCCGAATCCTGGGATCTTTTGCCTGAATCTCCCTGAGCCACGGATGATGAAAAGAGGAAAGAATGACGCGGTGCCTGTCCATCTTCAGTCTTTCCAGTAACGCCAGCACCTGTTCAACCACGGGGAACCCTTCCATGGGTGAAGGGAGACGCTTGAGCTCCAGGTTGATGCAATAGTCCGTTTCCTGGGTAAAGATGAAGGCCTCCTCCAAGGTCGGGACCTTTTCACCACGGAAGGCCTCCCGCTGCTGGAGGGTCACGGCCCCGGACGCTATCTGCCCGAAGGGGTCGGTTTCCACGAACCAGGACCCTGCATCGAGGCTCCGGATCTCGCTCAAGCTGAAGGACGTGTAGGTCCACGGAGAGCGGTCGGGGAACTGCCTGACGGCATTGGTGGTACGAATGAGGGAATCATCGTGCATGAGGATCAGGCCGCCGTCGCTGGTGACGGCAAGGTCCGTCTCCCACAGGTCGGCACCGACTTCAAGGGCCTTGCGTGCTGCCGCCATGGTATTTTCAGGGGCCAGGCTGCGTGCCCCTCGATGTGCAATGATCAAGGCCATGTTCTCTCCCTTTCCATGCCGCATGGATTACCGGCAGCGCATCCACCCGGCAGGATGATACTACTCCTCATGGACCGTCCATTCCAGGCCCAGTTCGAGCAGCTTGCCCCTGCCGGGATTCCCGCTTTTCGCATCCCAGCCCATGAGCGCATAGTACAGGTCAAGCATTTCGAGAAAGGATTCCCGGGATACGCACCTGCCCCTGGTGGGGCCGTCGGGCAGGGGATCGAAGAGCCTTTCAGGAAGCCGGTCGTGGTCACGGGTAAATCCCCGCCTGGCATTGAGCTGCCGCATCATGTTGACCCGGCGTTCACCAACCTTCAGGAGTTCCCACAGGGTGCAGTTCCATCCGGTCGCATAGTGCACAAGGTCTTCCAACTCGCGGTAGGTGAAGAGGTTGCCGCACCCCCAGCAGAACATGCACAGGCAGAGCGTATCAAGGGTGCTGTAGAAATACTGCGAATACACGCTCATGCGGACCTTGTTCAGTCCCGTGGATGCAGGTTCTCCTTCACCAAGGATGCCAAGGCCCCTGCACAGTTCGCCTGAACCAGCCAGGAGCCAGTCATGCTCCGAGGACATGTGATCGGCGCCTATGGGACACACGGCATAGATGAGGGCCTGGCTGGGCTTGACCTGGGTCATGTGTGCAGCCAGGCCGTGATTCTTTACGTGCATGGCGAACGGCCTGGTCCTTTCACCCAGCCTCTTTATCGACCCCTCGAAACCTTCCGCCAGCACATCACCGATTCCCTCACGCCGTGCAACCCGCTCGATGAGCCATAAAAGACCATCGGCATCGCCGAAGCCCCGGGTCTTCCCTTCCACTGCATCCGGCGGAATCAACCCGTTTTCCATGGACTCGAAGAGGTATGCAGCCAGGCCGCCCATGGTGATCGTGTCCAGTCCGAAGTTGTTGCACAGCTCGTTTGCCTTTGCCACCGCCACTGCATCGGTGATGTCCAGGTTGGATCCCAGCAGCCCCAGGGTCTCGAACTCTGGCCCACCCATCTTGTCGCTCACCGCATAGGGTTTTTCCGCCCTTACCTTTCTGCGGCACCCCACTACACAGGCAAAGCAGGTGGTGTGCCCTGCGCCTATTTTTGGCTGAAAGGTCTGGCCTGACAGGGCGTCGTAGTCTTCATGGAAGCCCCGGGTATAGTTGCGGGTGCAGAGGTTTCCCGCCCTGGCCTGGAAGGCAAGCACTCCCGGCGTGCCGTATTTGCTCAGGGTTGTGGGGAAGCCCGCATCAGGCAGTCTCAGCGCTGCCAGGCGTGCCAGTTCTGCAAGGCCCTCTGGGTCGGCGAAGGCGGTCTTCTTGGTTCCGCTCACCACGACCGCACGGAGATTCTTGCTGCCGAAAACCGCCCCCAAACCCGTACGACCGGCTACGTCGTGAAGGCCTGACATCAGGCAGGCAAAGCAGACAAGCTTCTCTCCTGCGGGGCCGCACTGCAGGACACTGACCTTTTTCCCGTCGATCTCACGGGTGAGGATCTCGAAGACATCGAGCACGCTGCGTCCCCACAGGTGGTCCGCAGCCCTGATATGCACATCGTCATTATCCACGAACAGGTAGGCAGGGGACGATGCCCTGCCGGAGATGACAAGGGCATCATAGCCTGCCTTCTTGATCATGGGCCCGAGGTCTCCCCCTGCCTGTGCATCCCCGACGGCACCAGTTTCCGGGGACAGCGAAGTGAAGCAGCATCGGCTGAGCCCGCTCACGGCTGCCCCGGTGGCAACACCCGGTGCAATGGTTATGATGTTCCCCTCGGAAAGCGCGGCCGTCCCGGGAGCGGTCTCCCTCAGCAGGAAATAGGCACCGAAAGCCCCTCCGCCCATGTAGGTGCGGTAGAAATTTTCTGGAGGATGGTCCTTCTCTATCCTCCCTGAGGACAGGTCCACCCGTAAAATGGTGCCGGTATAGCCGCTGGACATGAAGTTCTCCCTCCTTGACCCTTACGACTCATCCCTTCGTATAGGCCTGCCGGAACAGCTGCAGCAGATCTTCCTGGGTGCATGGCCGCGGGTTGGTCTGGTGGCAGCCATCCTCGAAGGCCTTTCTGCCCAGAAGGGGAAGCAGGTCTTCTTCGACGCCGGCATCCGCAAGGGTTGCCGGGATGCCGACCCGTCTTATGAGATCTTCCACGGCGGCGATGGCCTGACTGGCCGCTTCAAGATCCGTCATGCCGAAGGTATTGATGCCGAAGCCCCTGGCAACCACCGCGTATTTCCGGGCAGAGGCCTCCATGTTGAATCTCATGACAGGGACGAGACACAAGGCGTTTGCCAGGCCATGCTGCATTCCGCACACTGAGGAAAGCGCGTGCGCAAGGGAATGTGCGGCACCCAGATCCTTCTGGAAGGCAACAGCCCCCATCATTGCGGCCATCATCATGTAGCCTCGCGCCTCGAGATCACCGGGATTCTTCACCGCTCGCTCGAGATAGCTTGCCACGAACTCAATGCCTTTTTCAGCAATGGCATCGCACATGGGGTGAAAGTCCTCGACGGTCAAGGCTTCGATGTTGTGGGTCAGGGCATCCAATCCCGTATAGGCGGTGAGTGCGGGTGGCAGTCCCAGGGCAAGCTCCGGATCGAGAATTGCCCTGCCGGGCATCATGAGGGGGTTGCAGACCAGGAACTTGCGGCCCTCGGACTCTGATGTGATGACCGAGCACCTGCCCACCTCGCTGCCGGTGCCCGACGTGGTTGGGATGGCGATCACCGGAGGCAGGGGGCCCTGTATCTGCTTGTTCCCGCCGGAGAGTACATCGAAGCGGATAAGGGGGCCCTGGTTCACTGCCAGCACCGAGACTACCTTGGCCACGTCCAGGGGGCTCCCGCCCCCGAGCCCTATAACACCGTCACAGCCGTTTGCCAGGTATGCCCCGAGCGCATTCTCCACATCCTTTTCACAGGGATTGGCTTCGACCTCGCAGAACACGGCACAAGGCACCCCTGATCTTTTCAGGACGGTCTCGACTGCTGTGCAGACACCGGTCTTTTTCAGGCCGGGGTCGGTAACAATCAGTGGCTTGTTCATGCCGAGAGCTGCCAGATGTTCGGGCAGCATCCTGGCTGCGCCTGGGCCGAAGGAGATCTGGGTGGGAAATGAAAACTGGCAGATTTTGTCAATCATAGCTCTTTTCCTTATAATGAACTGGATAGATGAAGAGAAGGCCCTACACTCGTGTTCTGGGACAAACAACAGGAAGGAGCCACCGCGAGCGCTCTCTTCGATATCTGGCATACCACACCGGCGACACTTTTTCCATAAAGGACAGAAAGGGATACAAGGTGACTTCCGGCCTCGATTTTCATCTCGCCCCCCTGCAGAATCTCTGGTACAAAGAAGAGGTATTGAATGCACTGAAAAGGGGGCGGTATGCTCAAGAGCAGGGGATTCTGGTACCTCATGATGGCCGGGGCGGTGTGCGGATGGCTGTTCATCATCACGGGTCTTGTCAAGCCGTTCAAGAATGAAACCTTGAAGAAAATATGGAAGTCCGTGGCCATGACCTGGATCTTCGGTCACCCCCTTGAGCTGGCGGTCTCACGGGGCATCGGTGCGGCCGCCGGCATTGCCCCGGTGAAGACCATCGTCAAGACGGTCATCTACGGGTTCACCTGGTGGCTGCCCGTCAAGCTCGGGGTGTTCAAAGGCTGATCCACTGATACCCTTGGCTGCGGCCGGCAC
Source organism: Thermodesulfobacteriota bacterium (assembly GCA_025454155.1). GTDB lineage: Bacteria > Desulfobacterota > Desulfomonilia > UBA1062 > UBA1062 > MWEI01. The sequence continues at coordinate 19,217 of JALOOZ010000055.1, forward strand.
TGTTCTCCTCGATCTGCCCCTCCCGGGAAAGGCAGCCAGGGGGCCCCTTGTTTCTCGCAGGTCCATTTTTCACTACCCAACCTGTTCGAATTTCACTAGAATCCAGACACCTTATGTGAGGAGAGCAGGATGAACAGTATGCTCTACATTGTCTATGGAATAGGGACGGATTCGGTTGGACTCGTGGGGGCCATCACCTCGCCCATTGCGCAGGTCAAGGGCAATATCGTCGACATGCGCCAGGACGTTCTGCATGGACTCTTCACCATCTACCTGGTGGTGGACCTGGCCAAGGCCACGGTCTCGGTCAAGGAATTCAGGGGCCTCGTTGACAGGATATCCGGCGAAACGGGGCTCAGGCTTTCCATCGATAAATACACCCCCACCCCACGAGGCGTGGAAAAGAAGAACATGCTGGTCACGCTGGTGGGCAAGGACAAGTCGGGAATCATCGCAGCCATCACGGAAAAGCTCGGCACGTACAACATCAACATCGAGGTCTCAGAGGTTGTTGCCCGGGAGAACATCTTTCTCATGGACCTGCTCTGCGATGTGAGCCACAGCACGATCCCCGCCCAGAACCTCAGGGCGGTCCTGCGCGATACCATGCTCTCCATCCAGATCAACACCATGTTCCAGACCGAGGATGTGTTCAACAAGAAAAAGAAGATCATCATGTTCGATATAGCAGAGAGCTTCATGGACGGCAGGACCATGCACGAGATCATACAGCAGGCGGCCATACCGGGCCAGAGCCTCCTGAAAACGGACAGCAGCCAGACGGACCTGGCCTTCATGCACGCCACGGCAGGCCTGCTGGAAGGCCTGCCGATATCGGTCATCGACACCGTCACCGGGGCCATCGGGATCAGCCAGGGCACGCAGGAGCTCCTCCAGACGCTCAAGATCATGGGCTACAAGATCGGGCTCATCTCCAACGGCTTCTCCTTCTTCACGAATGCCCTCAAGGCCCGTCTCGGCATCGACTATGCCTTCGGTTTCGAGCTTCCGGTGGACGACGATTCCCAGGCCATCATCGGCGACCTGCCCGCAGGCCTCATGCACCCCCTGGAGCGGTCGAAGATCATCTCGAACATCAAGGCGGCCGAGCGGATCGAAGAGGAGGACATCACCGTGATCTCGGATCAGGACAGGGACTATCCCTCCACACCAGGCATCAGGCTGATCTTCAACATGAAGGTGATGCTCGACCTGGTCAACCAGCATGCGCTCAGCAGGGAGTCGCTGACCGGGATGCTCCGCAGCTTCGGGATTCCGCGGATCCAGTGAAGGGTCATCGGTAGAGAAGATGATATCAGACATTGAGATCGCCCAGGGCATCGGGCTCAAACCCATCGAAGATGTCGCCGCATCCATCGGCCTGAGCCGGGATGACATCGTCCCCTACGGCAGGCACATTGCAAAGATCCCCATATCCGTCATGGAACGGCTCGATGAAGACCCTGTCGGCAAGCTCGTCCTGGTCACCGCCATGTCGCCCACCTCCATGGGAGAGGGCAAGACCACGACCACCATCGGGCTGGGACAGGCCCTGGCCCTGATCGGGAAGCGCCCCATGATGGCCGTCCGCGAGCCGTCACTGGGGCCGTGCATGGGCCTCAAGGGGGGCGCTGCAGGCGGCGGCTACTCCCAGGTGCTGCCCATGGAGGACATCAACCTCCATTTCACCGGCGACCTCCATGCCATCACCACGGCCCACAACCTTCTGGCCGCCGTGACTGACAACCACCTCCACCACCGGCACAGCCCGGAGATCAACCCGCGCCACGTGGTGTGGAAACGGGTCATCGACATGAACGACCGGTCGTTGCGCAGCATCATCCTGGGCCTGGAGGACAAGGGTCTCAACGGGGTCATGCGCGAGGACGGGTTCGAGATCACCGCAGCCTCCGAGGTCATGGCCATCCTGTGTCTGTCGGAGAACCTCAAGGAGCTCAAGCGGAGGATAGGCGGCGTCATCGTCGGCTACGACTACCTGCGCAAGCCGGTGTTCGCTCGTGACATAGGGGGTGAGGGTGCCATGGCCGCCCTGCTCAAGCACGCCATCAACCCCAACCTCGTCCAGTCCGTTGAGGGCTGTCCGGTGCTCGTACACGGCGGACCCTTTGCCAACATCGCCCACGGCTGCAACTCCATCGTGGCCACGAAGATGGCGCTCAGGCTCGCGGACTATACCGTGACCGAGGCCGGCTTCGGGGCCGATCTCGGGGCTGAGAAATTCTTCCACATCAAGTGCCGCACGGGCAGCCTCAGCCCCTCCGCCGCGGTGCTGGTCGTCACGCGGCGGGCGTATGCCCTGCACGGCATGGAAAACATCCGCAAGCACCTGGACACCCTGGCCCAGTTCGGTGTCCCGGCCGTCATTTCCATCAACCGCTTCGCCTCCGACAGAGACGGCGACCTCCAGGACCTCAAGGACCGGTGCGGGGACCTGGGCGTTCCCAGCGTGATCACGGATTTCCGCGAGGCAGGGGGTGCGGGCGGGCTGGAGCTGGCGGAGATGGTGGTTGATCTGTGCGGGAGGCCCAATGACTTCCACATGCTCTATGACCTGTCCCTGCCCATAGCAGACAAGGTGAGGACCGTTGCAACGAGAGTCTACGGGGCCTCCGGGGTGGAGTTCTCGCCCCAGGCCGCCACCGAGATACGGAACATCGAGAACATGGGTTATGGAAGGCTGCCTGTCTGCATTGCCAAGACCCAGTCTTCCCTGACGGACAACCCCAAGGTTCCTGGCTTTCCCCGGGAGCCGTTCACCATCACGGTCTCTTCGGCCCGGGTTTCGGCGGGGGCAGGATTCGTGGTCATCTTCACGGGAAAGATCCTGGCCATGCCGGGCCTGCCCAAGACCCCTGCGGCCCTGGCCATCGACGTGGACGGGGACGGGAACATCAGCGGGCTCTTCTAGAGCCCTTCTCATCAAGGGCAGATCAGGGTTTTTTCCGTTTCTCTGCCTCCTCCTCCCTGAGGATCTTGCGGAGGATCTTGCCCACGGCCGATTTGGGCAGCGAGCCCCGGAACTCCACGAGCCTGGGAACCTTGTAGCCCGTGAGCCTGGTCTTGCAGAAGTCCACGATCTCTTTTTCCGTGGCGATCTCGCCTTCCTTCAAAACGATGTAGGCTTTCACGGTTTCACCCCGGTACTCGTCCGGGACACCCACGGAGACGGCCTCGGCCACCTTGGGGTGCTGGTAGAGCACCTCGTCGATCTCCCGGGGGTAGATGTTGAACCCGCCTGCAATGATCATGTCCTTTTTCCTGTCCACGATGAAGATGTAGCCGTCCTCATCGGTCTGGGCGATGTCGCCTGTGTGGAGCCAACCGTCAACGAGCTGCCCCCTGGTCTCCTCGGGGTTGTTCCAGTAGCCCTGCATGATGAGCGGGCCCTTCATGAT
>JALOOZ010000221.1 GCA_025454155.1 Thermodesulfobacteriota bacterium
GAGCCTCGCCTCCATGGGCCCTGATATCGTATGCCTCCAGGAGACGCGGGTTTCGCCCCATGAAATCCATGTCCCCCTTGAGGGATACCACCGGCACTGGAACAGTGCGAAAAAAAGGGGCTACTCCGGGACGGCGGTGTTCAGCAGGCTCGAACCCGAGGGGGTCTCCCTCGGCATGGGCATGGACGAGCACGATGCCGAGGGGCGCCTCATAACCCTCGAATTCAGAGATTTCTTCCTGGTGAACGTCTATACCCCCAATGCCCAGCACGAGCTCGTCCGCCTGGATTACCGCCAGCGATGGGATGCGGAGTTCCTGGCCTACATCAAGGGCCTGGAGAGGACCAAGCCCGTTGTCTTCTGTGGAGACCTCAACGTGGCCCACAAGGAGATAGACCTGAAGAACCCCAAGGCCAACGAACGGAACCCGGGCTTCACCAGGGAAGAGCGGTCTGGGTTCGACCGGTATATCGCCAGCGGATTCATCGACACCTTCCGGGAATTCAACAAGGACCCGGGCAACTACACCTGGTGGTCCTACCGCTTCCACGCCAGGGCCAAGAACATCGGGTGGCGCATCGATTACTTCTGCATCTCCTCTTCTCTCCGGCCGTTTCTCACAGACGCGTTCATCTGTAGCGAGATCCTCGGGTCAGACCACTGTCCGGTGGGGATCATCCTGGAATGTCCGTGAAAGCCGGAAGATCTATGGTCTGACAGCGCCGGGGGACATCTCTTCGCAGAAGGAGACTATCCTGTCACGGATGGCGTCCCTGATCTTCCGTATGCCTGCCAGCACATCCTCTTCACTGCCCGACAGGGCCGCCGGGTCCGGAAAGCTCCAGTGGAGCTGTTTTACGAGACCGAGAAAAACAGGGCACTTCTCGGCGCTCGCCTGATCGCACACCGTGATGATGTAGGAGAACACCTCCCGGGACTTGTACACCTCGTAGACGCTCCTGGGCTTGTTGCCCGACAGGTCGATCCCGACCTCGCCCATCACGCTGGCCACCAGAGGATTCACCTCCGGGGCCGGGCTGATGCCTGCGCTCTGGGCCTCGAACAGATCGGGACAGATGCGTGTCAGCCAGGCCTGTGCCATCTGGCTCCGTCCGCTGTTGTGGACACAGACGAACAGCACCTTTCTCCTTCCGTGCACTGCCTGCATGCCCATCATAGGGTGCTCCTCCCGGCAGATGTAGGCCGGATGCCCTCCGGCCGGTCATTTCCAGCTGAACTTCTCGCGTTCCACGGTGGCGGAGTCCACCCCCAGCGAAGGTATCTCCTGCAGCGCGGATTCCATCATGGGAGGCGGGCCGCAGAGGTAGAAGGACGCATCGACCGAAGCGCCATGTCTCCTGAGGATGTCCGCACTGAGCCGTCCATGTTCATACGAGACATCCGGGAACGATGCCTTGACATGCCTCGCCACATCATCGTCGCGGCTCAGGTTGTGGACGACCGTGAGTGCGAGGGACCTGGTCATGGCCTCGATCTCATCTGCACAGACAACATCATCAATGGTCTTGTTGGACCAGAACAGGGTCACCCGGTTCCCTGCCTTGATGTTCCGGAAATGTCTCAGCACGCTGAGGAAGGGTGTGATGCCGACGCCGCCTGCTATCATGACGATGGAGGGTTTCGCATCGATGCCCCTGCAGAACACCCCGAGAGGTCCCATGCATTTCACCGGCGTGCCGGGCTTGAGGTCGGGGATGGCTGACGTGAACTGCCCGATCTTCTTGATGGTGAACCGCAGCTGTGCATCCTCGGGCGCGCATGAGATGGTGAACGGATGGGGCTCGCTCCATCCGTCGGGCCGTATGATCCTGAGGGTGGCATACTGGCCGGCCTTCCTGGAAAGAAACCTGTCATCAGCGCCTTCGAGTAAAAGCGAGTTGATATCGTGACTCTCGGGCACCACCTTGACGACCTTCCACATGTTTGCCTGTTCCTGGTCCGACCCTGGTGTGGACATCGATCTTCCTCCTCATAGCGTCGTTCTCGAATATGCTTCATCCCATGACAGTGCGCCTGCCGGGTCTCTTGTTTTTGTTATAGGTGCGTGGATCGTCTTATGCAACTCCAAGGTGCGTTACCCATGCATGGAGCAGGATAAGGATGCGGGGAGGATAAAGGACGCCTCGTCCCGGTTCCGGGATCCCTCGAGGAAAGGCCGGTGGGTACAGGTCGTTCCGGATCTCTTACCCGCCGTCAAGGCCGTGGTGTTCCTTCTCCCTGAACCAGCCGTGCGGATTCTTCAGGTATTCCTCGATGTTTTTCAGGTGGAGGAAGTTCTCGCGCTCTGCGAGCTCTATGGACTTTATCAAGTCTTTATGGGCAGGATCCTTTACGGCCTCGTATGACTTGGATATGAACCGCGTGGTCTTCCTGACAAAACGCGCCGCGATGTCGATGGCGGTGAGATCGTCGAAATCGGCCAGGGCCCTGTCCATGGATCTGGAGAGCTTCTCTTCGTAGTCGTCGAAATCCATGACGGTCACATCGGCGGTACGGTTCTGACCGTCAGGACTCAGCTTTGACGCCAGCTCGGCATGAAGGTCCTTGAGATTCCTGCAATGCTCCTTGCCCTTGTCGGCATAATCCTTGAACACTGCCTTTCCGAGGGGGCTCTTGATCCTTTCCGACAGGCGCCGGAAGAATGCCACCTCACGCCGCTCGCTCTCAAGCACCTCTTCGATGATGGCGAGTGTCTTTGTGCTGTACATGGGAAACCTTCCTTTCATGCTAAGAACGTCATTTCAAACCACCACCCATTCTATCAAAATCATGGGAGGAAAGAAAGGTTTTTTTCACAATCAAGACCGCCTGGCCGGACAAAGGCCCTTGGCCGCCTGAATACGGAAGGCACCCCCGGTCCCCTACCGTTTCATAGTCCATGCTGGCCCCGCATCCGGCTCATTCCATGACCAGGACCTTTGCCCCCCTGACTTGACGGTTTTTCAGCTCCAGCAAGGCCCTGTTCGCATCTCTGAATGGATACTCCTGTACCTCTGGACATATGGGGATCTCTGCGGCGAGCCGGAGGAATTCAGCGATGTCTGCCCTGGCCACATTGGCAACGCTCCGTATCTCCTTCTCCATCCAGAGGTGCACCGGATAGTCGAGTCTCAGGAGCTCCTTCTTGTCTGTCTCTTCCTTGCGGATGGCGTTGATAACGAGCCTTCCACCGGCTTCGAGGTTGGCAAGCGCGTCAACGACGGGCTTCCATACCGGGGTGGTGTCGATAATGCTGTGCAGCCTTTGAGGAGCCCTCTCTCCCGTGTCACCGGCCCAGGCGGCCCCGAGATCGAGGGCGAATTCCCTCTCCTTGGGGCTGCGGGCAAAGACATGGACCTTCACGTCTGGAAGAGTGTGCCTGACCATCATGAGCACGAGGTGTGCAGAGGCCCCGAAGCCCGTGAGCCCGAGATTCTGGCCGTCTTTCAGCCCCGCAAGCCGCAGGGAGCGGTAGCCGATGGCCCCTGCGCAGAGCAACGGCGCTGCCTGGGCATCGGAGAAGATCGCCGGTATGGGATGGGCATAATCCTCATGCACCGCCATGTACTGGGCGTACCCCCCGTTGGCGTCGCGCCCCGTGGCCCTGAACTCGCTGCATAGGTTCTCCAGGCCATCCCTGCAGAAGCGGCACCTGCCGCAGGCGGAATATATCCATCCGACCCCCACCCGCTCA
>JALOOZ010000222.1 GCA_025454155.1 Thermodesulfobacteriota bacterium
GCCGGGTACCAGAGCCGCTGGAAGTGGCGCTTGGCCAGCGTCATGGCCGCGTCGAAGCGGATGATGGGGAAGCGCTGGGCTATGGCGATGGTCTGGCCGATCACTGCCTGGCGCACCTCGTGCTTGAGGAAGTCGAGCTGGGCCGTGTCGTTCCAGGGCATGCTCGTGCCGTCGTTGCCGTGGTAGATGAACCGGTCCTGGCCGGTCCACCGGTCACGGCGGCGGAACACCACGGCGGCGTCCCTCCGGTCCCAGTAGCCGTCCTCGATCTGGATCTCCACGCGGTCGTCCTGCGAGATGTTGGCTCCGGTGTAGCGGTAGGCCGGAAACGGCGGGTGATCCAGCTGGATGAACCAGTCCGGGTGCTCGATGACCCAGCGGGAGTAGATGCCCATGTGGTTGGGCACCATGTCCGTGGCCATGCGGATGCCGAAGCGCATGGCCCGGGCCTTCAGGTTCTCGAAGGCGACGTCGCCGCCCAGCTCGGTGGCGATGGTGTAGTCGTAGAGGGAGTACGCTGAGGCCTCGGCCTCGGGGTTGCCGGTCATGCGTTTGATGGTCTTGGAGGCCGGGCTGCGCTCCCAGATGCCGATGAGCCAGAGACCGGTGAACCCCCATCGGGCCAGGATCCCGAGCTCCTCGTCCGGGATCTGGTCCAGGCGGCTGATGTCGCGGCCGTACTTCACCGAGAGCTGGTGCAGCCACACGTAGACGCTCTTGGCCATGAGCACCAGGCTGGGCATCCAGTCCTCGTCCGGGCTGAACCGCTCCACGTCCTCGTAGTCGCGCAGGCCGAAGGTGGGCACGGGCGCGTAGCCCTTGCCCAGGAAGCGGACCTTGGTCTCCTCCTTGATGAGGTCGAGCCCGGAGAGCAGCCTGATGTAGAGCTCGGCCAGGAGGTGGCCCCAGTGCTTCCGGATGAATTCGAGCTGGTCGTAGAGCGAATTCGGGCAGGCCCTCAGCGGCGCCAGAAGGAGGTCCAGCAGGGTGAGCCCGAGCGCCCCGAGCACGGGCTGGGACCGGAAGAACTCGTCCAGGGTGCTGATGATGTCCAGGTACGTCGTCTCCTCGCGCAGGGGGGTGTCGTCGAAGAGCTCCTTGTAGCTCGTGGTGGCCGGGTTCTCGTTGGACACGTAGAGCAGGAGCATCTCCTCCATGGCTATAAGCCGGTTGGGGACGCCGTTCGTCTCGGCTGCGAGGTATTCCCGTACCGTGAGCTCGCCGCGATAGACCCTGATGGGCGGGAAGTGGTCGAGGAAGCGCTCCATGGTGACATCCACGCCGGGAAGGCGTGTGGATGCAAACTCGTAGGCGTCCTTCATGATGTTGGCATTGACCTGCCTGCGGTAGAGCTCGATCATGAAGTGCAGCACCTCGTCGATGAGTCCCATGGCGTTGATGTCGGAGGCGCGCACCGCATTCTCCGGGTGCGATACCGCATCGCGGACGCGGTTCATCCTGTCCGCAAAGTCGCGTGCCGCCTGCGGGCTGGTAAAAATCACGTTCCCCGTGGTGGTGAACAGGGACTGGTCGAACTGATAGAGGTCTCTCGCCTTCCGGGAGATGTGGAATTCGTACATCGGTTCAGGTCCTCACCGCATGCGTATCCAGGTTGTAGGAGAATGTAGGGGAACGGGGTGGATGAGTCAAGATAAAGTTGCCCGGATCTTCATCTCGGCCAGTCATGTTGACATCCTCCATCTCGCGGTTATGTATGTTATTGGGGTCGTGAACTGACTCGAATCGGCTTCTCCATGATCCGGCCCGCAGGACATGCATCCGGTATGGAGGTTGTCGAGACGCATGTATGCGATCCGTGAGATGATCATCGAGGGGCACACTATCGTTGCCCACTCGTTCAATTCCGACAGGACGGGCACTCCTGCCGTGCTGCTGCACGGAGACTCCACCTCGCTGAACGTCTGGACCCTTGCTCCGCCTGAGATAGTCCGGGATCGGTTCCGCTGGCATGCACTGAGCCTGCCCGGCCATTATCCGGGGAGATTTCCCGAAGGGTTCCGCAGTCAGGACCTCACCGCGGACACGATCGCACGCATCCTTGCCGAGGCCATGGGCCGGCTGGAGCCGGACAGCAAGATCATCCTCATCGGCCATTCCACCGGGGGCTTCGTCGCCCTGCACATGGCCGCCCTGTTCCCCGAGATGGTCCACTGCGTCATCAGCATTGCGGGATATGCCTGGGGGAAGTGCTCCGGGATCTTCGGGGCGCTCCAGTGGCTGGCATGCCACGGCAAGGCAGCAGAGACGCTGGCGAAGATGGACTACCGGATCTTTTTCAGCAGCCGCTTCATGTTCAGGACAGGCCTTTCGGTGTATGCATCAGACCGCAGCCATTTGTATTCATACGATGCCCTGGAGGAGATCATCGACCTCGTCTACCCCGACGCCAGGAAGCTGGACCTCGACGCCATGCTGTCCTACCTGAACCGGCTGCCCGCGTTCGACATCAAGGACGAGCTGGACAGAATCAGCGTCCCCACGCTGGTGCTGGCAGGCGAGAAGGACCCGGTCGTTCCGGCGTCACAGTCACGCTTCATAGCCGAGAAGGTTCCCCGATGCGACCTGGTCCTGCTGGAGGGGGCGGGCCACCTGCCCATGGCCGAGTGCCCTGTCCCCTACAACCGGGCCATCACCGCGTGGCTGGAAAAGGTCGTGTGAAGCCCGGCGGGTTACCTCACCTTCACGAGTGCGTACACGACACCCTGATCTCCCTGGACCGCGCTCACGCGGAAGCCGGCCTGTTTCGAGCTGGTCCTGCCGCCCGCTTCCACGGTGCCGCTCAACATGTACATGGCCGAGGGGATGTTCTGGGGAAAGGTGACCTCCTGCTCGGTCACGTAGGTCCCGGCATTCCGGCTCTTGCTCATGGGCCCGATCTTCTTGACGGACTTTCCATCCGAGAGTATCTGGCGCGTCTCCATGACCGGGAGGACCTTGTTGGGATCGCTGTTGAGCAGGGCGTAGTTGATGACGAGCTTCGCCTTCTGCCCGGGCCTGATAACGCTCGGCTCCATGCGTACGTCTTCGACCTGCACCATGGTGCCCTGCGATGGGTTGTACTGGTAGGTCTTTTCCGTGTCTTGGGCCGACTTCAATTTCCTGTCCAGATATTTCCCGATCACCGCTCCCGCAAGGGCGCCCGCCGCGGCACCGATGGCCGCCCCCAGTTCCGGATCGTCCTTGGAAAGCTTGCCCCCGAGAACCCCGCCCGCTGCTGCGCCTATGAGGGCCCCTGTCTGGGCGCTGTCCATCTCGGCGCAGGACCAGAACAACCCTGCAATGGAGATGCAGAGAACCACCGCTATCGTCTTTTTCATGCCCACCTCCTGCCTTGTCGCGTCATGGCGTCCGGTCCTTCAGCTCTCCGATGCCCCACGCATCGTCCTGCCCGGTTGCTGGACGGCTCCCGGTCTCCGGAGAGGGGGCACGGGGTTTTGTCCGGACCTGTCTGCGTGTCGTTTCCTTCTGTGCTTCCTGCCCGGTCTTGTCAGCCTGGTCTTCCTTGTATGCAGGGCTTTCCGTATCGGCACCCGGCACGGATACATGCTGTTGAGAAGCCTGGGATGCCGGTTCCTCCGGGGGTGAAAGCGGCTGAGGCGCCTCGACGGCCTGCTGCCCTGCCGGTGCGGGCGGGACCGGCTGAGACGGTGCGGGCGCGAT
>JALOOZ010000056.1 GCA_025454155.1 Thermodesulfobacteriota bacterium
GCGTCGCTGAGCGGAACGCCGGAGGACTCCGCCTTGTCTCCCGAGTCACCACACATGCAGCCCGAGAGATGCATCTCCTGCCAGGCGAAGAGGTGTGGGCTGTTTTCAAGGCAGCCGCGATCAGATGGGAATAAAAAAAGAAGGCCCCCTCGGTATTGAACATCAACGTGCGCTGAATTCGCACCCGCAGTAACCCTGCCGGTACAGGTCGAGCTGCCGGCTGAGCTCGATGCTCCGTGCAAAGCCGTCCCTCTTCTTGAAGTCGATCTCCACAAATCCCTCAAAGAAGCGGCCCACGGCAAAGAGGTCCGGTGAGGACTTGTGGCGGCTCACGCTCAGCGTGGTGGTGAACCCCTGGAGCCCCAGGCGTTTCATGGCCTGGGCCGTTCTCCCCAGGCTGTGCTCGAAGCACTTCAGGCATCGCCTTCCGCGTTCAGGCTCGTCCTCCAGCCCCCGGACCCGGGTGAGCCATGCCCCGTGGTCGTACTCATCCTCCACCAGTTCGAGGTGCATGATCCCGGCAAGCCTGCGCGCCTGGCTCAGACGTCTGAGATACTCCTCCTCGGGATGAATGTTGGAGTTGCTGAAGAACAGGACCACCTCATAGCCCTGCTCCTGGAGTCTCTCCACGGATGCGGTGGAGCAGGGTGCGCAGCATACATGGAGCAGGATGCGGCTCATTCCTCCTCCCATGAAAGTCCCGGGAATGCCGTCATTCGAAACCCATCACCTCGTAGAGGCATTCGCCTTCGATGGTCTCAGTCTTGCCGTTCTCGGTGATAGTGCCGTCATAATCGGCTATGATCCGGAAATAGGTTGGCCGGGCCACAAAGGTCCTGGCAATCCACTGGGTCGCAGGGGTCAGGCCCGACACGGTGAGGAGATCCAGCTCTTCCACCAGTGCCTTGTGCCTGATGTGGAAATGTGCCTCAATACCTTCATGGACATAATCAACGGAGATCTGCCGGGGATAATGACGTTGAAGCTGCGGGTGCGTGGCGAAGTCCCACTGCCGGATGACCGGGCTGCCCGTGCCCACGACCTGGCGCTCCCCCCTGGAGATATAGAGCGGCCGTGAGTCTATGGATGGGTCGATGTAGTCCACGTCCGCATAGACGATGGTGTATTCGCCGGCCAGGATACGGCCCCACACCCATTTGCGGGTGATCTCATTGAGGGGTTTCTTGCCCCAGTTGTGGTCGGCATAGCCTATTCCGGTCACGTGCCTGTCGGTTCCGTTTTCAGAGATGGTGCCCTCCACCCTGTTTCTCGCCTGGTGTACGACCCAGAAGAAGTCCAGGTGGTCCTCGTTGACACCGTCGCCGCCAGACGGCCTCCAGCCGGGAGCCTGCTCGGTGAGGGTGAAGTCCGCCTTGAGGCCGTCCATGTTCCACCCGACGCGGTAGGTCTTCTCGTCGATTCTCTCGACATATCCCGCGGAGCAGGTGACATTGACATCCTCGAGGGAAGACTTCATGTCCGAGGTGTCGAGCGTCTTCAGGATCGTCCTCTTCTTCCAGTCGGGACTGTAGAGCGAGAAGGCCACCCCGGGCTCACCATTGGTGAAGTTGGGGTCAAGGAAAGCACCCACAAAGGTTTCACCGCTGTCCAGATGACCGTCGAAATACCACCACTCGAAGGGGCGTTTCCCCGTGATCTGATGCCGGGCCCTGTCGGGGGCGGGCGGAGGCGTCTTCCCCCAGTCGTAATGGGCAGGACTCTGCCCGATGATCTCCGATGGCCGGTCAAGGTGGGTGCAGGACACGATGGTCAGTGCCAGGAAGGACATCAGAATGGGAAGGATACGCCTCATCTTCATGGTCTACCTCCTAAATCGATTGTCATTGGCTGACAATCCACAATGACGAAGCATGGGGTGTGCTGCCCGTGGCGGCATTCAAAGGGGAGTATAGCAGATGTTCCTGTTCCGATCCACGGGTTCCGGAAGGGGAGGCCGGCTCATGAACGGGGAGGCATTGTCGTCCGCGAGCCCATGATCCTGAACAGAGGCAGCAGAACGGCATAGATGCTCAGGAAGATCAGCGGCGCGCACAGGGCCCAGGCAAAGGCACCGTGGAGTATCATCCTGGATACGGTCTGCACGGCCAGGAGGATATCGGTGCGCAGGAGTTCTGCCACGTAGGAGGGGTCGAGATTCGTCGTGGACCCGAAGATGTGCTCTCCCATGATCAAGAACGGCACGACCAGGATGAGCTGAAGGGGATAGATGAGCCAGTTGCCGAGCTGGATGATCAGGAGGTTCATGCGGAGTCCGATGGCGAGCATGGTGCAGATGGCGGTCGTTGTTCCCACGATGGGGAAGAGGCCTATGGTGAGGCCGCTGGCCATGCTCAGCGCGAGGCGGGCCGGGGTTATGCCCTGCTTCAGCAGCGCTCTCAGGGGGGATATAAGATACTTCGCAACGTATTGCCTTATCATCCGGTGTTCCCTCTCCCTCTCATACTGCACGCCGTGGGTTGAAGGAAAGGGGCAAATCGCACCCTTGCCGGTGCCCCCATCTCAGTCTTCCCTGAGATACTGCTTGATGGTGCGCTTGACCGACTCGGGGACCCTTATGCCCAGTTCGTTCAGCCGCGATTCGTATTTCTTGAGGGAGCGCACGTGTTCGGAGGTGTTGGCGAAAATCTGGATGTAGCTCTGGGTGCTCCCTTCCACTTCCTTCCTGAAGATCATGTCCGCGTTCAGCATGTCCTCGATGGGTGCTATGACACGGTAGTTGATGGGCCTGCAGATTGACCGGTAGGCAACGAAGCGCTGGAGCACCTCGCATTCGAAGTTCTTTTCAGCGATGGCGGTTTCCACCTGGTTGAGGTCTATGCAATCCATGAAATGCGGCTCGTATTCGCTTCCCAGGAGCTCCCTGATCATGGACTGCGTTTCACTGGAGACCTCACATCCAGCCGGTCCGTCCTCGCAATCCGATCCGCACCTCAGGTAGAGGACCAGGTCAATGTCGCTCCCGGCATGTGATGTCCCCATATTCACCGACCCCATGACATCCATGGCGATGTCGCCCTTGAGCTTGTCTTCAAGGAGAGAGGTCACCTCTTCCAGCTTGTCGACACGCTCCTCGGTCTCGGGGGTCTGATACATCCGGAAGAACTGCTTGATCTCCTTGAAGAGCTGTATCTCGGGGATGTGTGAGTATTTCACGACCTTCATGTCGTAGTTCTGGCGGTTTCTCAGGGCGTCGTAGCGGTCTCTGTCGATGACCTCCTCTGCCCATTTCCTGCCCTCCGGATAGTAGTCGGCCACATCGAAGACGCGCCCGTCGTGGTATTTCTTGAAGATGATGGACTTGACCGTGAGGTGTTCCATCTCGATCTGGTAGAAGAAGCCGCCTTCGGCGACCTCGCCGGTGGGGCCGGTCACCTGGCCGAAGTTGGACGGATTCAGATACAGGGTCCCTTCATGGAGGCTCACCCCCCAGGAGTCGTGGGCGTGGCCGGTCAGGCAAAGCGAAACGGGATTGTCGTCGCAGTAGGTCCTCAGAACCGGCGAACCGAAGGCCCCTCCTGCGGTGGTGTTGTCATGGATCCCGTATGCCGGCTGATGGGCCACGATGATATGCGGCTTCACCACCCGGAAGAACGGGTACATTTCGTTTTTCTTTCCATTCTTCTTTCCATAGGTGTTCATGCCGGCCTGGTACCTGACGATGTAACGCTCCGGTATGCCCGGGGTCCATACCTCGGCGCCGCCGTACCCGCATATGCGAAGCTCATCGATCTTGTACCAGTGAAGATGGAGGTCGTTGTCGTGCAGGGCGGTGAATTTGAGATCCATGTCGTAGTTCCCGGGCAGGCACAGGACACGGGATTTTTTCTTCATGGAGATGATGTTCTTGAGGACCTTGTATTTCTGCTGCATGACGCGACGGGCCCGGATGGTGTACTGCTGATACCTGGTCCCCTTCTCCTGGAGCTCCTCCTTGACGTCGGGACTCTCCAGGAGCTGGTCGACGAAATCCTCCAGGAGCCTGTCCTCTTCACCCATCTTCATCCGCAGGCCGTGGAAGTACGACTGCAGCTCATGGTAGCGGATGGAGGTCTCCATGTTGTAGAAGGGTATGTCGATGAGATCGCCGCCTATGATGTAGAGATGTGCCACCGTCTCCGACAGGATGCTCTTCACCCTCTCGAAGTCTCCGTGGATATCGGTCAGATAAATAATTCTCATTGCAGGTCTTATCGAGTTCCTCTGCTTCTTTTATTAATTTTGATGCCGAATCCTTCGAAAGAGGTTTTCTGGCACAAAAGGGATCGATGCATCACAAAAATAGGGCGGGCCCTTTCGGACCCGCCCGCTGGTCTCCGGAATTGAAGCGCTATTTGGGCGAGGCAGGTGAGTTCTGGGGTCCGGAGGGTATCTCTGAGGCGAACATCGACCCGAAGTCCAGGCTTGATGCCACCTCTGTCATGGCCTCCTTGAACCACTTGTCCATGATCTGGTCATCCATGTTCTTGGATTTCACTGCGGCCAGCCCGGCGTTGATCAACCCCAGTGTCTCGGTATTGCCCTTCTTGACCACAATGCCGTAATCTTCCTTTTTCAGGCTCGGGTCAAGGATGCATCCATCCTTGGAGAGACAGAACTTGCCGGCGTGCTTGCCCGTTGAGTACCCCAGGGCAACGGGCGTGTCGCACAGCACCCCGTCGACATTCCCTTTGGCCAGGTCCTTGAAGGCCTGGTCGGTCTCCTCTACCGTGTAGTAGGTCAGGTTCGCCCCGGACCTCCGGACCTTGTCGGCCGTCGGTGACAGCTTGAAAACAGCTATGTTCTTCCCGTTGACCGAGCCACTGGCCTTGCCCTTTGGCACGATCAGGAGCTGTCCCGTGGAGAAATAGGGATCGGACAGGCCGTAGCGTTCCTTCTTGCCTCCGTTGATGCTCACCGAGGCGGCGACCGCATCGTACTTGCCCGCATTGAGGTCGTTGTAGAGATTCTTCCAGGGAACCTCCACGAACTTGACCTGGAATCCGGCCTCGCTCGCTATGGCCTTGATCATGTCGATCTCGTACCCGGTGAGGGAGCCCTTGCTGTCCTTCATCTTCATGGTCGGAATGTCTCCGCCCACCGCCACGACAAGCGTCTTGCCCGCAAAGGCAGGACCGCACATGAAAAAGCTCAGGACAATGACGACTCCGCAACATGCCAGGAACCCTTTGATAATCTTCATGGAAAATACCTCCCTCGTTGGCGTTGACCCCCATGGTTTTTCGGGACTGGAGTTCTCCTGGTCTTGTCGGTAGGATCTGGGTTTCCTCAATGAGATTACATTATTGAATTGACAACTCCCCTGGACAGGGAGAGGCGGGAGATTGTGGCCGGGCCTCCTCCAGGGGGAGGAGCTACTTGCCGTGTCTTATGAGGATCTGGCCCGGGCAAACGAACGAGATGCCCTGATTTCGTGAAAGGCCGAGCATTATGGACTCGATGATGGGCTGGTTCACCATCTTTTCGGCTTTCCAGGTGACCAGGAAATTCGCGCCCACACCGCCTCTGGTGTCATATTCCTTGATGGAGATCGCCTTGGACGCCAGAGGTTTCAGCTGCACGGGTTTCTTGAGGTAGCGTTCCAGCAGAGTGCCGTTGGTGTCGTAGTAGTCTGCATTGAGGATGGTGATTCCGTAGGCCGGGTCGGTGTTGCGGATGCTCACGATGGCAGAGAGCTGGAACGGGACCTCCTTGGGGCCTGCATAGACATTGGAATAGACGGACACGTACACCGTCTCGCCCGAAGAGAGGGTCTTCTCGAGCGCGGATTGAGCCTCGAGAGGAGATGGCCTTGAAACCATCACTGCACTGACAATGACAAGAAAGGCACTGAACCGTCTGGCGTTCCCCATAAATCCCTCCATCCTGTGTATCCCTGTACGAAGCTAGTTCCGGAGCGGGCAAAGCGAAGGAGTTCAGAGGACAACCCCCATGAACCACTTATCCCAGCCCGATGCCATCTTCCTGCGGTCTTCCTCATCGATGGCATGTATCACCTCCTGGTACATGACCCGCTTCATCTCGGCAATCACGTCCCGGCGCTTCCTGAGCGATTGTGCAAAGACAAGGGCCTGTTCCATGAGGGTGCCGGGGGGGCAGGCCGTGTGAACGACACCCCGGGAGGCGCATTCATCCCCTGAGAGCCGCTTGCCGGTGTACTGCAGTTCCTCGAGGGTGGAAAGCGGCATGGCCTTCTTCAACACGGCGATCATTCCGGGCAGGAAGGGTACGCCCAGGTCGACCTCGGGAAGGCAGAAGTAACCCCTTCCGGTCTGCATGAACCTGAAATCGCAGCAGCAGGACAGAACCGCCCCACCAGCGAAGGCATGGCCGTTAATCGCGGCAATGGTAGGCATGGGAAAGAGGGTTATACGCCTCATCAGGGCGGTCATGAGGGAGAGATAGTTGTAGAAGCGCTCCGTGTCGCGCGAGCGGAGAACCGGGAGCACCCACTCGAGGTCGATGCCGTTGGAGAAGACCTTCGGGTGGGAAGAGGTTAATACCAGGACCTGGGTATTCCCGGCCTCGATACTGTCAAGAGCGGCGCTGTACTCGTTGAGGAAATCCGGATTAAACCTGTTTTCCCCACTGTCCATGGTGAGTACGGTAACACCCTGGTCCACGGTGCAGGAAAAGTGAGGCATGGTGCAGGGCTCCTTTTCATCAGCATGTATTCAATCCCGTTGATGCGGAATGCTTCCTGAATGGAAGGGAAATCCGCTTCAAGTGTCTGATGAGAGAGAGCTTATCACATATGATTGGCGGAAGCCACACCGGAGGTGGAGCCATAACCGGACGAGACCCGAAGGGCTACCAACGCGGGTGGGCCGGATTCACGACGGAATCCGTCTTCCCCCCAAGGTTGAAGCAGAACATCGAACCCGACCCCGGTTCGCTCTCCACCCAGATACGACCGCCGTGCTCCTCGACGATCCGGCGGGCGATATAGAGGCCCAGCCCCGTGCTCGTCTCCCCGGAGGTCGGGTGGATGCTGGTGGTCATGAAGGGGGTGAAGAGGCCGTTCTGTTCCTCCCTGGGTATGCCGGGGCCCTGGTCACGAACGGACACGACGACCCCCTCGGGTCCCTTGTCCATGGAGACCTGGATCGTTGAGTTTGCAGGGGAGAACTTCATGGCATTGGAAAGGAGGTTGTTCAGCACCTGCTCCAGTTTGCCCGGATCGATCCTCACCGTGATCCTTTCGGGAGGCAGCAGGAGATTTATCTGGATGCCCTTGTCCTGGGCGAGATGCTGGTTGAACTGGATGTTCTCGCTGATGAATCCACCCAGGTCGACCTCCTCAAGGTGCAGAGGCAGGTGCACGTTTCTGATCCGAGCGAGGTCCATGAGTTCATCCATGAGCTGGATGAGCGTCGATCCGGTCTTGTCGACGAGATCCAGGTAGAGGCGCTGCTTTCTGGTCAGCCCCTCGCCCTGGGGCAGGAGGTACTTGCTGCTCCCCAGGAAAACGTTCAAGGCATTTCTCATGTCATGGGCGGCAATGCCCAGGAACTGGTTCATCTCGTCGTTGAGGCGCTGGATCTCCTGGACGGCGTGATCGAGCTGCAGCGAGGTCCAGATGACGTTGAGGTCCGACATGACGAGACGGGAGAACACATCCAGGAGACTCACGACACTCGCCGGGAAGCTGTTCTCCCTGCTGTCGAGGATGCACAGGGTGCCGAAGATCTCTCCGCGGGGCCAGGTGAGCGGCATGCCCAGGAAGGCCACCAACCCCGATGAGACGTCCAGGCTGTTGCTCCACCTGGGATCCCTCCTGGTGTCGGAAACAAGCAGTGGCCGGCGGGATCTCATGACCTCCTCGCAGAACATACCTTTCTCGAGGCATTCGAGACGTTCTGCCTGGCAGGGGTGTTCACCGTTCTCATGGCAGGCAAAGATCTCTGTGCCCTTGGCATGAACGCGCATGATGACTGCTGCGGGAACCTGGCAGGATTCCGAGATCAGGCCGACGAGTTCCTGCCACGCCCGACGCATGTCCCCGGGTATGCTGATCAGTTCCGGGATAGGATATTCCATCGTTTGAAGCCCGTGAGAAGTCATGGTTTTCACGCACTCCAGTTCAAAACCACAGGACTCTGTCTACTCGTATAATAACGGGAATATCAACCAGGGAAAGGGTTGGAACGCAAATTTTCCGTTGCCGGGCCATATATCTATAATATCACTTGACACACGCTGAGCAACCTGAGTAACGCTCGGATCATACAACCGTATTCCATGCTGTACTGTTTTGGGAGGATTCATGGATCAGGCGGCGGGCGGTATCAAGGAGCATTCCAGCAGGATCAGGATTGCAGGCGTGCTCGTGTTCATTGTGCTCTTGGTCGTATCCGGGGTGTATTTCTATGTCCGTCACACCAGATTCAACATATCAACGGATGATGCCTATGTAACCGGCAGGATCCATTCCATTGCCCCCAAGGTCGCCGGTACGGTGAAGGCCGTGCTGGTACAGGACAACCAACCGGTGAAGAAGGGTGATCTTCTTGTGGAGATAGACAGCAGGGACTACGATGTCAGGGTGGACGATGCCCGGGCCACCGTCGATGCCGAGAGCTCAAAGCTCGATGAGTATGCCATGCGGGTGGACGTGGCAGAAAAGCAGCTCACCGAGATCCGGTCGAAGATCGACACGGCCCGAGCTAATCTGGCCCTCCAGGAGGTTAATCTGAAGCAGGCGAAGCAGGACCTCGACAGGGCGCGCAAGCTCTACGAGAAGGGCGCCTTTGCCGAGGCAACGCTCGAGAAGGCGGTCACCCTTCACGACGTGGCAGCAGCACAGCTCGACGCGGCCCGGGAGCAGGTCGGGCAGGCGGAGGCCTCCCTGGAGACCCAGAGGCTCGTGGTGGAGCAGGCGAAGACGGCCTTGAAGTCCCAGGGGTATATCGTGGAGCAGAAGAGGCAGGTGCTCGCGTCCGAGGGACTCAAGCAGGGCTATACGAAAGTGTATGCACCCACAGGCGGATACGTCACCAGGAAGAGCGTCGAGGTCGGCAACCAGGTCCAGGCCGGCCAGCCGCTCATGGCGATCGTCACTCTGGACGAGGTGTGGGTCGTGGCCAACTACAAGGAGACGCAGCTCACCGAAGTAAGACCCGGCCAGAAGGTGGACATCTCCGTGGACACCTATCCGGGCAGGTCCTTCCAGGGCAGGGTCGACAGCATTATGGCAGGGACCGGGAGCGTCTTCTCCCTGTTCCCCCCCGAGAACGCCACGGGCAACTATGTGAAAGTGGTGCAGCGCATACCGGTGAAGATCGTTCTGGACAAGGGCTCAGACCCGGAGCATCTCCTGCGAGTGGGCATGTCGGTGCAGCCCACCATAGCGGTGCGAAACTGACGGCCGGGGCGAACGCGTGATGACGCCGTCATCGCCGGCCCAGCCGAACAAGTGGGTTGTGGCCACCACCGTGATGCTCCCCATGCTCATGGTGGTGCTCGACACCTCGGTGGTGAACGTCTCGCTGGACCATATCCGCGGGAGCCTGTCTGCAGGGATCGACGAGGCCACCTGGTCCATCACCGCCTACCTTGCCTCCAACGCGGTCATCATACCCATGACGGGGTGGATCAGCAGGCTTGTCGGCCGGAAACGCTATCTCCTGTTCTCCATTGTGATGTTCACGGTGAGTTCCTTCCTGTGCGGCATATCATGGAACATCGAGAGCCTCATCGTGTTCAGGATCCTCCAGGGCCTCTCCGGCGGGGCCATGCCGCCGCTGTCCCAGGCCATCCTCCTGGAGTCGTTCCCGCCACAGCAGTATGGCATGGCCATGGCCATCTTCGGCCTCGGTGTCAGCTTCGGGCCCATCATAGGCCCGGTGCTCGGAGGATGGATCACGGACGTGCTGACCTGGCACTGGGTGTTCTTCATCAACATCCCCATCGGCATCGTCTCCGTCGTCATGGCGGTCTTTGTCATCGTGGACCCGCCGTACATGGAGGGCATGCGGATGAAGATCGACTACCTGGGCCTCATCCTCCTGGGTCTCGGAGTGGCATGCCTCCAGCTTCTCCTTGACCGGGGTCAGCGGTACGACTGGTTCAATTCCGGCATCATGCTCGCCCTGGCGATCGTAGCGGTGTCTTCACTCACCCTGTTCGTCGTGGTGGAGCGTCGCGTCGAGCGGCCCATCGTTGATTTGAGCGTATTCCGGATCTACTCCTACACCCTTGGCAACATCGCCATGTTCGTGTTCATGGCGAACCTTTTCGGCACGCTGGTTCTGCTGCCCATCTACCTCCAGACCCTCATGGGGTACACCGCCAGCCTGGCCGGCCTCGTTCTCGCCCCGGGAGGAGTGGCGAACCTGATAACCATGCCCGTTGTGGGCCGGGTCCTCCACCGCTCCAACCCCAAGGCCTTCGTCATCATCGGCATACTCTTCACCGCCTACTCCACGTTCCTCATGTCCAGGTTCACCCTGGGCGTGGATTTTCAGACCGTCCTCTGGCCCCGGATCTTCATGGGGGTTGGCATGGGCATGCTCTTCATACCGCTGACCACCCTGACCATCGCCAGCATCAGGAAAGAAGACATGGGCAATGCCACGGCCGTCTATAACCTCATCAGGAATGTCGGCGGCAGCATCGGGATCGCCATCGTCACCACCATGGTGAGCCGCAGGGCCCAGTTCCACCAGGCCAGGCTGGTGGACCATGTAACCCCGTATGACCCCCTGTATGCGATGAGGGCCCAGCAGGGGGCGGGCCTGCTCCAGCAGCGCGGCCTCGACCCGTCCACGGCGCAGCACGGGGGGCTCGGTCTCATGTACGAGGGCATGCTCCGGCAGGCCGGCATGCTTTCGTTTGCCGACGTATTCTATCTCCTCACCTGGATGATGATCCTCCTCATTCCCCTGGTGCTCTTCATGAAGGGAACGACATCGGCGGGGCGGATCCAGCCGGGCGGAGACTGAGGGCGAACTAGCCGACGTTGTTCAGGTAGAGCCGCTGTTTCTTGAGGAAGTCGACACAATACTTGCACCTGTCCATGAAGCACCCGTCCGGGTTTCCCTGCGCATGGAACAGGCAGTGAATCTCGTCGCAGTCGATGCAGCCACGGCACTGGAGGCATTTTTCTTCGAGTCCCCGGTCAGGGGAAGAATGCTTTTCCATGGTCTTCGGGTTCCTCGTCCATGTGATGAAGATACCTTTCCCGTCAATGCAGATCAACCATGAAACAGAATGTGCGTGTTTCTTGACATTATCCCTTGACATGGGGAGGGCATAATATTACCAAATGGTAAATTAGTAATTCAGATGGAGTTGCGCCATGATTGAAGACAAGGCAAGAATCCGCAGGGATATGGAAGCGGCTCAAAGCAAGGCCGACATCCTCAAGGCCCTGGCCCACCCGGTGAGGGTACGGGTCTTCGAGGCCCTTGCAGACGGAGAGAAGACCGTGGGTGAACTCGTTGCCATGCTCGGAGAAAAGGAGGCCAACACCTCCAGACACCTGGCGGTTCTCAGGAATGCGGGGATCGTCGCCACGCGGAAGGAGGGACTCAACGTTCACTACTCCAACCGCATGCCCTGCCTCATCCCCATGCTCGGCTGCGTGAACCAGGCCGTTTGCGCCATGGCGGACGAGCACATGAAGATAGCGTGCTGCATCAGAAGATGATCTATTCCAAGTGAAAGAAGGTTCCACCATGAACTGGAAAGAAGAATGGAAATGGCTCACCGGTCTGGCAGGGGTTTTCATTGTGCTCTTCTACCTCCCGGTGGGTGTACCTCGTTTCGACAACGCCGTCCTTGAAGGCCTGTACCTTGCCAAGTCCTACGCGCAGGAGCACGTCATACTGTGCCTGCTGCCCGCCTTCTTCATCGCCGGGGCCATCGGGGTCTTCCTGTCCCAGAACACGGTCATGAAATACCTGGGTGCCGATGCCAAGAAGATCCTTGCCTACGGCGTGGCCTCCGTGTCCGGAACCATCCTGGCCGTGTGCTCCTGCACTATCCTGCCCCTGTTCGCGGGCATCTACCGCATGGGCGCAGGGCTTGGACCGGCAGTGGCCTTCCTGTATTCCGGGCCTGCCATCAACGTGCTGGCAATTATCCTCACCGCCCGGGTACTGGGAATCGAGCTCGGCATCGCCCGGGCCGTGGGTGCCATCTCCTTCAGTGTCATCATCGGGTTAATCATGCACGTGATCTACCGGAAGGAAAAAGAAGGGCAGGACGGACCAAAGATGATGCTGGGCGGGGGCGACGGCATGCGGCCCCTGTGGCAGAACGTCCTGTACTTCGCCGCCATGATCGCGGTGCTCGTGTTCGCCAACTGGGGCAGACCCCAGTCGGAGACCGGTTTCTGGCATCTGGTCTACGCTTCCAAGTGGATCGTCACCACGGTCAGCGCGGCTGGCCTGGGCGTCATGCTCGTGGCCTGGTTCGCGGTACCGATGCTGAAGGTGGCTGCCGTGGCGGGCATCACCGCGGTGT
>JALOOZ010000057.1 GCA_025454155.1 Thermodesulfobacteriota bacterium
CGTGAATGGAGGCGTTGGTTCTGGCTGTCCCGAGCGCCTCGATGCTGATGTCGTTGCCTATGCCCCCGAGGTCGCTGCGCTCGGCCAGGATCGAACAGATCACCGCACCGGACCCCACCCCGATCTCGAAGACCGTCGCGCCCCGCGGGGCCCGTTCAAGGGCCTGCTCCACGAGCATCTCCGTCTCGGGACGGGGAATGAGGACATGCCTGTTGACATGGAATCGCCTCCCGTAGAACTCCTTCTCGCCTGTGATGTAGGCAACGGGCTCCCGGCGCTCCCTCCGTGAGATCAGGCCGCGGAAAGACGCCATCTCCTCCTCCGTCAGGAGCCGGTCGCGGTGGATGATGAGGTCGATCCTCCTGAGATGCAGGCTGTGGGCGAGGAGAAGGTCGGCATCAGCGGCGGCCGATTCGATGGCGCCTCGGAAATCGTCGGCGCCACCCCTTCAGCTCCCGGTCTTCTTGAGGGCCTCGGCCTGGTAGTGGGCGGTGAGTTCGTTGACGAGTTCGTCGATATCGCCCTCGAGAATCAAGGGAAGCCGGTGCAGCGTCAGGTTGATGCGGTGATCCGTAACCCGCCCCTGGGGAAAGTTGTAGGTGCGGATGCGCTCGCTCCGATCGCCGGAGCCCACCTGGGACCGGCGCTGCGATGCTATCTCGCGATCCTGGTCCTCCTGCCTCTTCTGGAGGATGCGGGTGCGTATTACCCGCAGCGCCTTGGCCTTGTTCTTGTGCTGAGACTTCTCGTCCTGGCAGGATACCACGATGCCCGTGGGGATGTGGGTGATGCGGATGGCCGATTCGGTCTTGTTCACGTGCTGGCCGCCCGCACCGGAAGCGCGGAAGGTGTCTATCCTCAGATCGTTCGGGTCGACTTCCACATCCACCTCTTCGGCTTCTGGCAGGACCGCCACCGTGACCGCCGAGGTATGGATGCGTCCGCTGGCCTCGGTCGCCGGGACCCTCTGGACCCGGTGCACCCCGCTCTCGTACTTGAGCCGGGAATAGGCACCTTTCCCCTTGATGCCGGCAATGACCTCCTTGATGCCGCCGATACCGGTCTCGTTGATGCTCAGAACTTCGATGGCCCACCGCTTCCCCTCTGCATGCCGGGAGTACATGCGAAAGAGGTCTGCTGCAAACAGGGCCGCCTCTTCACCCCCCGTGCCAGCCCTTATCTCGAGTATGACGTCGCGGGCGTCGTTGGGATCCTTGGGGATGAACATGGCCTTGAGCCGGTTCTCGATGCGGTCTCTTTCCTCCCGCAAGACGGCAAGCTCGTCCCTAACCAGGGAGCGGATCTCGGGGTCCGGGTCCTCCGTCATGGTCTCGTTCTCGGCAATGGCGGCCAGGAGCTGCTTGAGCCTGGCATAGGGCACCATGAATTCCTCCAGAGAGGAGTGCTCCCTGGCGAAAGATGTGTACCGGGCAGGATCCTTGAGGACCTCGGGGTCGGCAAGGAGACCGGAGAGCTGTTCGTAGCGGACCTCGATCTCCTTCAATCGTTCGAGCATGTCTTAAGGGGGCTGATTATTTGCTCTGCTTGTCCTTTTTCAGGTACTCGCCGTACTTCCTCTTGAACAGCTCGGCCTTCCCGGCTGTGGAGGTAAGTCTCTGCTGCCCCGTATAGAAGGGGTGACAGGCGCTGCAGATTTCAACGCGGATGTCCTTCTTCGTGGAACGCGTGGTGAAATTGTTCCCGCACGCACAAGTGACCGTTGTCTCGAAGTAATCCGGGTGGATGCCTTTCTTCATTTCTATCTACTCCTACTTGTTCATGGATTCCAAGAAGTCGGCATTATGCCGTGCCTTGCTCAATTTGTCCAGCAGAAATTCAATGCTGTCAATGGGATTGAGCGGGCTCAGGAGCTTGCGGAGGATCCAGATGCGGTCCAGCTGCTCCCTGGGCAGGAGGAGCTCCTCTTTCCTTGTTCCGGACTTGGATATGTCGATGGCCGGGAAAACCCTGCGCTCCATGATGGAGCGGTCCAGGTGGATCTCCATGTTGCCCGTGCCCTTGAACTCTTCGTAGATGACCTCGTCCATGCGCGAGCCCGTGTCCACGAGCGCCGTGGCTATGATGGTGATGCTGCCGCCCTCCTCGATGTTGCGGGCCGCGCCGAAGAACCGTTTCGGCTTCTGCAGAGCATTGGCGTCGATACCGCCCGAGAGCAGCTTGCCCGACGGCGGACACACCGTGTTATGGGCCCTTGCGAGCCTGGTGAGCGAATCCAGCAGGATGACCACATCCTTCTTATACTCCACCAGCCTCTTGGCTTTTTCCATGACCATGCGGGCCACCTGGACATGGCGGGTGGCAGGCTCGTCAAAGGTGGATGCCACCACCTCTCCATTGACGGAACGCTGCATGTCCGTGACCTCTTCGGGCCGCTCGTCGATGAGAAGCACCATGAGCACCACGTCCTTGTGGTTGGCCGTGATGCTGTTGGCGATACTCTGGAGCATCATGGTCTTGCCCGCTTTCGGCGGGGAAACGATCATGCCCCGCTGCCCCTTGCCGATGGGGGCCAGCAGATCCAGCACCCTGCCGGTGAGTTTGTCGGTGCCGGTCTCCAGCGTGAACTTCTCCATGGGGTAGAGCGGGGTGAGGTTGTCGAAAGATACACGGTGCTTGGCCGCTTCGGGGTCCTCCATGTTGATGGTCTCGAGCTTGAGCAGGGCGAAGTAGCGTTCATTGTCCTTGGGGGGCCGAATAAGCCCGTTCACCTCGTCCCCGTTCTTCAGATTGAACCTCCTGATCTGGGAAGGGGAGACATAAATGTCGTCCGGGCCAGGCAGATAACTGTAGTCGGCAGACCGCAGGAAACCGAACCCGTCGGGCAGTATCTCAAGGACTCCCTTGCCGGAGATGGACACGTCCTTTTCGGACTGAGCCTGGAGGATGGCGAAGATGAGCTCCTGCTTGTTCATGGTTGCAGAGCCCTCTATCTCAAGCGAGTTTGCCGTCTCCAGGAGCTCCTTGGGGTCCATCTTTTTGAGGTCTTCTAAATGCATATACAAGTCCTTTCGGTGATATGAGCTGATGTGGGGTATTGCTTATATGTGAGGGCCCACGAACAGATTAATCGGTAATGACATGGACTAGCGAAAACATACACAGAAGTCAAGAGCAAAAGGAGCCCGCTTGCGAACCCTGCCTTTCAGCCCATATCATAGGTTGCTTTCAGCGGGAAGATGTCCTTCTGTATCCCCTTCACCCGGATGGAACCCATGGGCTCGAAGCCCACCTCCAGCTCGGTATGGGGGGGGATGACATCTGTCGTGAGGCTGCTGACGATGATCTCTCCCGGAGAGCTGACCGATTCGAGCCTCTGTGCAAGATTCACGGGCTCTCCAATGACGGTGTAGTTCATCTGCTCAGCTGTCCCGATATTCCCGGCCACAACCAATCCGGTTGCTATGCCTACGCCCACTTCGATGGGAAAGAGACCTTCCCCCACAAGCCTTTCCTTGAGGGCCTTCACTCCACGCTGGATATCCACTGCACATTTTATGGCGTTGACCGGGTCGAGGTCCGTCGCGTCGGGTATGCCGAAGACAGCCATGACGCCGTCGCCCAGAAACTTGTCCAGCATGCCGCCGTACTTGAAGATGACGGGCACGATGGTCTCGAAGTAGCGGTTGAGAACCTCCACCACCTGTTCCACCGGATTTTCCTCCACCAGCGTGGTGAACCCGGTGATGTCGGCAAATACCACGGTTACGTTCTTCTTCTGGCCTCCCAGGCCCGTCATGCGGCCATCTGCCACGAGATGCTCAGCCAGGCCCCGGGAAAAGTATCTGCTCAGGTTCATCCGCTTTTTCTCCAGCTCCAGGAGGTCCTGGTAGGTCCTCACCAGTGAGGCGGTAATGGAAAGCTGGTCCGCGATGAGCTCGAAGAACCTCAGGTCGTTGGGCCCGAAGGTCCCGGGGGCGTTGTCACGGAAATTGATGACCCCTATGCACCTGCCTTCAGATATGATGGGTACGCAGGCCAGGGATCCCTCCTGGTTCGTTCCCCGATTGGAAAAATTCGGATCCCTGGTCACATCCGGGATATAGTACGTCTTGCCCGACTCCACCACCTTGCCCGCGATACCTTCGCCCCTCTTGAGCAGGATGGGTGGGCGGTTCGGCGTGTTCCTCATGAGTGAAGCGCTCACCACATAGAGGGTGCCGGTCTGCTCATCGATGAGCATGACAGAGATGCTGTGGATCCCCGTGGCCTTCTTGATGATGTCGAGCTGCCGCATGAAAAGTTGATTCCAGTGAGAAAGGCTCGTCCCTTTGAGGGCCTCTCCCAGTTCCTTGAGCAGGGAAAGCTCGGCGATCTTCTGTTCGTATCCCTCTTCCAGGGAGACGATGCGGTCCTTCAGGATGGAGAGGATATCACGTTCCATGGCCCCGTCCTACATGTCGAGGAGGGCCTTTACCCTCGTATGGACATACTCATGCCGCTTGGAAACTACCTCTCCCGAGAGCAGCGTCATCTTGTCGGGTCCCAGAAACCGAGCTGCCGCGGTGTTGATCTCATTGAGCGAAAGCGCCGCCGTATGGGCGATGGAATCTGCAAGATGGACCGTGACGGCCATGCATGTATCCTTGGCCTTGCTCGGAAGGTGATGGCTCAGAAGCCCGTCCACGATGTCTTCGGGCAGGTTCCACTTTTCCGCAATGAACGCGCCCATCTCCGCGTGTGACATGCCCGTTTCCTTCTCTTCCCCTGCCAGATCCTGCAGTGAAGACATGGTCGTAAGCTCGCCCGGCGTGTAGCCCCGCTGGAGGAAGATGATCTTTCCGAAATCGTGGAGCAGGCCGAGCGTATACAGGGCGTTGGCCGCAGTACAGCCAAGAAGGGGCCCCAACCATTGAGCCAGGTGGGCCACCATGAGGGAGTGTTCCCAGAGCAGAATCCCCTGTTTCGGGGCGATCCGGTCCATGATCTGATGCACCGCTATGGAGAAGGCCAGGTTCACCACCTCGTCATTTCCAAGGATGACCACAGCGTGCTCGACAGACACTATCTGCCTGCGGAATCCATAGAAGGCCGAGTTGACCACCTTCAGAAGGCGGGATGTGAGCACAGGGTCTTTTTCAATGATCTTCGCCATCTTGGAGGCCGCCACCAGGGGGTCTCCGGCCATCTCGATGATCTCCCGGGAAATGGAGGGCAGGGTGAAGAGGTGTTCCATCGTACGGAACTTCCGGAGCGTCACCTTCCCGAGCTCCCGCTTTCTCTCGAGCTTCTCCTTGTAGTTCCAGCCCTCGATGAACCGGGAAAGATCTCCTTCCGGGACCGCCGCTGCCTGTGCGTAGGCCGATACCATCCCAAAAGGAAGGATGTCTTCGATCCAATGCCTGTCCGCAGGGTTCATGGTGGTCACGATCCGGCCCATCTCCTCGGGATGGGAGGCCATGAAGGCATAGAACTGATAGAACGAGCCCGTCAGCAACTTCCCTTCTCCATCGCTGTCGGCATCGGGAACGGAGGTCTCCTTGATACTGTCCCACAGGCTCTTGACCCAGGGCGAGCCGACCTTGCTCATGTTCAGCCTTTCCACCGCCGCGAAGAAAAGCGCCTGGGCATCACTGCCTTCCTTGGGGAAGACTGCTATCCCCTTCGGGATCGAAAGGAATTGGGTGGACGCCTCGTCTGCACCCATGCCGAACACACCCATCACGAGATAGTCGCCGTATTTGATGGCCGTGTCCGTCTCCCGCTTGGCCCGCAGGGCCATATCCATGTTCTCGTAGGGAACGACAACTATGGCCATGCTGCCGCCCAGCATGGAGACCTTCTTGAGCTCTATGTCCAGGGGCGCAAGAATATCCTTGAATTCCATAGCTCTTCTCATCGACATTGCCTGATGAAATCTTGACTTGGAGAAGGTGCTCCCTTAGGATACAGTCTCTTGTATGAAGCATGCTGTTGGTCTTGCCCTGAAACGACAGGCTTGCTTGAGCGATCAGAGCCGCACCTACACAAACAGAAGGATGGGGTCATGATACCGGTTGAAAAGGCAAGGGAGATCATTCTGAACAAGGTGCCGGTCCTGCCGGCAGAACGGGTATCGTTGGAGTCCGCCCTGGGGAGGTTCCTGGCCGAAGACATCATCTCCGCCCTGGACATTCCTCCTTTCGACAACTCCGCCATGGACGGGTATGCGGTCCGTTCCGAGGATGTAAAGACAGCCGGGACGACCCTGGAGATCGCCTCAGTGCTGCCCGCCGGGGGCTTCCCGGTCCAGCCTGTCGGGAGGGGCCAAACCGTAAAGATAATGACCGGGGCACCCATTCCGGAGGGCGCCGATGCTGTGGTCAGGAGGGAAGACACCCACGAAGAAAAGGGCTGTGTCAGGATCAACAAGGTGCCCCTCCGGCAGGAGAATATACGCTTCCGGGGAGAAGACATATCGGCCGGTCAGCGAGTCCTCTTTGCCGGTGACCGCTTGGGTCCTGCGCAGATCGGCGTCTTGGCCTCGCTCCGCTGTCCTTTCGTACAGGCCGGCCAAAGGCCCCTGGTGGCGATCCTGGCCACTGGAGACGAGATCGCGGAGTTGGGTGAAGAGGCCTCTGACCGGGCCATCATCTCGTCAAATTCGTACACCCTCATCAGCCTCGTCAGGTCGTTGGGGGCTGTACCGCTCTATCTGGGCATCGCCAGGGATCAGCGGCCTGACCTCAAGGCCAGGCTGTCACGGGCCTACCGGTGCGACCTCGTCATTACCTCGGGCGGAGTGTCCATGGGTGATTTTGACCTGGTCCGTGAGATCATGAAGGAGCACGGGAACACCCTGGATTTCTGGACCGTGGACATGAAGCCCGGAAAACCGCTGGCATTCGGATCGCTGGGCGGCATACCGGCCATCGGGCTTCCTGGCAACCCCGTGTCGACCATGACCTCCTTCTACCAGTTCGCCCGGCCGGCCATCCTCAAAATGCAGGGCGCGAGGCAGATCCTGTTGCCAAGGCTCCGTGCGAGGCTCAAGGACGCCCTGAAGAACAAGGGTGACAGGACCCATTTCATCCGCGGCCTGCTGGAGCGCATCGATGACGAACTCGTGGTGAGCCCCACAGGCCCCCAGGGATCGGGCATCCTCACCTCCATGGCCAGGGGCAACTGCTTCATGGTCCTGCCCAAGGGGGCAACTTGCCTCGACCAGGGCTCGATGGTGGAATGCGAGGTCTTCGATTTCGGATATCCCCAGTGACGGGAGGTCTTCGGCTCACGAATCCATCTTTCCGCAGGGGCATCGAAAGGTTGACTGGACAATTGGTGGTTGACAGCGCGGATGTAATAAGTATAAGAAGCCTACTTTCAATTTCCGGTGGAGGACAGGATGTTACGAAAAAATGAACTTCTTGAGATCAGAGAGATCCTTCTCCAGATGAAGAAGGACATCCTTAAGACCCTGACTGAGCGGATCAAATCCAATGATATTACCTCCCAGAGGGAGATCGGTGATATCTTTGACGATGCCGACCTCGAACAGACACGTGAATTCAACCTCCTGCTGGGGACGCGTGAACGGCAGAAGCTTGACCAGATCGAAAGCGCCCTGTCCCGCATGGAGCACGGCGAATACGGTTTCTGTGAAGACTGCGGCGAGAACATACCGGTGGGCAGGCTCAAGGCCATGCCGTTTGCAACGCTGTGCGTGAAATGCAAGTCCGAGCGCGAGAGCGTAGAGGGCCCCAACACCTTGTACATCGAGGAAAAAGGCTAAGTCCATGGCCATACGGGTCGAGGTCGGGCTCAAAGAGCACCTCTTCGACGCCCGTGGATCCAGAGTCAAAAGGCAGATTTTACACGCCTTTCCCCGCCTGACCCCCCCCGGGAGAATCTCCTGCTTCGACATCTACCACGTCGATGCGGATACCGTTGAACAGGCCTTTCTTCAAGAGGCCTTCTGTGATCCGGTCATCCAGGACATGTCTGTCGGGGGCGTCCTGCGCGCCTCTGCGGGGTGGTATATCGAGGTCGGGTTCAGACCTGGTGTCACCGACAACGTGGGCCGCAGTGCCCAGTACGCCCTTGAGTTGATCACCGGCACACGGATCCCTGTCTTTTCCTCCCGGGGATATCTCATCCAGGGAGATTATGGCCTGGAAACGGCCCAGGCCATTGCTTCCGAATGCCTGGCCAATATCCTGATCCACACCATAAGGATCTTCCCCTTCCCGGCAGGCCCCCGCATCGAGCCCTGCATTCCCAGGATCACCGGGCTCCACGAGCCCGAGGTGGAAGAAGTATCTCTGGATCTGAGCGATGGGGAACTCCTCCTCCTGTCGCAGACCCGCACCCTGGCCCTCACCGTGGAAGAGATGAAGACCATTGCCCGTTCCCTGAGACACCCCGGGACGCTCAAGAATCGGGAGTCCATGGGTCTTTCAGGCAAGATCACGGATGTGGAGCTCGAGTGCCTGGCCCAGACCTGGTCGGAGCACTGCAAGCACAAGATCTTCAATGCCGGCATCACCTACGAGGAGAACGGAAAGACGAAAAAGATCTCGTCGCTCTTTGCAACCTATATCAAGGGGGCCACTGCAAAAATTCGCAGGGCCCAGGGCAAGGACGACATCTGCGTGAGCGTCTTCTCGGACAATGCCGGGGTCATACGCTTCAACGATGAGTACAACCTGGTCTTCAAGGTGGAGACCCACAATTCGCCTTCAGCCCTGGACCCCTACGGCGGAGCTCTCACCGGCATCGTGGGCGTGAACCGGGATCCCTTCGGCACGGGAATGGGCGCGAAGCTCATCTTCAATACGGATGTGTTCTGCTTTGCCAGCCCCTTTCACTCTGCTGCGCTCCCCCCCAAGATCCTCCACCC
This sequence comes from Thermodesulfobacteriota bacterium, assembly GCA_025454155.1. Taxonomy (GTDB): domain Bacteria; phylum Desulfobacterota; class Desulfomonilia; order UBA1062; family UBA1062; genus MWEI01. The sequence goes on from JALOOZ010000057.1 coordinate 8,837, forward strand.
GCTGAGGATCTTCGAGGGGGTCAGGGAAGGGGTGGAGCATGGCGGCAACAAGTCGGGCATCCCCACCGTGAACGGGTGTATCGTGTTCGACGAGCGCTACCTCGGCAAACCCCTTGTATATTGCGGTACCGCTGGCATCATGCCCGGCACTGTCGGAGGGGAGCCCTCCCATATCAAGAAGATCGATCCTGGCGCCCTCATCGTCATGTCCGGCGGCAGGATAGGCAAGGATGGCATCCACGGGGCAACCTTCTCCTCCGAAGAACTCCACGAGGAATCCCCCACCTCTGCCGTGCAGATCGGAGATCCCATCACCCAGAAGAAGCTCACGGACTTCCTCCTCGTTGCCCGGGACAAAGGCCTCTACCGTGCCATCACGGACAACGGAGCAGGCGGCCTTTCTTCATCCGTGGGCGAGATGGCCACCGCCTGCGGCGGCTGCCTCATCGAACTGGAAAAGCCCCCCCTCAAGTACCACGGCCTGAGCCCGTGGGAGATTCTGCTTTCCGAGGCCCAAGAGCGCATGACGCTGGCGGTTTCTCCCGATCGCATCGAGGCGTTCCTCGCCCTGTCGAAACGGATGGATGTCGAGTCGACCGTGATAGGAACCTTCACGGATTCCGGTTTCTTCCACTGTACCTACGAAGGCAGGACGGTTGCATACCTGAGCCTCGACTTCCTCCACAACGGCCTCCCCCCCATGAACCTGCGCGCACGATGGAAAGCCCCAGTTGGAGACAACCGAGAGACGCCTGTCCCCCTGAATCACGGCATCAAGCTCAAGGAGATGCTGGGCAGGCTCAACATCTGCTCCAAGGAGTATGTGGTCCGGCAGTACGACCACGAGGTGCAGGGCGGGTCCGTGGTGAAGCCCCTGGTCGGCGAGCAGTGCGACGGGCCATCGGATGCCGCCGTGATCCGCCCGCTTCTGGATTCCGAGGAAGGGGTGGTCGTGTCCAACGGCATCATACCAAGATATTCGGACCTGGATGCCTACCACATGTCTGCATGCGCCCTGGACGAAGCCGTCAGGAACTACATCTGCGTGGGCGGCAATCCAAACCACTGGGCTTTCCTGGACAACTTCTGCTGGTGCGATCCGGTTGCCGGGCCGAAGAATCCAGATGGAGAATTCAAGCTGGCCCAGCTCGTGCGGGCCAACAAGGCCTTGTACGACTATGCCCTGGCGTATGCCTGCCCCATGATCTCGGGCAAGGACAGCATGAAGAACGACTACATCGGTGGAGAGGTGAAGATCTCCATCCCGCCTACCATCCTCATATCGGTCATCGGCAAGATAGAGGATGTGAAGAAGGCAGTGACCATGGATATCAAGCAATCCGGGAGCCACATCTACATCCTGGGCGCCACGAAAAAAGAGCTCGGCTGCAGCGAGTACCTGGCATCATGGGGGCTCAGGGGGTCAAGGTTGCCTGCGGTGGAAGCGAAAAAGGCCTTGAAGAGGTACCGGCTGCTCCACGAGGCCATCAAACAGGGCCTTGTCCTGTCCGCGCACGACTGCTCCGACGGCGGCCTGGCCGTATGCCTGGCCGAGATGGCGTTCGCCGGCGGATTCGGCATGGACATCAACCTGGACCGGATCAAGTCGGAAAAGGGCATGAACGACACCGAGATCCTCTACTCCGAGTCCTCGAGCAGGATCGTCGTCGAGGTGGCCCAGGAGAAGAGAAAAAGTTTCATGGCCCTCTTCGGAAGAGATGCCTCCTGCATCGGCTCATCAACCCAGGCACCCTGCCTCATCATCAGGTCAAAGTCCGGGCAGACGCTCATCAGTGAGGCCCTAGCCGACCTGAAGGCGGCCTGGAAGAAGACGTTGGACTTCTAGCATGGCACAGATCAAGGCCCTGATCCTTACCGGCTTCGGCACCAACTGCGAGATGGAGATGGCCTACGCCTGCCGCAAGGCAGGGGCTTCGGCAGACATCGTCCACATAAGCGAGGTGCTGGAAGGCACCTGTGCCATCAACGACTACCACTTCCTGAACCTTCCGGGCGGGTTCCTGGACGGTGACGACCTGGGCTCGGCCCAGGTGGAAAGTGTCAGGCTCAAGCACGCCCGAGTCCGGACCACGGGCAGGAACCTCTTCGAGGAGATCGAGACCTTCATCGGCCGGGGAATGCTCATCCTCGGGGTATGCAACGGCTTCCAGGCCCTGGTGAAGTCCGGCATCCTGCCGGGCGACCCCTTGGGGAAACGGAGGGTGTCGCTCACCTTCAACGACTCGGCCAAGTTCGAGGATCGCTGGGTCCGTTTGAAGGTAAATCCCGAGAGTCCCTGCATCTTCACCAACGGGATTGCCTCGCTCCTGGTGCCGGTCCGCCATGGGGAAGGCAAATTCGTGACAGACAGCGATGAGACCCTTTCCGAGCTAACAGGGGAACGGCTCATTGCGGTCCACTATGCTGACCAGGATCTTTCGCCGACCATGGAATACCCCTTGAATCCCAACGGGTCGGTTTCCGCCATTGCCGGGATCTGCGACCGGACGGGCCGTATCTTCGGCCTCATGCCGCATCCCGAGGCCTACATCCACCCCACCAACCATCCCGCCTGGACCAGGAACAGGGACCTGGCAGACAAGGGGGAGGGGATTCTTCTCTTCGAAAATGCCGTGAACTTCCTCAGGGGCATCCTCTAGCGGTGTCCGTGGCGACACGGCCTCGTATATGCGCGACGTCCTCGTACATCTTCCCATGGGTCTTTCCATCCATCCTTATTCAGAGACCACAGGAAACGGACGTGCCCGGTAGACCAGGTAGCCTTCCACCGCATAGATAATGAGCGCGGACCACACGATGCCGAAACCCACGCATTTCGTCCACGGAAACGGTTCGCGGTAGACCAAGACCCCGATGAGGAACTGGAGCGTGGGCGCGATGTACTGAAGGATGCCGATGAGCGAGAGGTTTATCCGACTGGCCGCTGAGGCAAACAACAGCAGCGGCACCACGGTTATGATCCCCGCACCAGCGAGCAGCGCATCCGTGCCTGCCCCTGTATGCAGAAAGGCTCCCTGGCCAGCGCTGTCAGCTTGGAGCAGAACTATCGCTGCCGGAAACAGCAGGATTCCTGTCTCAAGCGTCAATCCGTGCAGGGCCCCCAGTGGGGCGACCTTCTTGACCAGTCCGTACAGGCTGAAGGTGACGGCCAGTGTCAGGGCAATCCAGGGAAGCGTTCCGTGGGCAAGGGTCAAAGACACGACCCCGGCAGCCGCCAGGGAGATGGCCGCCCACTGCCACATCCTGAGGCGTTCCTGGAAGAAGACGACCCCCAGGAGTACGCTGAGCAGGGGATTGATGAAGTACCCAAGGCTCGTCTCCACGATGAACCCGGCATTCACCGCCCATATGTAGGTGAGCCAGTTGATGCCGATGAGGAGAGCTGCCACTGCGTATGCCCCCAGATAGCGGGGCCTGAGCATTGCCTTGCAGAAGGCCTTCCCCTGCCGCATGACCATGATGCAGGCGAAAAGCGTCAGGAATGACCAGAGGATCCGGTGGCAGAGCACCTGTGGAGGGGGTACATGCTGCAGCCACTTCCAGTACACGGGGAGCAGGCCCCACAGGACATATGCCCCGACTGCATGCCAGGTTCCGGCTTTCATGGCGTTTCTCTCTCCTGGTATTGTTACCCCAGCCCATCCTCATGAAAGAAGATATCAACGCCCCGCCCCATGACCTCGGCGAGGAAGGGAGCAGGGTCGGGGAGCAGTTTCTCCGCGGAGTAAACCCCGCCAGGTACTTCTCTGAACCTGCCTGCTAGTTCCCAGAGGGCTGCCACGGCACAGGGGATGGACGTGATCTGGCCGATGTGCCCGATATAGGTGTATGTCCGATGCACTGACCTTCCCTGGTGGAAGCCGTACACATCCACCCTGCCCACCGACTTGTCCAGTCCTCC
>JALOOZ010000058.1 GCA_025454155.1 Thermodesulfobacteriota bacterium
TATACTGTCACCATATTTCTTGAGGAACTACTTATAATCGCTGAAATCAACGCCCCGCAGCCTTCCGCGTTCGTCGAACCAGGCGTCCTCGGTGATGGGCGGCGGGACGATCTTTTCCGCGACCTTCCTTGCCAGGCTGATGGCCTGAACCGGGCAGGTGCTTATGCACAGACCGCACCCGATGCACTTCTCCGGGATGACGCGGTATGAGTCATCACCTTCCTCGATGGCTCCCACCTGGCAGCGCTTCTCAGCACAGAGGCCGCAGCTGATGCAGGTGTCTGCATCGATGACTGCATAGAATGGTGAATTTACTACATCCCATGCCGGTATGCCCAGCTCGTTGATGGACCGCAGCGGCCCGCAGCAGCACTTGCAGCAGTTGCAGATGAAGAACTGACCGTTCTGCAGGTTGTTGGTCAGGTGCACGAGCCCTGCCTCTTCGGTCATCTTCAGCAGCTCATAGGCCTTTTCCTTGGTGATCACTCGGCCCACAGGGGACTTGTCGAACACCCCGGGAACCGGGGCCATGGCCAGGCAGACCTCGATGGGCCTGTCGCAGGGCTTGCCCAGCAGGGCATGTTCCTTCTTGCAGATACATTCGTTCAACAGGAACGACCGGCTCTTCTCGATGAGCGCCGAGACCTTCTCATAGGGAAGGGTTTCCTGTGCCGAGGATATGGTCTCTTCTATGGGGAGCACGTGCATGAGCTGGGGTTTGTTGGCGAAGAACTGTCTGCCGTACAGCGGCATATACTGCTCGGCCATCTCTGCCATCTCTTTGTCGATGCGGCCGAGCTGGAACTCGAAGATCCCGAAGACCCAGGGCAGCATCTTGAAGTACCATGTCTCACCGAACTGGAGGGCAAAGAGCTGTCCGTGCTGGCCCATTCGTATGAGTTTGTCCAGGAGGCCTGCCAGGGGTCGCCCTGTGCGTTCGGCAACCTGCTCTGCGGTCTCGAAATGAAGCCGCATGTCGCAGAACAGCTCCGCCTCATCGGGTTCGAAGATCTTTTTGAGGAGCGTTATCTCGATCCCGCTCTCGGTCCTCGGAAATCCGCTTGGCAGGGTGTCGAGGACCTGGGCCAGCCGTTCGTAGATGCTGTTGTCGGTATTCATGACAGTCAATCCAGTGCCGAGAGGACTTCATTGATGTCCGGCAGCTCAGGGATGGGATAGATCTTGACGAAGGACACCGTGCCCTTCCCGTCGATGATGATGTTGGCCCTCTCGGAGATGCCGTCCTTGCCGCGGAAGATGCCCAGTGCGGCCGCAAGACCGCCGTGAGGCCAGAAGTCGGCCAGAAGCCTGGTATGCTCGATCTTCAGCTCGCGGGCCCATGCCTTCTTGCAGGGGGAGCTGTCCACGCTGATGCCCACGGCAACGGTGTTCTTTGCCTCGAACGCCTCGCGGTTGTCTTCGAGGGACTGCATCTGACGGGCGCAGACGCTCGTCCATGCAAGAGGGTGAAACGATAAAAGGACCCTTTTCCCGGCATGGGTAGACAGCGTGAAATCCTTGCCGTCCTGATCCTTGAGGGTGAAGTCGGAAACCTTGTCTCCCACGTTGACCATACATGCACCTCCTGAGACGCTGTATTCACTCCATATAGGTGCGGCCGCCCGGAAGTCAACATCCGGGCGGCGCAGGGTCATTTCCAGTCGATCCTACATGACCGACATGATCTTGGTAAGCCTGGTCAGAAGGATGGGGTGGAAGAACATTCCCTTGATCTTGAGCTCTCCGCTGGCAAGCTGCTTGAGCACGTTCATTCCGGCCTCGTCGAAGTAGTAAGGCAGGCCGAACTTGATGTTGATGGCGTTCAGCGAGATGATCTTCTCTGAACTGGAGATGATGGTAAGGTCGGGCTTGCCGACGATCCCGGGATCGATCCTCACCCTGCCTCCGGCGAATATGAGAGTGATAGCGGCCTCGATGTCCGGGAGGTTCAGTCCCACGACACCGTACATATTCTGGAACGTCTTCATCTTGTTCGGCTTCTGCTGGAGATTGGAAGTCAGAAGTTCGGCGATGACATAGGAAAAAGGCACCTCATCGGCACGGTTCTCAACGATGGTATCAGCCATGTGCATTCCCTCCGGGTAGTTTCATAACGAAAGGGCAGGGAGGCTTGTGCCCCCCTGCCGATCACTGCTTACAGCACCTTCTTGTAAATACCGAGCATTTCGGATGCATCGAGGACCAGACGCGGGTTGTTGAGGATGGCGCCGTCGCCCAGGCTGAGCTCGGCCGCCTTCACGATGTCATTCTCCTTCACCTTCATCTCCGAGAGCTTCTGGGGATGTCCGATCTTCTTGGTGAAGGCCCTCATGGCGGCGATGGCTGCTTTTGCGGCGTCCATGTCGTCCATGCCCTTCTCACGTACACCGAAGGCCTCAGCCACCAAGGCATATTCTTCGGGGCAGCTCTCGATGTTGAATTCCATGCACTCCGCGATCAGGATACCGTTGGCTATGCCGTGGGGCACGTGCGCCACGGCGCCGATGGAGTGGGCCAGGGCATGGATGTTCCCCACACCGGAGAGGCCGAAGGCCCATCCCGCCATTGTCGCCGCTATCTGTACCTGGCCCCTGGCCACGAGGTCGTTCCCGTTCGCGACACAGAGCGGCAGGTATCTGGACAGGAGCCGGATGGCGTGGATGGCGAGGCCGTCGGTGATGGGTTCATGCGGCATGGCGTGGAGCGCCTCCACCGCATGCGTCATGGCGTCCATGCCCGTGCCCGCTGTCATGAGCTTGGGCAGCTTGGCCGTCATCTTGGGGTCCAGGATAGCTAACCGGGGGATGTTGAAGTGCTCCACAATGAGACGCTTCTGGCCCATCTGCTTGTCCATGATGACGGCAACATTGGTCACTTCACTGCCGGTACCCGCAGTGGTGGGGATCACCACGTGGGGGGTCTGGGGCCTGGACAGGAGCTGGACCCCGTTGAAGTCCCGCAGGGACCCACCCTCGGTGATGATCATGCACATGCCCTTGGCCGTGTCGATGACGCTGCCGCCTCCAACGCTGACAACGATGTCCGCCCCGTTCTTCTTGGCAAAGGCCGCACCGGCATCCACCACCTCCACGCCGGTGTCCTGGGGTATGTCGCTGAAAACACCCACGCACTTGGTGCCGAGCGCCTTCACGATGTGGTCTATGAGCCCCGCCTTGATGATGCCCTCATCGGTCACCACGACCGCCTTGGTCCCGCCGTACGGGCCCATCTCGATCTCCACGTCCTTGGATGAGTCGATGCCGAAGATGATCTTGGTCGGCCCGAAATAATTGAATGACAAATCCGAATCGTAACCCATACCTCTCTCCTCCCTCCGATCACTCGGGGTCATCGGGCCACTGAGTTTCGAAGGCACCGAGGATGTCAATGACCTTGTTCACGGTCTTGATGTTCCTCACCACGTAGGGCAGGTCGCCCTTCATCTTGAGCTTGCCCTGGAGCAGGGCCTTGGTGGCGTCCAGTTCCTTGAGGGCCACCTGCTTCCAGCGGGAATAGTCGCCGGTCATGACGAACTTGGCACTATCGGCCTTGGCCTTGTCGCAGACCACGAACTCGCCTACGTCGCCGTGCCAGTAGTCCTGGAACATATAGATCGGCTCGGGGATGCCCTTTCCGGGGTCGGCATTGCAGATAAGAGACACGCTGCCCTCCCAGTCCTTGGCGATCTGCTTGTACTCGGGGTCCGCCACGATGGCTGCCTTGTATGCATCCAACCATTCCTGTGTCAATGCCTTGATCTTTGCCATGAAAAAAGTCCTCCCTCCACACAAAGGTTTTTATTGATACAGTCTTTTTCTCACATCATCGAGGCCGAGCTCGATGAGCTTCTCTTGCCTGGGATAGCCCTTCTCGTCGAGGCCCCTGATGGCGTAGTACTCGCTGAGCAGGAGAGCCACATCCGGCACCGAACCCGCTGCCCCCCCGTCTGCCAGGGCGGTGAGGAGCTTCTTGGGCAGGACGTCGTCCTTGCTCGTGATGCCCAGCAGGTTGTTGATGCCGCGCTTCAGGGTCCAGTCGCGCATGCCGGTCTTCAACAGCTCTTCGTTCGTCAGCTCGAATCCGGTGATGGCGTTGAAGGCCTCCAGGATGGTTTCGGGCTTCAGGATGTGCACCAGGAAGTGGCAGATGGACAGGGAGTTGGCCAGGATGCCGTAGTTCTCGGAGTTGAAGACCAGCATTGCCTTGTCGACGCTCGTGGTGCCCACGTAGTCGTCCTTCATGTCGAAGAGCTGGGGCCAGGAGGCCATACCCTGCTCGGTGGGGAGTACGGCGTGCTGGTTATGGCAGGCGCCGCGGTTGGACATCATGTATGCCAGGCCCATGCCGTGGAACCCCCGAGGGTCGTGCATGGGGGCTTCCAGGCCCTTCACGTGGACCACCAGGTCCTCGGCCCCCCTGCCGATCTTCCTGGCCGCCCGCAGGGATCCCTCAGCCAGGATGTCGCCGAACCCCTCCCGGAGGGCGATCTTCCTGATGAGGGGCATCACCGCCTCCATGTTGCCCCAGGTGAGGTCCAGGCCGTCGAGGTCTTGTTTCGACAGGATGCCCTTTTCGTAGAGCTCCATGGCCAGGGCAATGGCCGAGCCGCAGCTGATCGTGTCCATGCCGTACCGGTTGCAGATCTCGTTGGCCTTGATGACCGCGGTCAGGTCTGAGTTCATCAGCATGGTGCCGAAGGACCCGCAGGTCTCGTACTCGGGCCCCGGTCCCTCCTCGGTCTTGTAGGGGCCCTCGTCCACCTTCACCACCCGCTTGCATGCCACCGGGCAGTTGGAGCAGGCATGCTCCTTGGTGAGGTACTTCTCCCGCATGGTGGGGCCCGAAAGGTTGCTCGACATCTCGAAGTCCTCGCCCACGGTCCAGTTCTTGATGGGTACGTCGCCACTGACCATGCCCAGGTCCATGTTGGCGTCCGTGCCCATGAGGTGGAGACCCTCGGCCACGGCAGATTCCTTCACCTCGGTGATGGACACCTTGAAGGCGGCCTTGTACCGCTCCTCGTCGGCCTTGTCCGGCTTGGCAGAGCCGCGCACCACGATGGCCTTGAGCTTCTTGAAGCCCATGACCGCGCCGAGGCCGGTCCTGCCGCTGAAGTGCCCCTTGTCGTTGCCTATGGCAGCGATCTTCACGAGGTTTTCGCCTGCCTGGCCGATGGTGAGGACCTTGAGCTTCGCGTCCTTTTCCCTGAGGAGATCCGTGGATTCATAGACATCCCTGCCCCAGAGCGACGAAGCGTCCAGCAGCTCCACCTTCCCGTCCACAACGGACAGGGTCACGGGCGACGGCGATTTCCCTTCGAAGACGATCCCGTCGTACCCCGCACGCTTCAGTTCGGGCCCGAAGGTGCCGCCGCAGGCCGATTCGCCCCAGATGCCCGTCTGGGGGGCCTTGGCGCAGATGCTGAACCGGGAGGTGCCCGGGAAACCGCTCCCCACCATGGGGCCTGTCATGATCATGAGGGGGTTCTGTTCGGACAGCGGGTCAGCATCCAGGGGATATTTATCAAAGAAGAGCTTGGCGGCAAGCGAGCTCCCGCCGAGATAATCCTTGAGGATGGACTCCGCCACCGTGAAATCGTTCCACGTCCCCTTTGACAGGTTCACCAGGAGAAACTTTCCTACGTAGCCTCTAGGCATGGCACAACCTCCCCGTTCAGTAAGATGAAGATATAATCATAACAGCATACAGCAATGCAGGCAATAGATGAGTGTACGCTTTCAGAAGATTCTTCGGTTAAAATTCGCAGGTGAAGTGAATTGCACGCGGTGAGTCGGCATCTTCCTCCCTGCCCAGCGTGATGTAGCCGCGCATGCCCAGCACGATCTCATCCTGGTGGACGAGGGATGCCCGCTCCCCTTCATGGCTCACATAGGTGCCGTTGGTGCTCTGGTCGATGAGGACGAACTTGCCCCGCCGGTATTCGATGCGGGCATGCGAGCGCGAGGCAATGACGTCGTCCACGACGAGGTCGTTCTGCGCGTGTCTTCCCAGGGTGGCCGCCGGGCTGTTCTTGTCCACATAGATGTCCGTATTTCCGATCCTCAAACGCAGCCGGCTGAAGAGGATCTGCAGGGTGAGATCCTTGGAGAGCATCATGGTCTGGTCTTCCTCATCCCAGACGACCTCGTAGAGGGTGAACTCCCCGCCCTTGCCCCTGATCGTCGTCTTGCTGATGCATTTGACAACCGCCCCGCACTGCCCGGGCAGCCCGTCGATGGTCTGCTGGGTCGTGATGATCTGCCTGGGTTTGGCCAGGGTCACCATGCGGGCGGCAACATTGACGGCATCCCCGAATACATCGCCCGCCTGCCTGATGACCGGCCCCATGTGGAGTCCCACACGGATGTTGGGCGACAGATCCTCCCTGGGGGGGGGGGTATGGAACTGATCGCCTTGTGCATGGCTATGGCAGCCTCCACGGCCTGCGCGGCGCTGTCGAAGGTGCACATGATCTCGTCGCCGATGGTCTTGATGATGGTGCCCTTGTGGCGGTCTATGACCTCTGACAGCGAAGAGAGGCAGGTGCTGACCAGTTTGTGGGCACGTTTATTTCCGAGCTTCTCGTAGAGGCCCGTACTGCCGGAAATGTCCGCGAACAGTATGGCAAGGACGATATTCTCCTCTGGCATGGTGTCTCTGTAACGGGTTGCAGCGGGGGTGTCAATAAGGAGGGGGATGGTCCAGTCCGATGGTATGGAAGATGCATAATTATTCACGAGAAGAGGCGTGTCATGCAAATACAACAGGTTAGGGCGCATCAGGGGAAGAGTGCGTTGCAAAATTTCAACACCCACCCTTTCCTGAAGGGCAGAAGGCCCTATAGAACAGCCAGGAGATGAAGATGTCCATGAAGAACCTGCTGAGACACCTCATGCTATCCCTGATCATGATCATGGGTGTGAACCCCTGCACGGGATCATGGCAGAATGGGTACGCACAAGCCCCTGAGCCCCCGGACAATGGAAAGCCTGTCTCTGTTGATCCGCGATTCAAGCCCCGGCTGGGGACCTACTACTACAAGTTCGACTTCAACAACGTGAGCATCGGGATTGCCAGCATCACCATCGCCCGGGACAGTGATCTCTACAAGGTGCAGGTCCTTGCCCAGACGAACAGCACCATCGACCGAATCTACAAGATCAGATACCGTGGGGAGGCCCTCATGGAAACGGATCCCACGGTGGCGTCAATCCAGACGAAGACACAGCAGCAGGTTCGATCCACGGAAAAGGACATGACCATCCAGTTCCAGCAGGACGGGGGAATCAAGACCATCGAGAAGAAATCCAAGAACGGCGGTACGGTCGATTACGATGTGCGCCGTCTCCAGCCGGACAAGTTCACCGTGGACCCCTTTGCCGCGACCTACCTGGTGAGGGGTCTCGATTGGAAGGTCGGCCAGGAAGAGGTCTTTGATGTGTACGGCGGCAAGAGCCAGTACGAGCTCCATCTCAGGTGCAGCCATATACAGGGCGTCGATGTGGACGGCGTGAAGCGTCCTGCATATGTCATCATCCCCACGGTCAGGAAGCTGGACAAGGACGGCAAGGTCGTCGAATCCAAGAAGAAACCCGCCGACACCAAGATCTTCCTTTCAGCGGATGCATTCAAGGATGTCCTGAAGATAGAGGCAAGCCACACCATGGGGGACTTCCGCGTCACCCTGGACCGTTTTGTACCCATGGTCCCCCAGGATCAGGAAGCGGCGGTACCTGACAAGACCCAGCCGAACACTGGCAACTGACAGTCTTATCGGACCGCTGATGTCCGGAATGCGGATGCCCCCTTCATCCCCCTCGGGCTTCAGCTCGGAGCTTTCTCCTGTGGTATCGAATAGACCGTCCTGTGAGGGAAGGGGATCACGATGCCGGCGGCGTCGAACGCATATTTGATCCTCCTGAGGAACTCCCTGCCCACGACCCACTGCTGACTGGGCTTTGTCCTGATGCGGCCCTTGATGATCACCGCCGAATCGTGGAACCGATCCAAGCCGAAGATCTCCGGGACTTCGAGCATGAGAGGGCCGAAGGTGTCATCCCGCTTCATCTCTTCGCCGACCTGCGCGATGATCTTCACCACCGCATCGATGTCCTCCTTGTAGGCGACCCCCAGGTCGAAGACGTAGCCCGACCAGTTCTTGGTCATGTTGCTCAGGGTGTTCACCGTACCGTTGGGGAACACGTGGACGACGCCTGCCAGGTCGCGCAGCACGATGGTCCGGAAATTGAGCTGTTCCACCAGCCCTGCCGTGCCGTTCACCACGGCTACATCACCCACCCGGACCTGGTCCTCGATGATGAAAAAGAACCCCGAGATGACATCCCTGACCAGGTTCTGGGCCCCGAACCCGACGGCAAGTCCAAGGATGCCTGCACCGGCAAGGATCGGGCCGATCTCTATGCCGAGTTCCTTCAGGACGATCAGCGCCACGATGAGCCACAGGGCTATGAGCACTGCCTCCCTGATGAGCCGGGTGATGGTCTCCACGCGTTTGGTGGACTCTTCGGAGAGTCCCTCGGCAAGCCGGCTTTTCTCAAGCAGGTGGGTCTTCAGCTTTCTGAGTAGCTTTTTCAGGATCACGGTTGTGATCCATGCAACGACGAGGATCGTCGCGATGCGGACTGTTCCGAGCGCCAGTGCCCGGATGCTGATCTCGTCGAAAAATTCCAGTAGCCCTATGTTCATGGGTATTGCTCTCTCCCTTCTCTATTGCCCAGAAGGACCACGATGGCAACAAAAAACCGGCGCACTTGCTCGTGCCTGTGAATTCTGGAATAATAGCCATGAAGTTGAGGAGATTGCCATGCCCTTTGCCGATGCGGATAGAAGGATTGAAAACCTGAAGGGTTTGTATCCCGAGAAGTTCCTGAAGGATGAGGATGTCTTTCGCCATATCCGCCGCGGTGACCGGATCTTCGTGGGTACCGGCTGCGGAGAGCCCCAGCATCTGATCAGGGCCTTCATGAAATATGCCTGGTCCAACCCCAGGGCGATCTTCGACGCGGAGCTGTCCCATCTCCTGACCCTGGGATTGGCGCCGTATTCCTTTGAGAGATTCAGGCCCAACTTCCGCCAGAATTTCTTCTTCATCGCGGACACTACCAGGGAGGCCATCAACCAGGGTCAGGCCGACTATTCACCCGTGTTCCTCTCCCAGATACCGAGGCTCTTCCGGAGAAGGCTCATCACCATCGATGTGGCTTTCATCCAGGTTTCACCCCCGGGAGACAACGGTTCTCTGAGTCTCGGCGTCAGCGTGGATATCATCAAGGAGGCGATCCGGCATTGTCCGCTTGTCATTGCCCAGGTGAACGCCTTCATGCCCTTTGTGCATGGCGACAGCCTTGTCGACGCTGAAGATGTGGACTTTTTCGTTCACTGCGATGAGCCGCTTCTCGAGTATGAGAACCCGGCTGTTGACGAGAGCATGCAAAGGATCGGCATGAACGTATCCAAGATCATCCCCGATAACGCCACGATCCAGGTGGGTTATGGAAAGATTCCCAATGCCATCCTTTCAAGCCTGGGCAACAAGAGACACCTCGGTGTCCACACGGAGCTGCTCGGCAGCGGGATCATTGAACTCATGGAACGGGGTGTCATCGACAACACCAAGAAGAGCATAGACACCGGCAGGACAGTCGCCTCACTGTGCCTCGGTACAAACGATATTTTTTCCTCCATTCATGATAACCCGAAGGTCTGCTTCATGCCCATCGACTATACCAATAATCCGCATATCATAGCGCAGCATGATCACATGGTGGCCATAAATTCGGCGCTGGAAGTGGACCTGACAGGCCAGGCCACTGCAGAGTCCATCGGCGAAATGTTCTACAGCGGCATCGGAGGGCATGCTGACTTCATGAGGACGGTAGCCCATTCATCCACGGGCAAGACGATCCTCGCCCTGCAGTCCACCGCCAGGAACGGCACTGTTTCACGGATCGTTCCCTACCTGTCTCCGGGCGCCGGTGTCACGCTGAACCGGGGGGATATCCATTATGTGGTGACGGAGTATGGAATCTGTTACCTGCACGGCAAGAACATACGCGAGCGGGCCATGTCCCTCATTGCCATCGCCCACCCGGCATTCAGACCCTGGCTCATCGAGGAGGCGAAGAAACACAACCTCATCTTCAAGGATCAGGCCTTCTTCCCCGGCGACAGAGGTGAATACCCCGAGGAACTCGAAACCCACAGGACGACCAGGACGGGGCTCACCATCCTCCTGAGGCCGATCAAGATCAGCGACGAGCCCCTGCTCAAGGATTTCGTCTACTCGTTGTCGGACAACAGCCTCTATATGCGGTTCCTGACAACCCGCGCCGAGATTCCCCACCATGACCTCCAGAAGCTGGTGGTCATCGACTACACTTCCCACATGGCGATCCTGGCCGTCCTCGAGCATGACGACAGGGAGGAGATCATCGGCGTGGCCCGCTATGTCATCGAGGATGATGTGCACCGTGCAGTGCTCGCCATTGCCGTACGGGATAATGTGCAGAAAAAGGGTGTGGGTACGGAATTGCTCGAATACGTGACCTACCTCGCCAGGAAGCAGGGTCTGCTGGGATTCACGGGTGAGGCCCTCGCAGAGAACAGGCCGGTCATGCGCATGTTGAGCAGATTCCGCGAGAGGGGTTTTGAGGTTCAGAGAACCATAAGCGGGGGATTGCTTACCCTTGAGATCACCTTCAGGGATGCTTCATAGCGGGGACATGGCTTCATATGAGGATCTTATCCTACATGTAGCAGGCAAGGATGAAGCATCGATAATACGACCGGTGTGTTTACTCATGCCGCAGGGCCTCGATGGGGTCCAGCCGGGCGGCCTGGCGGGCCGGGAAGTAGCCGAAGACGACGCCCACGGCGCCGGAGAACAGGAAGGCCAGCGCCACGATCCCGGGATTGAAGATGAAGGGCACATTCAGCAGCTTCGATCCGAAGGCGGCAGCTGAGAGCCCCAGGATGATGCCGAAGAGTCCGCCGAAGAGCGACAGCACAACGGCCTCCACCAGGAACTGCATGAGCACCTCGCGCTCCAGGGCGCCGATGGCGAGCCGGGTGCCGATCTCGCGGGTCCGCTCGGTCACCGAGACCAGCATGATGTTCATGATGCCGATGCCTCCCACAAGCAGGCTGACCGCAGCAACCGCCCCGAGCAGCGCGGTGAGGATGCGTGTCGTACCGGTGAGCGTGCTCAAGATCTCCTTCATGTCCCGCACGTGGAAGTCGTCGTCGTCGCCCACGGAGATGCGCCGGCGCTCGCGCAAGAGCTGCTCGATGTCCTTCTGGACCTTTTCCGTCGGCACGCCGGACAGCGCCGAGACCATGATGGCGCTGACATCGGTGTTTCCGGCGATGCGCCGCTGGAACGTCCGCAGCGGTATGAGCACAAAGTCGTCCTGATCGCTCCCGAAGGCGGATGCGCCCTTTGACTCGAGCGCCCCGATGACCTCGCAGGAGAGCTTGCCCAGCCTGATGGAGGAACCCAGTGGATTGGCGCCCCCGAAGAGCTCTTTCCTCACGGTGGAGCCGATGATGCAGACCGCCTTGCCCGAGTGAAGCTCGCTGGGGGTGAACACACGCCCGGCCTCCAGCAGCCAGTCGCGGACCTGCAGATACTCGTCAGTGGTTCCGTAGACCACGGTCGACCAGTTCTCGTTGCCGTAGATGGCCTGGGTCCCCTTGGAGGCCAGAGGCGCCACGGCCTCCAGTCCGGAGACCTGGTCATTGATGGCCTCGGCGTCAGCCACCCCGAACATGGGGGCTTCGGACCTGGCGCCGCCGGGGCCCCGGAAACCCTGGCCGGGCCTCACCTGGAGCATGTTGCTGCCCAGGCTGCCGATCTCGGAGGCTACTTGGACCGTGGCCCCTTTGCCCAGGGTGACCATGGTGATGACAGCCGCCACCCCGATGACGATGCCCAGAATGGTGAGCGTGGAGCGCAGCACGTTGCGGCGGAGAGCTCGGATGGCGAGCAGAAGCGTCTCCCAGAGCATCAGCACTCCCCCTCGCCGTGTTCCTCGGACTCGATGATGCCGTCGAGGAACTGTACTGAACGCCGCGCATAGGCCGCCATGTGCGCGTCATGGGTCACCATGAGCACCGTGATCCCCTGCTCTGCATTGAATCTGCAGAGCAGTTCCATGACCTCGCGCCCCGTTGCGGAATCGAGGTTTCCGGTGGGCTCGTCCGCCAGGAGCACCACCGGCTCGATAACGATGGCCCGGGCGATGGCCACCCGCTGCTGCTGACCACCCGAGAGCTCTCCCGGGGTATGGGTCTCCCAGCCCTTGAGCCCCACGACCTCCAGGGCCTTCAATGCACGCTCATGTCTCTGGCGGGGGGGAATCGCCCGGTATACGAGCGGAAGCTCGACGTTTTCCAGGGCCGAGGTGCGGTTCAGGAGGTTGAACCCCTGGAAGATGAATCCCAGGTAAT